>DATHKX010000074.1:0-3690 GCA_035488835.1 Gemmatimonadales bacterium
TGGGGGTGGCTTCTCAGGCGGCGGAGCGGGAGGGCGCTTCTGACCATGGCCAAGACCGTACCAATCGAGCGGTTCGCGAGCGAGGTGGCCCGCGCGCTCGGCGAGCGCCTGGTGGCGCTGCTGCTCTACGGATCGTGGGCGCGCGGGACGCACGTACCGGACCGCTCCGACGTGAATACCTTGCTGATCTGTGACGCGGTGGACGACGCCTTGTTCGCAGCGCTCGCTCCGGCGATGCGCGACTGGAACCGCGCGGGCCAGCCCGCGCCCCTCATCCTGACCGAGCGGGAGTGGCGGGAGTCGGCGGACGCCTTCCCCATCGAGTACGAGGACATCCGTGATGCGCACCGGCTGCTCGCGGGCCGCGATCCGTGGCCCGGTATCCAGATAGACCGCGGCCACCTGCGGCGCCAGCTCGAGCATGAGCTGATGGGCAAGCTGGTCCGGCTGCGCCAGGCGTACGCGGCGCTGCGCGAGGACCCGAAACAGCTGGCGCGGGTCGTCGTAGGGAGCGCCGGCGGCTTCTTCACCATGCTGCGCGCGGTGTTGCGTCTCGCTAGCCGGCCCGCGCCCACTTCGCCCGCCGAGCTGGTACGGAGCGGGGGCGCGCTGATCGGCTTCCCGGCCGACGGGCTGGCACCGTTGGTACAACACGCGATGGGCGGTCCGCTCCCGCGGCTCGGGAAGAGCGATCCGCTCGCGACCGCGTATCTCGCGGCGGTGGCAGCTACCGCCGCCTATGTGAACCGTCTCGAATAGAAAGAGGATGACACCAGTGCACGCGCTCAAACGCTTCGTTCCCATCGTCGGCTTGGTGTTCGCGGCGGGCTGCGGCTACAACACGATCCAGACCTACGACGAGCAGGTGAACGCCGCGGCGTCGCAGATCAAGGTGCAGCTGCAGCGCCGCGCCGACCTCATCCCCAACCTGGTCGAGACGGTCAAGGCGTATGCGAAGCAGGAGCAGACGGTCTTCACCGAGGTGGCGGAGGCCCGGGCCAAGCTGGCCGGGGCGGTCCAGAGCGGCAACCTGGAGCAGATGGCGGAGGCCAACCGGCAGCTCACGGCCCCGCTCGGCCGCCTGCTCGCCATCGCCGAGAACTATCCGCAGCTCAAGTCCAACGAGAACTTCCGCGCGTTGCAGGACCAGCTCGAAGGGACGGAGAACCGCATCGCCGTTGCGCGGCAGGACTACAACGAGGCGGTCAACCGGTATAACGCCTACATCCGGCGGTTCCCGCAGGTGCTGACGGCGAAGCTCCTCGGGAAGGGGCCACGGCCGTACTTCGAGCTGGAAACGCCGGGCGCGGCCCAGGCGCCGAAGGTGGATTTCTCGAAATAGACGCTTGTTTTAGGCCTCTTGCGACGTTGTAATACAAGCTGCACAATAGTCCCCAATTGGAACGGGCGTCGCCGTATGTGACGTTGCGTTCCACCTTGCACCGTTCGTGCCCTGTCTGCCGTTGGGCACGGGTGCGCATTCGCTGATTCGAGAAGACCAGCCATCCTCGCCGCGCGCTGACGCGGGCGAGGGGCTTTTCCCGTGTGCGGTGTGTGATCAACCTCTCGAAGGGAGGACTGCGTATGCGCATTGCCATTCGCTCCACGCTGCGCGCGCTGCCGGTGCTCTGCGGGCTCGTCGGCGGCGTCAGCCCCGTCGCGCGAGCCCAGCACGCCACGGTCGCGGGCCGCGTCACCGACCAGGCCAACGGGCAACCGCTGGCAGGCGCGCGCGTCACCGTCATGGGGACGTCGCTCATCGCACAAACCAATGCCGACGGTCGTTATACGCTGTCGCGGGTCCCCGGCGGACAGCTCACGGTGCGTGCCAGCGCCGTCGGCTTCGGCGCGGCGTCGCGCGTGGTCACCGTGAATCCCGGCGAGACCGCGGTCGTCGACCTCGCGCTCGCACTGTCGCCGTACTCGCTGGACGAGGTGGTCATCACGTCCACCGGGGATCAGGCCAAGCGGGAAGTCGGCAACTCGATCGCCCGGATCGATGCCGCCAAGCTCGTCGAAACGGCGCCGATCACGAACGTCACCGACCTCCTGATTGCGAAGGCCGCCGGCGTAGACGTCCTGCCGGGCACCGTGACGGGCGCTCCGTCGCGCGTGCGCATTCGCGGGACGAACAGCCTTTCGCTCAGCAACGAGCCGGTGTACTTCCTCGACGGGATCCGCGTCACCAGTCAGAATCGCTCATCCGGCGTGTGCGACGTCGGCTGCGCCCCGCCCAGCCGTATCAACGACCTGAACCCCGAGGACTTCGAGTCGATCGATGTCGTGAAGGGGCCGGCGGCGTCGGCGCTGTACGGCACCGATGCGGCGAATGGCGTCGTGCTGATTACGACCAAGCGTGGCTCGCCCGGCAAGGCGCGGTGGAACGTGTATGCCGAGCAGGGCGCGATAAGGGATTACAACGATTACCCTGCCGCCTTCCGCGGCTGGCGCACCGGGACGACCGCGGCGACGACGTCGACTCCTACGAACACGGTGCAATGCATTCTGACGCAGGCCGCGGCCGGCACCTGCGCCCAGGACAGCGTGACCCAGTTCAACCTCTTCCAGGACCCGCAGACGACGCCGCTCGGCACCGGCCACCGCCAGCAGTATGGCGTACAGGTGTCGGGTGGGTCGGACGCGGTGCGGTACTACATGTCGGGCGAGTGGGAGGACGAGGTGGGTCAGGCGAAGATGCCGCAGTTCGCAGACAGCGCGCTGCGCGCACTGCGGCAGATCAGCGAGGTGCCGGGCAACCAGGCACAGCCCAACGGCCTGCGGCGCACCAGCATTCGAGCCAACATTTCGGCGAACCCGAACTCTCGCATGGACCTGCAAGCCTCGACCGTCTTTATCTCGAGCCGCCTGCGGGTGCTGCCGACGGACAACAACACGACCGGGCTTCTGTCGAACGCGCTCGGCGGGCCGGGAAACAAAAACAACGGTCGCTTCGGCTATCGCCTATTCACGCCCAACGAGATGTTCTCCGAAGCGATCGGGCAGGACATCAACCGGTTCATCGGGAGCGGGACGGCCCACTGGCGGCCCAAGAGCTGGTTGGCGTTCCGCGCCGTGGGTGGCATCGACTATGCCAGCCGGTTGGACACCGATCTGTGCATGCGTGACGACTGTGTGGACTTCGCGACCATCAAGACCGGATTCAAGCAGGATGATCGCACGACCTTTTTCCAGTATACCGCTGATGTCAACGGGACGGCATCGTTCACGCTGAGCCCGACGCTGACGTCGCGGACGACGGTCGGCGCCCAGTATTTCAAGACGAAGAACGATCTGAACGTGGCGTACGCGGAGAACCTGGGGGGAGGGGCGACAACGGTGACCGGCGGATCGATCCCGCTGGTGCGGGAGAGCACCACGGTATCCTCGACGGTCGGCCTGTTCGTGGAGCAGCAGTTCGGCTACAAGGACCGGCTGTTCCTGAACGGCGGTGTCCGTGTCGACGACAACAGCGCGTTCGGGACAGACTTCAACAAGGTCTACTATCCGAAGGTGAGCGTGTCGTACGTCATCTCGGACGAGCCCTTCTTTCCGAAGTGGCGTTGGATCAACAGCGTGCGGTTGCGCGGTGCGGTCGGCGCGTCAGGCGTCCAGCCGGGCAACACCGACGCGCTCCGCTTCTTCCTCCCCAACACCTCGAGTGTCAACGGGCTCGACATCCCGGCGATCGTG
>DATHKX010000075.1:0-2532 GCA_035488835.1 Gemmatimonadales bacterium
CCTGGGCGGGCTCGCCTGGGTCCGGATCCTTGGTGGGAACGTCGTGGGGGCCGCCCTCACAGTGCTGATTCTCTGGCGACGGCATCCGCTGGCCCAGGAGCTCCGGGATGGGGCGGCCGAAGGGGAAGAGTGACCTGGGGAGCGTCGACGCCGTGACGCGCCGCCGCCTCTGGCTGACCACCGCCGCCCTCGTCCTTGCCGGGTGTGCCGGCCCCTTTCCGCAGTCCACGCTGCGGCCACGATCCGACTACGGGCGCGCGATCGATCACCTGTTCACCGACATCTTCTGGTGGGCCGTGGTCGTGTTCGTGATCGTCGAGACGCTGCTTCTCATTGCACTCATCCGGTTCCGTCACCGGGAGGGACGTCCGGTCCCGAAGCCATTACACGGGCACACCGCGCTCGAGATTGGTTGGACGCTCGCACCCGCGGTGATCCTCGTGCTCGTGGCCGTACCCACCGTGCGCACCATTTTCGCGACGGCGGGCGACGCGCCCCCTGACGCGCTCAAGGTCGAGGTGATCGGACACCAGTGGTGGTGGGAGTACAAGTACCCGAACCTGGGGGTCGTGACGGCGAACGAGCTGCACGTGCCTGTAGGCAAGCCCGTGCAACTGTCGATCACGTCGGCCGACGTGATCCACTCGTTCTGGGCGCCCGCGCTGGGCGGTAAGCGGGACGCGATCCCAGGGCACGTGACCCGCATCGCGTTTCGCGCGGATTCGGTGGGCGAGTATTCCGGTCAATGCGCGGAGTTCTGCGGCCGGTCGCACGCCAACATGGGCCTTCGGGTGGTGGTCGATTCGGACTCCGGCTTCGAGACGTGGGTGAAGACCGAGCAGAGCGGGCCGGCAACGCCGGCCCCCGCGAGCGCGGCTGCGGGCGGCAAAGCCGTCTATTCACGCAGCGCCTGCCTCGCCTGCCACACGATCCAAGGGGTATCGCCCGGCGTGATCGGGCCCAATCTCACGCACGTCGGCAGCCGCACCTCGATCGCGGCGGGCATGTTTCCGAACGACTCTGCGCACCTCGCGCGCTGGATCGCCGACGCGGCGGACTTGAAGCCCGGGTCCCTGATGCCGCGGATGCAGCCGCCGCTCACGGACGCCGACATCGCGGCGTTAGTCGCATATCTCCAGAGTCTGAAATGAGCGACGCCACGGGTCTCAAGAGCTGGCTCACCACGACCGACCACAAACGGATCGGGCTGCTCTACTTTTGGACCGCCTTCGCGTTCTTCCTGATCGGTGGGCTCGAAGCGCTGGTGATCCGGGCGCAGCTCGCCCAGCCCAACGGCCACGTGGTGAGCGCCGAGACGTTCAACCAGCTGTTCACGATGCATGGCACCACGATGGTGTTCCTCGCGCTGATGCCGCTGTCGGCGGCGTTTTTCAACTACATCATCCCGCTGCAGATCGGCGCCCGGGACGTGGCGTTTCCGCGGCTCAATGCCTTCAGCTACTGGGTGTTCCTCCTCGGTGGGCTGCTCCTGAACGCGAGCTGGCTGGCGGGGCCGTTGTTCCACGCCGGGACGCTGCACGTCGCCCCCGACGGTGGGTGGTTCGGCTACGCGAACCTCACGGAGCGGCAGTTTTCCCCCGGGCCGAATATCGACTTCTGGCAGCTCGGCCTGCAGATCCTCGGCATCTCGTCGCTCGCGGCGGGTTTCAACTTCATCGTCACGATTCTGAACCTGCGGGCGCCCGGGATGACGATGATGCGGCTGCCCGTGTTCACGTGGATGACGCTCGTCACCCAGTTCCTGATCATCACCGCGTTCCCCGTCATCACCGTCGCGCTCGTCTTCCTGATGTTCGACCGTCTGTTCGGCGCGCATTTCTATCTGACCAGTGCAGGCGCGACGCCTATCCTGTGGCAGCACCTCTTCTGGCTGTTCGGCCACCCCGAGGTGTACATCCTGGTCCTGCCGGCGATGGGGGTGGTGTCCGAGGTGCTGCCGACGTTCGCGCGCAAGCCCCTGTTCGGCTACACCGTCGTCGTCTATTCGGGAATCCTGATCGGGCTCATGGGCTGGGGCGTGTGGAGCCATCACATGTTCTCCGTCGGCCTCGGACCCATCGCCGACTCGGTGTTCGCCGGCACCACCATGCTCATCGCCATCCCCACCGGGGTGAAGATCTTCAATTGGATCGGGACCCTGTGGGGTGGCGATATCCACGGCACGACCGCACTGCGGTTCGCCGTCGGCTTCATCGCGATGTTCATCATCGGCGGGCTGTCGGGGGTGTCGCACGCGTCGCCACCGGCCGATCTCCAGCAAACCGACACCTACTACGTAGTGGCGCACATCCACTACGTGCTGTTCGGCGGCACCGTTCTGGGCCTGTTCGCCGGCATCTACTACTGGTGGCCGAAGATGACGGGCCGGCTGTTGAACGAGTCGTTGGGCAAGTGGCACTTCTGGCTGCAGTTCATCGGGATGAACCTGGCGTTCTTTCCGATGCATCTCATCGGACTCCTGGGCATGCCGCGCCGCGTCTACACCTACTCGTCCGAGCTCGGCGTGGGGTC
>DATHKX010000076.1:0-2435 GCA_035488835.1 Gemmatimonadales bacterium
AATGCTGCATAAGTGCAGAATACTGCACTAGTCGATGCCGTATCGATCCATCTTGTAGAAGAGGGTCCGGAGGCTCACGCCGAGCCGCTTGGCCGCCTCGCGGCGGTTGCCACCCGCCGCCCCGAGGGCAGCGGTGATGGCCTGGCGCTCCGCACCCTCCACGGCGTCCTTGAGGGTCCCGGTCCCCGGCAACCCCGGGCTCGCGCCCGGGGTCAGACTAACCCCGGACGCGAGTCCGGGGTTGGGCCGGAAATCCGACGGCTCCAGAACCTCCTTTTCCGACAGCACCGCCGCCCGTTCGATCGCGTGCTCGAGCGAGCGCACGTTGCCCGGCCACGGCTGCTCGCCCAGCCACTGGAGCGCCGCTTCGCTCAACGCCACCCGCCGGCCGAGCCGGCCGGCAAGCCGCGCCGCAAAATGACCCGCCAGGGGTGCGATGTCGGCACGCCGCTCCGACAGCGGCCGCAGGTGAATCGCCACGACGTTCAACCGGTCGAACAGATCGTGGCGAAACCGGCCCGCCGCCGCCTCTGCGGCGAGATCCTTGGCGGTCGCCGCGAGCAGTCGCACATCCACCCGCCGCGTTTTCTGGTCTCCCACCCGGCGAATCTCATTCTCCTGCAGCACCCGCAACAGTTTCGCCTGGAGCGCCAGCGGCAGCTCCCCGATCTCGTCCAGCAGCAACGTGCCGCCGTCCGCCTGCTCGAACAGCCCGGGACGGTCGCCCGCAGCCCCGGTGAAGGCGCCTTTCACATAACCGAACAGCTCCGACTCGAGCAGGGTGTCGGGGATCGCCGCGCAGTTCACCGCCACGAAGGGGCCGGCCGCGCGGGGACTGGCGCGATGGATCGCCTGGGCGATGACTTCCTTGCCCGTCCCGCGCTCGCCGGTGATCAGTACCGTCGTGGGATGTCCCGCCACCCGCGCCACCATATCGAGGGCCTGTCGCATCGGCTGGCTCTCGGCGATCAGCGCCCGCACCGCGGGGCTCGAGTCCAACTGTGCCCTTAGTGTCGCGATGGTGTGACCGAGCCGTTCGCGCTCCTCGGCTTTGCGCAGGGTGAGCACCACCTCGTCTGGGCGGAACGGCTTGGGTATGTAGTCGTACGCGCCCTCCTTCATGGCAGCGAGCGCCGCTTCCTCGCCGCCGTAGGCGCTCATCATGATGACCAGGGCCGTGCCGCCACGCCCCTTGTAGGCGCGCAGGAACGCCAGCCCGTCCATCTCCGGCATTCGCACGTCGCACAGCACGAGGTCGAACGACTCGGCGAGGGCGCGCTCGAGCGCTCGCGCCCCGTTGCCCTCGGCCGCCACGTCGTAGCCCGCATCCGCCAGCAACAGCCCGAGCGATTGGCGGAGGCCGGGCTCGTCGTCCACTACCAGAACCCGGCTCATTTCGCCACAGGGAAGAACATCTTGAACGCCGCCCCTCCCTCCCGCGCCGTGTCCACCCACACCACCCCTCCCATGTCGTGCACGGCGCGCGCGACGATGGCGAGGCCGAGCCCCGTTCCCCGGCCCGGCTCCTTAGTGGTGTAGAACGGGTCGAAGACCTTGTCGCGGTCCTCGGGGGGTACCCCGGGGCCCGAATCCGCGACGTACAGAAGCACTCCCCGCTGGCCGGCGGCGAAGTCGGTGCGCGCGGGGCGACTCTCCGGGCGGCGCGGAAAGGTGGCCCGCTGCGGATCGCTCTCCCGTTTGGGCGAGGCGCGCCGCGATTCGAAGGCCCAGCCCCGAGCGCCCACGATCACGGTCCCGCCGGGCGCGGCGTCCACCGCGTTCAGCACCAGGTTGACGATCGCTTGCTCCAGCAGATGGGCCCGCCCGAGCATGCGCGGGACGACGGGCACGAGCTCGAGGGTCGCCCGCACCGGCTTCAGGGCACCCTGCGCCTCGAGCAGCCCGTAGGCGCTCTGCGCCACGGCCGCGGCATCGAGCGGCGCCAGCGCCTCTTCCTGGGGTCGCGCGTAGTCGAGCAGCCCGCGCACGATGCGGTCGAGCCGCTCGAGCTCGCGGGTCACGCCGGTGACCACTTCGGGGTCGGCGCCGCGGCGCCGCAGCACCTCGACGTAAGTGCCGATCGCGCCCAGCGGGTTCCCCACCTCGTGGGCGATCCCGGCCGCCAGCCGGCCGATGCTGGCGAGCTTCTCCGAGCGCACCAGCTGCCCCTGCGCGTCGAGCAGGTGATCGGTCATGCGGTTGAGCCGCTCGGCGAGGGTGGCGAAGTCGCGCGTCTCCGCGTCCGGCGCGCGCCGCCCCAGGTCGCCGTCCGCCACCGCGTCGGCGGTGGCGACCACGCGCTCCAGCGGCCACAGGACCAGCCGGTTCACGAGGTAGCGCCCGAACACGATGAAGACGCCGACTTCCAGGGCGACCATGAGCATCACCAGCACGAACGTCCGCTCCGGGGCGAAACTGGTGGCGACCAGCAGGGT
>DATHKX010000077.1:0-6053 GCA_035488835.1 Gemmatimonadales bacterium
CGAGTCGAACCGCGCCGGCGTGATCCCGGTGAACGGCGGGACGGCGGTGAGCACCGTATCCACCCGGAACCCGATCCAGGCGATGCCGCTCGGATCGAGCGCGCGCACGGTGATGGTATCGGTCGCCTCCACGCGGGCCGGAATGGTGTGCGACACGACGGGCGGCGTGTTGTCGGTCGCGACCGACTGAATGTTGACCGTCACCGCGGCGGTGACCGCGCGCCGGGTGCCGGCATCCACGGCGAAGCCGGCCACCGTGAACGAGCCCGTCGTGAAGCTGGGGCTGACGGTGAGGGTGTCTGTATAGGTCGTGTCCGTCGGGAGCGTGCCGGTGAACACGAGCGAGTCGGTGGGTGGCACCGTCGGGTCGGTGACGGCGGTGCGGGGCACGATAGTGAAGCCGACGCGCAGGATGCCGCCCACCTGCTGCGCGCGTACCGACACCACGACGTTGCGGCCCGGCGACGCGATCGCGCCCGTGGTGGGCGCGAGCAGCGTGACGCTCAGCGCCTGCACGTTCGACAGGAAGATTACGATCGTGTCTTCCGCGAAGTTGCCCTGGCCGTCGGTGGCGCGGCCGATGACCGTGATGAACCCGCCCGCGCCCGACGTGGGCGGGAACGTGACGTGCGTGCCCTGGTTGAAGCTCGTGACCGCCGAGTTGAAAATGGTATCGGTCTGGGCGATGTAGCCGCCCGAATAGGTGACGCGGATGTCCTTCAGCCCGAGGTTGTCCGACGCATCGACGTTGAACGACAGCCCGCTCGCGATCTGCTGCGTATCCGCCGTCGTGCTCAGCGTGATGCTGGGCGGGATCCGGTCCGGTTGCACGCCGCCCGGGTTCCGCGCCGTCTCGCACGCACCGGCGGCGCCCGCGAGCGTCACCAGCGCGCACCAACCCCGCACCCCGCGCATCCGCTGCATAAGAACGCTCCTGGTCACTTCCCGGTGCTGGGCGTCACCAGGTCGTCGATGATGTGCGGCGTGATGAGAATCAGCAGATCGCGCCGCGATTCCTGCTCGGAGCTGAAACCGAACAGCTTCCCGAGGATCGGCAAGTCTACAAGGAACGGGATTCCCGACTTGGTCACCGTGACCTCCGTCACCGTGAGGCCACCGATGACCGCCGTTTCCCCGTCGTTGACCAGGATCTGGTTGTCCGCCTGCTGCGTCTGGAACGTGAAGCCGATGTCCACCGACGCGGGCTTCACGTTGGAGCGCTCGGCGTGCACTTCCATCAGCACCTGGCGGTTCGCCGTCACGTGCGGCGTCACCTTCAGGTTGATGCCGGTCTGCTCGAACCGCACGGTGGCGCGCGGCACGGCGCCCGCAGCGGTGCCCCCCGTGCTCACGTCGATCACGCGGATCGGCACGCGGTCGCCGACCAGGATCTCGGCCACCCGGTTGTCGAGCGTCGTGATGGTCGGCTCCGCCTGGACGTCGGCCAGCTCGACCCGCTGCAGCGCCTGCAGGAATGTCGTGAGGTCGAAGTTCCCGATCGCGGTCGAGAAGATCAGGTTCAGCGCCGGGTTCACCACTTCCTGATCGGCGTTCCCGATGGCGGACAGCGAGTTCCCACCCAGATCCACGATCGTCTGGTTGGGCGCGAAGTTGTCCTGCGGCACGAACGCGTCCGGTACGCCGTCGCCGTTGGTGTCGACGGCCTTTGCGGTCCGCGGGTCCGGCCGCTGCACCAGCTTGTTGAAGAACTGCGTCTGGGAGCCGAGGTCGTACTTCACGCCCAGCTCCTCCACGTCGGTGCGGTCGACGAAGATGATCTTCGCCTGGATCGACACCTGGGGCGTGCGGATGTCGAGCCCCTTCACGAACTCCTCGACCCGGCTGATCCGGCTCGCGATCTCGGTGATCACCAGCGCGTTGCTGGTGGAATCGGCGACGACCTGGCCCCGCTTGGTGAGGATCGACGCCACCGACGGCACGAGCGCCGAGGCCTTGGCGTAGTTCACCCGCACCAGCCGCGTTTCCACCGGCACCGTCGAGTCGGCGCGCGCCAGGTCCCGCTTGTCGATGACCTGGATGATGCCGCCGTCCAGCACGTTGGCGGCGAGCGCCTGCGATTCGAGCACCGCGTTGAACGCGAGGTCCCACGGCTGGTTCTTGATCTCGGCCGAGACCTGCCCCTTCACGTCCTTGGACAGGATGATGGTCCGGCCGCTGAACGCCGCGAAGCCCGCCACCACCTCCCGCAGATCCGCGTTGTCCCACGTCACCGTGATGCGCGCCGCCTGCGACTGGGCGCTCTCATTCGCGTGGGCCGCGAGGTACGCGTCGATCGAGCCGTCGCCGCTCTGCGCCGGCGTGGCGACCCGCGCCGCCTGACCGCCGCCGCCCCGGCTCGGAGTCCGCTGCGCCACCGGCAGCGCCACCGGGGCCGCCGCCGCGCTCGCCACCGACTGGCTCGACCACGCCTCGAACGCCGTCCGCTCGGAGCCGATCTTCACCCGCACCTGACCGTCCCGGCGCTCGATCTGATAGTCCTTCAGCGCGTCGAGGTCGATCACGACCCGCACCACGCCGGGCCGGAACTGGGCGTACCGGATGTTCTTGATGCCGCCGCGGTTGGCTCCGTCGTACAGCACTGCGGGGGCGACGAGTCGCGCGCCCTGCAGGTCCACGACCAGCCGGGCCGGATTGGCCAACGTGAAGTCCTGGATGTCGACGGCGCCGCGGAGATCGATCACGACCTCCACGCTGCCCGCCGCCGGGACCACGCTGACGGCCTTGACCTCGCCGTCCCGGGGCGTCGCGCCCCTCATCCCCGGGCTTGCGCCCGGGGTCAGCACAAGCAGGAACGGGACGAGGGCTGCGATGCGCTTCATGGCGTTACCTCCTGCTTGGCGAGCGACAGACTCTCTTGCCGCTCGAAGCCGAACTCCTGCACCGTAAACACGATTTCCCGCGGCCGGATCGTGGTGGCCTTGAGGCGCCCGATGATGTTGCCCGGCTTCACCCGATACACTTTGCTGTTGGTCACATCGCGCAGCACCGCGACGCTGCGCGCCGGATACCGCCCATCGTAGTAGATGCCCACGAGCCGCAGGTCCGACAGGAGCGGCCGGATGTCGCCCGACCGGAGCAGCGACAGGAACGGGTCCCGTCCGCCGCCCTCGTACGAGAACACCTCGCGCACCAGCACCGGCGCCGCGACGCTGTCGCGCTTGGCGCCGTCCGGTTTCGCCGCCTCGGGGTTGGGCTTGGCCTGGGCCGCCAACGGACCCGCGGCGAGCAGCGCGGCGACGCACGCCGCAAATCGCGCTCTCACCGTGCGCCCCCCGCGCCCTTCTTCGGCGCCGCCGGGGGCGGCGCCGCCGCCTTCACGAACGTGCGGATCCCGAATTGCGCCTCGAGCAGCGCGCCGAGCGTGTCGCCCAGCAGCTTCTGCGCCTGCTGCGCCGCCGCCTTGAGGATCACGTCCTGCGGCACGATGATGCGCGGCAGGCTCGCGATGTCGGACAGGAACTCGCCCAGCTGGTCGTAGTGCCCGATGATCTCCAGGCGGTAGCGGTACGTGTCGAACGGCGGCCCCGGCTCGACGGCCTGGGGCTCGATCCGGCCGATGGTCACGCCGCGCACCTTGGCCTTGGTCGAGATGTCGTCGATCAGCGCCGGGACTTCGTTCTTCTCGGGCACGAGGCGACGCATCACCCCGAGCAGCGCCGTGTACTCCTCGACCTTGCGGCGCAGGTCCTCCACCGTGCCGCTCGCGAGATCCGCCTTCGCCTGCGCGATCACGGCCTCCATGCTGGCGATCTCGGTCTGGATGGCCTGGATCTCCTCGCCCGTCGGCTTCGCCCAGTAGTTCCAAAAGGCGTAGCCGAGCGCGAGCATGCCGATGGTGATGAGCAGCATCACCTGGCTCTGCCTGTCCTGCGGCAGCAAGGCCATGGCGCTACCTCGCCGACTGGGTCAGGGGGACGGTGCGGATGTACACCGAGTCCGCCACCCGGAAGCGCACGGCCACGTTGAACGCGGTGACCGGGCGGTCCGCCTCGATGATCGTGGAGGTCGTCGCCGGGGTCACATCCGTGAGCCAAGGCGACGCGGCGAGCTGGCGCAGGAACGTGGTAAACGCCTGGATGTCCACGGTGCTGCCGGTGATCCAGACGCGGACCTGCGTCCGCCCCGTCGAGTCCGGGGTGCTCGGACCGGCCACCACGGAACCCGGCGCGCCCGGGGCGACATTGCCGCCCCCGGCCACCGAGATCCCCGTGAGCCAGGTGTAGGGCGGCAGCGCCTTCGTGATCTGGTCGAGCACGTGCGGCCAGATGTAGCGGTCCGCGTCGATGCCGCGGATGACGGTGATCTCCGCGACGAGCGAGTCCCGGATGCGCTCCGACTGCCGCTTCTGCGCGATCACTGCGTCGAAGCGCCGCTTCTCCGCCTGCACCTCGGTGCGGCGGTTCTGGGCCACCCGCAGCCGCGTGCTCTGCGTGATGAACCACAGCAACCCGCCACCCACCACGATCAACGAGGCCGCGCTCGCCGCGAGCAGCCACGGGTTCTTGATGCTCGCAAGCAGACCCCGGAAGTCGGGTAGCGCGAACTTGAAGCCCGCGCCGCCGGCGGCCGCCTTCCGCTTCTTCCCGGGCAGTAGGTTGATTTCGATCATGCGGCGCGCCTCAGCGCCAGACCTACCGATAGCATCAGCAGCGGCGCGACCTCATCCACCGCGACGGACTCGAATACCGAGTCGCGCACCTTGAGCCGCTGCACCGGGCTCGCGATCTCCACCGGCACCCGCAGCCGGTTCGACAACGCCTCGTTCAGACCCGGAATGCGTGCCCCGCCGCCGATCGTGTACACCCGCCCCAGCCCCCCCGCGGAGCGCGACGCCGTCGCCAGGAACGCCGCCGCCCGCTCCACCCCCACCGCGATCTCCTCGCCCCGGGCGTCCACGTACTGCGCCAGGTCCCCGCTCTGGGCCTGGCCCTGGATCACCCGCTCCGAGTCCTCGGCCGAGAGCCCCTTCTCCCGCTGGAGGTCCTCCCGGAACCGCCGCGTGCCCACCGAGAGGTCCCGCGTCAGCACCGGGATCCCGTCCTCCAGGATGTTCACGTTGGTGACTTCGTGCCCGATGTTGACCAGCCCCACCACGCCCTGCATCGCGTCGGGGTGGTTCAGCTCGAAGGCGTTATGGATTGCGAACGCGTCCACGTCGATGATCGCCGCCTCGAGCCCCGCCTCCCCCAAAAGCGAGGTGCGGCTGTCCACCAGCTCTCGCTTGGCGGCAACGAGCAGCACATTCATCTGGAGCCCTTCAGCGTCGGGATCGAGGATCTGGAAGTCGAGCTCCACGTTCGCCATGTCGAACGGCACGTGCTGCTCGGCCTCCCACCGGATTACCTCCCGGGCGTCCCCTTCTTTCATCCGGTCCATCTGGATCTTCTTGACGATCACGTCCCGGCCGCCCACCGCCGTCACCACCGACCGTTGCTTGACGCCGGCCGTGGAAAACAGCCCCCGGATCGCTTCCGACACGAGCCCGGGGTCCATGACTTCCCCCTCCACGATGGCATCGGCGGCGACCTCGGTCGTGGCGACCTTGACGAGCTCCGGCTCGCTGCCGGAATGGTCGATCACCGCCAGCTTGATGATGCCGGAACCGATATCCAGGCCCACCGAGGTTTTTTTGCCACCCAGCAACCCGAAGAGGGCCATAGCTGCCTATGGGTTGAAGACAAGATGGGGCGAGGGCAAACTACAGTAAGCCCCGCCCCTTATCCTGTCAAGCCTCGAACCTACTTGAGGCCGAACCAACAAGTACTTTGCTTGCCGAGAGTTAGGTCACTTTAGTAGAGCTGGACCCACCCCCGCGACCGCATCATCGACCCCACCCCTGTCTTGTTTAACGCCTTGATAATAGCGCACTTAGAGTACAGGAGGTTGGCGCCACCGGAAATGTTGTTGGTCGTGTCGGTGAACTGGGCCGTATCCTGCACCATGACGGTGCCCCAGAAGTGGGCCGGCGTGCCGCCACCGCCGGAGGTCTTGAGTGAGCCCTTGACGATCGTGACGCCGAAAAACTGGAACCC
>DATHKX010000078.1:0-4634 GCA_035488835.1 Gemmatimonadales bacterium
TGATCATCCTCACAATGTTGTTTCAAGACCTCCGGCTGCGAGCAAAAGCCCTACATTCACAGGCCCCGCTCGAATCGTGCCCGCGTTGCACGGATTCGCGACCGGAGGAACATGGCGATACCGAACGCGCCCCCAAGGAAATAGGCGGCGTCGCGGAGGGACTGCGACAGGTCGTCATTCCCTGGTAAGGGCCACTTTGACCACCCGGTTCGAATCCGGGCCAGGGCATTCCGGCCGCTCACGCCGGCTCCACCGCCACTTTGATACCGCGCCACTTTCCCTGACGGAACCGCAACACACTCAACCCGCAGCGCGTGATGTGGCCCAAGAGGATGGCGGTCCAGATGTCGGCGGGGCGCAGGCCGCGCGTCGCCTGGAACAGGGTGCAGAGACCGAGCGGCACCACGATCTGAGACACGATCGAGATGTACAGCGGAGAGCGGGTGTCGCCCGTGCCCTGGAGTCCCCCGGTGTACGTGAGGGCCACGGTGACGAACAGCCCCGAGACACTGAGGAAGCGGAGTAACTGCACGCCCAGGCCGACGACCACTGGGTCGGTCATGCCGAACAGCCCGAGCAGGGCGCGCGGGATCGCGAGGAACAGGATGCCGATCGCGGCCGCGAGGCCGAGGCCAAGCCCCGCCGCGACGTGCACACCGTGCACCGCGCGCTCGGGACGGCCCGCCCCCAGGTTCTGACCGCCGACGGTCGCGGCGGCGCTCATCAACCCCACCGACGTCCACGTGATGAACGAGAACAGCTCGGTGTACCCCACGGCATAGGCGGCTTGCGCCTCGGCGCTCTGCGGAAGCGAGCCGATGAAACGGAGCAGCAGCACGCCCGCGACGTTCATCGCGATTCCTTGGAAGCCGGTGGGCAGCCCGAAGCGGAACAGCTCGCGGATGATTCCCCAGTCGGGCCGCCAGTTCATGCCGCGGTGCCACGCCACCGGGAGCCGCCCCGAGAACAACAGGTATCCCGCGATGCCGCTCACCACGAGGCCCGCCACCGTGGTGCCGACGGCGGCGCCGGCGGTGCCCAATCGCGGCAGCGGTCCGAGGCCCGTGATGAACGCCACGTTGCACGCGATGTTCAGAACGGTGAGGAGGACGCCCAGGCGCAGCGGCGTGCGTGCGTCGCCCGCCGCCCGCAAGGCCCCGCTCACCATGAAAAAGAGCAGCATCCCGAGGCTGCCCACGAACATGATACGGAGGAACGGCAACGCTTGGACCTGCACGGCGGGCGCGGCGTTCACCACCCGGAGCAGCGACGGCGCCAGTACCCACCCCAGCGGGGCCAGCAGCAATCCCCACAGGGCCACCGCGGCAAGGAAGGCCTGGTAGACGGTGCGATTTACCTTGTCGGGGTCGTTGGCCCCCGCGAAGCGGGACACCAGCACACCCATCCCGCCGAACACCGATATCACGAACACGATGACGACGATGAAGATCTGGATCGCGACCCCGATCGCGGCGTTGCCGGCGTACCCCACGAAGTGTCCCACCAGGGCGTGATCGACCACGCCCTGCAGCCCGGCGATGAGGTTCTGCAGCATCGTGGGCCAGGCGAGCATCCAGACGGCGCGCGCGAGCGGACCCTCGACGATGGACCGGTCGAGCGGCTTAGCTCCCGCGTTTGGCATCCAGGCTCCACGGCCCCGGGCCCGCGGCGGAGAGATAGAGCCAGACAAAGCAGAACAGAATGGCGGGGTGCCCTTGATTGAGCACCGGCCAAAAACCGTTTGGCGCATGGCCTAGGAAGTACGCGAAGGCCATCTCGCCCGCGACGATGAAGGCCACCGGCCGGGTGAACAGGCCGAGGAGGAGGCAAAGGCCGCCAAACGTCTCGAGGATTGCGGCGACGCCGACAAGCGACGCGATCGGCGCGGTGCCCCCGCCTGGCATGATGGCTGCAGGAAACGCGAGCAACTTGGCCGTCCCGAACTGCATGAAGAGAAATGCCGCGACGATCCGGAGGACGCTGAGCAGGTACGGCGCCCGCGTCGGCCATTTCGCGACGATGCTTGGTGCGGTCATGATGCGCGTCTCACTTTCCGTTCTCTGAGTTGAAGGGGATCCGACCGCCGGTGGACAGCCACGAGCCTCCCAGAATCAGCACGAGTCCGACGATGGCCATGGGCCCGAGATGCTCGTCCAGCACCACCACGCCAAGCAGGACCGCAACGACCGGGTTGATGTATGTAATGACGCTCGCGCGGCTCGGTCCTGCCTCCGCGATGAGCTGAAAGAATACGACGAGCCCCGCCGCCGTGCAGACCACGCCGAGCACGGCGATGGCCCAGAGCGCGGACGCCGGGATCGCGTGTGGTGGGCTCGCGAACACTGCGGGTAGTAACGCGACCGCGGACATGGTGAGGCTCGCCGCCACTGGCCCGAGTGGGTCGAGATCGGCCAACCGGCGGCTCACGATGATGGGCGCCGCGGCGTACCCCAGCGTGGCCACGAGCACGAGGGCGGCACCGAGCAGCTCGTCGCGGCGACCGGCGACGTCGATGCCGAGCAGGGCCACGACCCCGCCCAGCCCGATCACGAGCCCGATCAGCCGGAGTCCGGTCGGCTTGTCGGCGGGCGACAACGGCACCGACAGCAGGGCCACAAAGAGCGGCATCGTGGCGATGAGAATCGCCGTCAACGACGACGAGATGTACCGCTCGCCCATCGCGATGAGAACGAACGGCACGGCGATTTCACACGCCGCGTAGGCGGCGATCGCCCAGCCGCGCTGCCACAGCCCGTGGAGCGCGCCGCGCCGCAGGGCCAAGGGCAGGAGCAGGGCGGCGCCGAGAGTGACCCGCGCCCAGGCGATGAATCCGGGCGGCACGCCCGCGTCGACCGCGACCCTGATGAACAGGTACGGCACGCCCCAGATCACTGAGCTGAGAGCGAAGAGCCACCACGCGCGGGGGGTCATGCTCTACGCGACTGGTGCCTTGCGGCCGCGCTCCAGCAGACGGGCATCTCCCAGCCGGTCGGCGTAGGCGGCGAATGCACTGGTGGGCCCGTGCCACTCGAGCTCGTCCACATTCCGGAAGAGAGCCGCGTCGGTCCGGAGGGTGGCCAGATTCTTGAACAGCAGTGCCAGATCGCGACTATCGCCGAGGACGGCCGGCGGGAACTCCTCAATGTTGCCGTATTGGTTGAGGAGCCGCGCCGCCGTGACCGCTCCGATCCTCGGAATGCCTGGGTATCCGTCTTGCGCGTCGCCCACGAGCGCGAGGAAGTCGGGAATCAAGGCCGGCTCCACCCCGAACTTCTCGCGAACCCCTGCCGCATTGCGGATCTTCTGGCCTCTGCGGTCGACCTGCACGACTCGGTCGTCCCGTACGCACTGCGCCAGGTCCTTGTCGGGCGTCCAGATGCAGACCTTCTCCACCCGCTCATCTCCCGCGGCGATCTGCGCCGCGGAGGCAAGCGCGTCGTCGGCCTCCAGCTCGACCATGGGCCACACCACCACGCCCATGGCAGCGAGTGCTTCCTCGAGCGGGTGGAATTGCGCGAGCAGTGCCCGCTCGACGCCATCGGCCGTCTTGTAGTCAGGCCACAGACGGTTGCGGAACGACTCGATCACGTGGTCGGTTGCCACCCCGACGTGCGTCGCTCCCTTCTCGATCATCTCCAGCACGGAGTGCAGTACGCCGGCCACCGCGCCGAGCGGCTGGTCCTTGCCCTTGGTGGCGTGGCGCCGGCCGTAGAACTGGCGGAACAGCTCGTACGTGCCGTCGATCAGATGAACGATCATGCGTCGTTATCGGCTGCCGCTGACGATCAGGACGACCGCGGCGAGCGCGCACCCGACGCCGGTGATCTGCCACGGGTGGAGGCGCTCGCCCAGGACCAGCCGCGCCAGCAGCACCGTGCTGGCCGGGTACAGCGAGGATAACGTCACGACGATGCTGAGCGGCCCACGGCGTGTGGCAAGGAGGTACAGCGCATTGGCGAGCATGTCCATCACGCCGCCCACGATGACGAGCGCGGTCACACGCGCCGGCATCTGGATGGAGCGCCCCCCGGCGATGGCCATCACGGCGAAGATTGTGACCGAAACCGTGCGCGCTACCAGGAGCGGCCACATGCCCGCGTGAGGTCCGGCTTGAGCGAACGATAGGAGGAACAAGCCGATCGCGACGCCCGAAGCCAGCGCGGTGCCGACGCCCGACGGACGCCGGGGCGACGAGCCCGCCGTGGCCTGCTGTGGCTGCGCCGCTGCCGGCTGTCGGCTCACCAGCACGATCGAGACTATCCCCAACGCGATGCCCGCGACCGCGAGCGGCACCGGCCGCTCGCCCAGCAGCACCGCGACCAGCACCGGAATGGCGACCGCGCACACGGCGGTCGTCGGCGCCACCACCGCCATCGTTCCGATCGCCAGCGCGTGATACAGTAGCGCGACGCCGATTCCCCCGGTCAGCCCGGCGGCGGCTCCCCACAGCAGATCAGCCCGCGCGGGGGACGCGTGGGGCAAGAGGGGCATGATCAACGCGAGCAGGATCAGCCCGGCGGCCTGGGAGAGAAGGACCACGGGGATGGTGCCGGCATGGCGGGTCGTGAGACCGCCGGTGAAATCGGCGGCGCCGTACAGCACCGCGGAGCCGATCGCCAGGAGGTAGACCACTA
>DATHKX010000079.1:0-4075 GCA_035488835.1 Gemmatimonadales bacterium
CCCGTCTGCACCACGCCGTTCACAATGCGCACGTTGCCCGTCGCCTGATTGGCGGGCGGTGATTCCGGGAGGATGATGATTCCGTCCGGGTGCTGCACGATGCCGTGCACCCAGCCTTCCACCATCGCGGGCTTGGCCCAGAGCGCCTGGCCGTCGGCGAGACGAAACGCCATGAGCCGGTCGTCGAAGCCCACGTAGATCCGGTCGGTCTTGTCGAGCGACGGAAAGAGCCGCACGTGGCGCGCGGGATTGCCGGCGCGGGCGGTCGGCAAGGCGGTGGACCACCGCACCGCGCCCGACCGCGCATCCAGCGCGCGCAGGCCCATCAGCGTATGGACGACGATCATGTCGGGCCCGGCTTGCAGCACCTCGAGTGCAGTGGCCTCGGAGGCCGCGCGCACCAGGCCCTGCATCAGGCCGCCCAGCCCCTTTTTCTTGGGCTCCGTCTGCTCGAACAGCGCGTCGTTCACCCAGCGCTGCTCACCCGTCACGAGATCGTACAGCGCCACCACCGACCCTCCTGACGGGCCCCGCCCGTGCACCAACAGGGTGCCGCTCTGTGGCAGCACGCGGCGGGTGACGATCTGGGTCAGGCCCGGGCGCCGGGAATCGAACAGGACCGTGCCGGTCACCGGATCGAAGACCAGGAGCAGGCCCGGGCGGGCCGCTTCCATGAGCAGGGAGCCCTCGACCATGCGGACGCTGTCGGGCGGCAGCCCGCCGAGCTCCGGCTTCTCCCACGTGATCTGGCCGCGCTCCATATCGACCCCCGCGAGCGCGGCGTCGGTCGAGACGAGCAGCGCGCCCGCAGGCGTCACCTGCTGCCAGCGGACGTCCCCCTTCAGCTTGAGCGTCCACGCCGCGGTCGCGCCGGAGGCGACGGCCGGGGGGCGCGCGGGAGCCGCGGCGGCCTGCGCCTGAGCGATCGCGTGGACCACGATGATCAGCGCGGGCACGAGCAGCGTACGACGAGCGGACACGACGGCCATGGCAATCCCCCTGTGAGGCGGTGGAAGGGCGGCCCCCATATCCCCCCACCTCACGCTGGAGCGCAAGTGCGGGCAACACACCGTGTATGCCCGGATTTGGCACATGTATCGCTGGGGTCGTCAGTTACGGGCGGAGTGGGTTGATCGAGCCGGCCCGGCCACACGATTGGTTACGCGGCCGCGGCGGCCGGACCTAGTGCCCAAGGAGGGAGTCGAACCCTCATGAGGTTGCCCTCGGGGGATTTTGAGTCCCCTGCGTCTGCCATTCCGCCACTCGGGCGTGATCGCCGGGCCTCAACTTAGCGCGGGCGCAGACCCCGTAGAAGGGGCTTTCTATTGCGCCTCCGCGACGGGATTATCTTGCAAGGCAAGTCGGGTCCAAGAATCCGATGACTACGCATACTATCAATTGAATCCTTGAAGCCGATCCCCGTCTTCTTCGCTACCTGGGCTTTGGCGGGCGTGGGCGCCGTGATCGGCTCCATCCTCGGCCACGCAGCTGGGAAGCCTGGGCTCTTCACGGGGGCGATCGTCGGCGGCGTCCTGGGGGTCGCGGTCGCAGTTGGTGCAGTCACGAAACTGCATTGGCTCTCGCCTGAGGATCGCCGTGGCGCGCTCGCGGGAGGGATTGTCGGATTCGGGGTCGCCGCCCCGATCGCCGTGACTAATCTCCACACTCCGGTAATGCCTGTTCTGATCTCTGGGCTGGCGGGCGTTGGCCTGCTTCTGGGTGTGAGGGTAGTACGGTCTTGGCGGCGCAGTTCATGAGCGCGTTTCGCCTAACAAGCGCCTGAAGGGGAGTCACAAATGGATTGCCTGTTCGTCGCCCTGCTGCTCTCCACCCAGGCTCCTGGCTCTCCTGCGGGGCAGTCGACGATGTCGACGCCCGGTGCATCGCCCGCAGCCGTAGACACTCAGACGCCCAGCGCGCACGATGTCGAGGCGCAGCTGCTCCTTCGGCTTGAGGACGATTGGGCTCTCGGGTTGACCCGCCGTGATGCCGCTCTGTTTCGGCGCTTGCTGGCAAACGGATTCGTTTACAGCGAAGACGATCGGACGGTCGGTCGCGACGAGGTGTTGCGGGATATCGTGGCGGGACCAGACACGGTCGAGACGGCGCACAACGAGGATATGAAGGTCCATCGCTTCGGCACGACGGCCGTCGTCACGGGATGGTTGCTGGTCGGCGGCCACGGGCCCAAGGGGCCGTTCAGTCACCGATACCGGTTCACCGATACCTGGGTCCGGCGGGAAGGGCGTTGGCAGATCGTCGCCGCACACGACTACTTGGTGCCGGCAAGGTAGTTGCCAAGGCTTCGGCATGAACGAACACGTCACTCTCATGCACCCGAACGCGCGTGACCCGACCGCTCGCGCGATCTCGTCGGGATTCCCGCTCGATCTGCTCAGCCAGTCTGCCGGACGCCTCCGCGTCCTGGCCCTGCTGTACGCGTTCGTCTTCTTCATGGCCGGAATCTTTCCGGCGCTGTTGTTCCCGAGCGAGCGAGCCCGATTCTTAGGGAGCTTCCTGCAGTGGGGCCCCGGCGTGATCGCGATCGTGGTCGCGTTGCTCGTCGCGGCGGTGATCCGGAGCGCGCGCATTCCGCTTCCCACAGCGATGAACATCGGCCTGGCATTCGAGATCGCCAGTAGCTACGCCATCGCCGCCGCCGAGTTCGCCGATCCGATGGTATTCGAGATGCACCGCGGCATGGTGGGGCTCTCGTGGGTCGCCGTATGGGTCGTGCTGTTCACGGTCGTCGTCCCAACCTCCCCGCGCCGGGCGGTGTTGGCTGCCCTGGCATCGGTCAGCTCGGTCCCCGTCACCGTCGGTCTCATGCTCGCGTCCGGTCCCACCTCGTTCAGGCTCGACCCGGGACAGTTCTTCTTCGGGCTGGTGTTCCCCTACCTCCTCGTGGTGGGGATGGCCTATGTGGGTGCCCGGGTGGTCTACCATCTGGGCACCGAGGTCAAGCGCGCCCGCGAGCTGGGGAGCTACCGCCTTGAGGAAAAGCTCGGGGAGGGAGGGATGGGGGAGATCTGGCGCGCCCGGCACCGCATGCTGGCACGGCCTGCCGCCATCAAGCTCATCCGGCCCTCCTTCGCCGGGGATGCGCGGGGTGGAGTGTCGGAAGAAGCAATCCGCCGATTCGAGCGCGAAGCGCAGGTGATCGCCCGCCTCCGCTCACCCCACACGGTGGAGCTCTTCGATTTCGGGGTAGCCGACGACGGCGCCTTCTACTACGTGATGGAGCTGCTCGACGGCCTCGATGCCGACTCGCTGCTGAGACGCTTCGGGCCGACGCCGCCCGAACGGGCCATCTACCTGCTGCGCCAGGTCTGTCACTCGCTGTCGGAGGCGCAGTCATGCGGCCTGGTTCATCGCGACATCAAACCCGCGAACATTTTCCTCTGCCGGTACGGCGAGGACTACGACTTCGTGAAGGTGCTGGATTTCGGCATCGTACGGGCAGTGCGCGACGCCGGGGACTCGAGCCTGGTGCACACGCGGGAGAACGCGCTTCATGGTACACCGGCCTTCATTGCCCCCGAGCAGGCGATGGGAACGGATGTGGACGGGCGCGCCGACATCTATGCGACCGGCTGCGTGGCCTACTGGCTCCTGACCGGGCAACTCGTGTTCACCGCCGAGACCCCCATGGGACTTCTCCTGCAGCACGCGCAGACGCCGCCTACGCCTCCGTCGGCCCGGACGGAGCAACCGATTCCCAGGGCGCTCGATGACCTTGTGTTATCCTGTCTGGCAAAGGACCCGGCGAATCGGCCGCAGTCCGCGAGAGAACTGTCGCTTCGGCTGGCCGAGGTGGAGGGCGCGAGCGCCTGGACCCAAGACCGAGCCCGGGAATGGTGGACGTCCCACCAGCTGGCGCTGCCGTAGCTGGCGGGCGGCGGGCGTTGTCTCTTGCGTGTCACGCTCTATCGGACGACCGCGGTGGCGCTACTCGTGTTGTGGAGGGTCACGCGCGGCTAGCGGCGCTCCTTCCTGGCCCCCAACCACAATAGGCCATCGATGATCAGCTGATCCTGAATCGGGTTGTTCAGGGTATGTGACAACGTCATGTTGG
>DATHKX010000080.1:0-25157 GCA_035488835.1 Gemmatimonadales bacterium
TGGGCGGAGGAACGATGTCGCTACGCGTAGTGCTGGCCGACGATCACGTCGTGCTACGGCAGGGCGTGCGCGCCCTGCTCGAGCGGCACGGCTTCGACGTGGTGGCCGAGGCGTCCGACGGGAGGGCGGCGGTCGAGCTGGCGCGGGAGCATGAGCCGGACGTCGCGGTGCTCGACATCATGATGCCGCTCCTGAACGGCATCGATGCCGCGCGCCAGATCGTCGAGGCGCTGCCCGGCATCCAGGTCGTGATGCTCACGGCACTCGAGCAGGAACGCCTGGTGACGGAGGCGGTCCGCGCCGGCGTGCGGGGGTTCGTGCTCAAGACCGAGGCGGGAGAGGACCTCGCCCAGGCCATCCAGCAGGTGTCGCGCGGCGGGTTCTACGTGGGTGCGGGCGTCTCCCAGGCCGTGGTGGATGCCTGCCGGGCAGCCGCGGCGGAGGACCGCGGCCGGCTGACCTCCCGGGAGCGCCAGGTCGCGCAGCTCGTGGCCGAAGGCAAGTCGACCAAGCAGGTTGCCGCGCTGCTCGCGATCACCCCCAAGACCGCGGAATTTCACCGCGCGCGCGTGATGAAGAAGTTGAACATCCACGACGTCGCAGGCCTGGTGCGCTACGCGATCCGGGAAGGCCTGATCGTTCCCTGACCCGGGTGTTCTCCCGGCCGCACCTAGGGTTTCGCCGGGTTCTCCCCCGTGGCGCCGTCGCCACATTCACGCAGCATGGCTCCGCGCACACCGTTCACCCGTTCGCCGGTCGTGCTCGTCGCGAACGCCGGCACGTGGCTCAACCAGGCGCTCGACAGCATGCTCGAGCCGCTGGGGTATCGGGTCGTGTCCGTAGGAAGCGGACGCGAGCTCCTGGACCGGGCGCCCGCAGCGCGGCCCGACGTCGTCCTCATGGACGCGAACCTCCAGGACCTGGATAGCATCGCCGTGTGCCGCGCTCTCCGCCAGAATCGGTCGGTCTCCTGGCACACACCGATTTTCATGCTCACGTCGACGCCGGCGACCAAGCAGCAGCGGCTCGCTGCGCTCGAGGCCGGAGCGTGGGACTACCTGAGCCTGGTGGTCAACGCCGAGGAGCTGGCGCTGAAGCTGGACGCCTTCACCCGCGTCAAGCTCGAGACCGATCACGCGCTGGACGAAGGCGCCGTGGACCCTGTGAGCGGGTTGTACACGATGCGTGGGCTGGAGCGGCGCGCCCGCGAGCTCGTCTCGGACGCGTTCCGCCGTCACGCGCCGCTCGCCTGCGTGGCCCTCGCCGTCGAGCTGGAGCGGCAGGATGCCAATCCCGCGCGACTCGCGGCGCCACCCGTGGCGGTCGCGTACGCCGCGCACATCCTCCAGGCGCGCGGACGCACGTCCGACGCGATCGGCCGCCTTGGCCGAAGCGAGTTCGCGGTGCTGGCTCCCTCGACCGCGCCCGAAGGCGCGGTGCGGATGGCTCGACGACTCACGCAGGCGCTCGAAACCGCGGGCCCCAGACCCGCGGGGCTGCCCCCGCTGTTGGTCCGGGCCGGCTACGAGGCCGTGTCCGACCTGCACGCGACGCCGCTCGCGCCCGACCGCCTGCTGGAGCACGCCGGCGCCGCGCTGATCCAGGCGCGCGCCGCGGGAAACGGTGAGCGGATCCGAGCCTACCAGGAGTAGATTACCCGCTCCATGATCAGGTTGCCGTAACGTGTCGGCGGCGGTCGCGATCGCGATCGTCGTGCTCGTCGTGCTGCTCGCGCTGCTGCTCCTGCGGGGCAGCGCGGATCAGACGCGCGCGCTGCGCGATGTGCACGAGCGGCTCGGGGCGCTCGGTGAGGCGACCAAGCGCCTCGAGATGATGGGCACCGCGGTGACCGACGTGCAGCAGCTGCTCCAGGTCCCGAAGCTGCGCGGCACGATCGGCGAGGTCTGGCTCGAGGAGCTGCTGCGACAGATCCTCCCGGCCTCCCACTACCAGATGCAGCATGTGTTTCGATCCGGTGAGAGGGTGGACGCGGCCCTCAGGCTCGGCGACCGCCTGGTACCCGTGGACGCGAAGTTTCCGCTCGAGGCGTGCCAGCGGTTGCTCACCGCGACCGGCGCCGAAGCCGAGCGCGAGGCGCGCGCGTTCGCGCGCACCCTCAAGGAGCGGATCGACGAGATCGCCGACAAATACATCCGTCCGGACGAAGGCACGTACGACTTCGCGCTGATGTACATCCCGGCCGAAAACGTGTACTACGAGGCGGTGCTGCGTGCGGAAGATCCCGGGGATGCGAAGAGCGTCCTGGGGCACGCGCTGCGCCGGCGCGTGATCCCCGTATCGCCCCACACCTTCTACGCCTACCTGCTGGTGATCCTCCACGGGCTCAAAGGGATGCGGGTGGAGCAGCAGGCCCGCGAGATCCAGGAGCAGCTGGGCGGCCTGCGCCAGCAGTTCGAGGCGTTCTGGACGGCGTTCCAAACGGTCGGCGCCCACCTCGCGAACGCCCAGAAGCGCTTCGAGGAGAGCGAGCGGCACGCGGGGCGGGTCCAGGAGCGGTTCGAGCGGATTGCGGGTGCGGATGATGGGGCCGACCCGGGGGAACCTGGACGCGTGCGCGACGGTTCCGGGTGAATGCAAGTCTTCGTCACGGGCGCCACGGGATACATCGGGTTCGCCGTCGCGGCGGCGCTGCGGCGGGCGGGTTATCGGGTCTGGGGACTCGCCCGGAGCGAGGCCAAGGCGCGCCGCCTTACACAGCACGAGATCGAGCCGGTTATCGGTGACCTGGCAGACCCGAAGACCTATCTCGAGGTCGCCAGCGACTGTGCCTTGCTGGTCCATACCGCGTTCGACTACGCGGCGGACGGGGTGGCCAAGAACAAGACGGCCATCGACACGCTGCTCGACGCCGGGCGCCGGGGCGCGAAACCCAAGACGCTCGTCTTCACGAGCGGTGCCTGGGTGTACGGCGACACGGGCGACCGCATGGTGGACGAGACGACCCCGCCGAATCCCCCGAAGCTCGTCGCCTGGCGACCGGCTCACGAGCAAATGGTGCTGCAGGCCGCCGGCGTGCGGGGCCTGGTCGTTCGACCCGGAGACGTGTACGGCGGCCCCGGCGGTCTGACCGGCCAGTGGTTCGCCGGACCCAGTACGGGGAAGCCGCCGTTGGTGGTGGGGGATGGTCGAAACCGGTTACCGATGGTTCATATCGATGACCTGACCGACGCGTACGTGCGGATCGCGGAGAGCGGCCTGACGGCTGAGATCTTCAACGTGAACGACCAGTCGCGATTTACGGCACTCGAGATGGCGACGGCGGCCGCACGAGCGGCCGGGTATGAAGGGGAAGTCCGCCCGACGCCCCTCCCTGAAGCCCGGAAAACCCTGGGCGACTTTGCCGACGCACTCGCCTTGAGCCAGCACGTCGATGCCCGGAAGGTCGCCCGCCTGCTCGGCTGGCAGCCGCGTCACGTGGGGTTCCTGGACGAGGCGGCCGCGTACTACCGGGCGTGGAAGGCCCACCAGGATTGATGCCCCCCGAATGGGTCGTTGACTTGGACGGCCGCCACTTATTAGGCTTTTTGCAATGACGCAACAGCCCACGCTTGTCTCGATGTGGCCGAATCGCACCTGTTGTCACGGTCTGCGAATTGCGGAGCGTGATTGGAGGCGTGGGATGTAGGGCGTAGCAGTCGATCGACCTGGGTGAGACCGACGCCCCCGCGCTACAAGGCTCAAGCGAGGGGGCGTCGGCGTTTTTCAAGGAGCTCAAGGCATGGTTGTGCTACTCGTCACAGGAAAACTGCTGCTGACCGTGGCGAGCGCCGGGTTCGGCGCGTCCCTCGGATTTGCCGTCAAGCACTGGCTGGATCAGCGCGAGCAGGTCGAAGACTAGAGGGCCGCTACTTCACTGCGAGCGGGACCTGCACGATGGTCTCGCCCCAGTGCAGGCTCAGGAGCGCCCGATCCGCGTCGGCGGCCGGGAAGTAGAACGCCAGCGATTCCATGAACGGTCCCCCCGTCTGCGGCTTCACCTTGAGCCGCAGCGCGTCCTGGGCCTCGCCGGGGTAGGGGATGTGGAATACGTCCGCCGCTCGGCTGAATATCAGGGTCCACTCGCCGGGGCCGGGAATCGCCCAGATGCTGTACTTCCCGGCCGCGAGCGGCTGGCCGCCGACCACCATGTCCCTGCTGAGCGCGATCGTGGTGGCCGTGTCGGCACCCGGACACCACACCTTGCCCCACGGCACGACTCCCCCGCTCCCGAACAGCGTCCGGCCCCGCGCGCTGGGCCGGTTGTAGACGATCATCACCTGAGTCGTGCCGAGGATCTGGGTCACCGTGGCGTGCTGACTCTTCGGGGCCTGCGCCGCTAGAGCGGCCGGCGGGAGGAGCATTACGGCGGCGAGCGCCGCGCACCGCGGGCTCATCGCTTCTCCGCCACCACGGGATTTCGCAGCACCCCGACCCCGGGAATCTCCACTTCGACCACGTCGCCGGGCGCGAGCGGCCCCACGCCGGCGGGCGTTCCGGTGGCGATCAAGTCTCCCGGCTCGAGCGTCATGACGTGCGAGACGAAGGACACCAGCGCGAGAATGGAAAACACCATGTCGGGTGCCCGGCCGTGCTGGCGCCCGTTGCCGTTCACCCGGCAGAACACCTCCAGCTTGTCGAATCGCCGCGGGTCCACCGGCACCACCCGCGGCCCGACGGGACAGAACGTGTCGAACCCTTTGGCCCGGGTCCACTGCTCTTCGGTCCGCTGCAGGTCGCGCGCGGTGACGTCGTTCACGCACGTGATCCCGGCGATGCCGGCGCGCGCCTGGTCTTCCGTAGCGCGCCGCAGCGCGCGTCCGATCACGACGCCGATCTCGCCCTCGAAGTCGACCTGCTGCGATTCCGGCGGCAGCACGATCGCCGCGCCGTCTCCGATCACGGCCGTGGGCGGCTTGAAGAACAGCAGCGGCTTGGCGGGCACCGTGTTCCCGAGCTCGGCGGCGTGATCCCGGTAATTCCGCCCGATCCCGATGATCTTGCCGGGTCGCGCGACGCTCACGAGCGCGCGAGCTCCGCTAACGCTCCCACGGCGGTGTCCAGCTCGTCCTCCGTGTTGTAGTAGTGCGGCGAGAAGCGGAGCACCGTGCTGGCGCCCTTCTCGTCCATGTCCAGCACCCCCGACTTCCGATCCGCGGAGCTGGCGTTGATGCCTCGCTGCCGGAGCCGCAGCTTGAGATCCGCCGCGTCCCGGCCCGCCACGTCGACGGTCACGATGGCGCACCGCTCCCGCCCGCGATCGAGCACCCGCACGCCCGGAATCTCCGCGAGCCGCGGGCGCAGCAGCGCGGCGAGCCCGCGGGCACGCTCGCGGCCGGCTGAGCCCACGCCGAGGGCATAGCGCGCCGCCGCCCCCAGACCCGCCACCAACGCGTAGGCGAACTCCCAGTTCTCGAAGCGCCGCGCGTCCTCGGCGAGCCGGAAGGAGTCGGGATCCGTCCAGTCCGCTCCCCGCATGTCGAGGAACAGCGGGAACGCCCCGCGCTCGAGCATCCGGTCGGACACATAGAGGAAGCCGATGCCACGCGGGCCGCGCAAGAACTTGCGTCCGGTGCCCGCCAGGAAATCGCAGCGCAGCGCGGCAACGTCCACCGCCAGCTGTCCCACTGCCTGACAGGCATCGATCAGGTACGGCACGCCCAGCTCCGCGCACACCGCTCCGACCGCGGCGGCGTCCTGCACCAACCCCGAGTTGGTGGGCACCCAGCTCAGGGCGACGAGACGCGTGCGCGGGTGGCCCGCGAGCCGCCGCACGCTGGCGGGATCGACCCCACCATCGGGGAGGTCGTCCGCGCGCACCGTCTCGACGCCCGCGCGGCGAGCGAGCGACAGGTACGTCAGCTGGTTCGAGGGATAGTCGGCACGCGTCGTGACAATGCGGTCGCCCGGACGGAAGTCGAACGCGGACACCGCCTGGCTGAATGCCACGGTCGCGTTCTCTACGATCGCCACATTCCTGGCGGCGGCGCCCAGCACTCGCCCTAGCAGCTCGTACGTCTCGCGCACGCGGGGCTCCGCTTCGTCCTCCGCTTCGTAACCGCCGATCGCTGCCTCGCGCTCGAGGTGCCCGGTAACCGCTTGGAGCACCGCCTGGGGCATCAGCGCGGCACCCGCATTGTTGAGATGGATCCGCTCCCGGCATCCCGGCGTCTCGCGGCGCCAGCGGTCGAGCTCGGCGGGGGCGGAGGGAAGGGACGGGGACGTTCGGACGGTCATGTCGGGAAAGCTGGCGGGATGGGCAGCGGGGCTCAAGTCGTCCCGTTCGCGGCTGGTGCCCGGGGATCACGAACTAAAACATGTGTCTCACCACAAACCACACATTCGCCGGTCGCTCCGCGAGCCGCCGCATGTACCACGGGAACCAGTGCGTCCCGTAGCTGATCAGCACCCGCACCGGCACTCCTTCGCTCTGGAGCGCGCGCTGCGCAGCGGCGCGGATGCCGTAGAGCATGTGCACCTCGTACGCACCGGGCGCGGCCCCGACCGCCAGAGCCCGTTCGCGCAGCCGCGCGATGAGGCCGAGATCGTGCGTGCCGAACACGGCACGCGCCTCGCCTTGGGCGGCGCGCTCGAGCAGTCGCCCGGCCAGCACCCCGTAGGCGGCGTCGACATCTCGTTTCTTCGGAAACGCCGCATCCGGCGACTCGTTATAGGCGCCTTTCACCAGGCGGATGGCGGGCGCTAGCGGGAGCAGCGCCTCCAGGTCTGCCGGCGTGCGGCGCAGGTAGGCCTGCAGGCATACGCCGACCCCCATGTGGGCGGCGCGGACGGCCTGGAACAGCTCCAGCGTGGGGTCCACATAGCGCGACTCCTCCATGTCGATCCACAGAAAGGACCCGGTGGCTGCCGCCCGTGCCGCGAGCGCCAGCAGGTCCTGGAGGCACGCTTTGGGATTCAGGTCGAGGCCCAGGTGGGTGAGCTTGACGGAAATTTCCGCGGGCAGCTGGCGCTGCCGGATGTCCTCGAGCAGCCGGAGATAGTGATCGCGTACGCGAGCGCTCTCGTCGCGGCTCGTGACCTGCTCGCCGAGCTGGGTGAGCACGCTGCCGAGGCCCTCCCGGTCGAGATCCGCGGCGGCGGCGAGCGCCGCGCTGACGTCCTCCCCGGGCATGAATCGCCGCACGGCGCGGCGGAAGAACGCGCGCTCGGACAGCTGACGGGCGAGCCAGGCGCTGCGGGAGGCGCGCAGCAGCAGGCGACGGGAGAGGGACATGGGAAGCCAAGAAACAGGGGGACGCAGGTCGAGGGAAGGGGTTGCCCGGTGTCTCATGTGATGATACAATTGTATCATTCATATGATACTACTACGGTGGCTTGGTCGGATCTGGAAAGCGCTCGCCGCTCCGCCACCGCCGCGACTCCCGGGGCCGCGCGCGTTGCCCTCCTACGCGCGCATGGGCCGCTACATCGCGGGCGGGGCGGCGCTCGATCCCCGCGTCGACCTCCTCGTGCGGCAGCTCGCCGCCGAGCTGTCGGGGTGCCGCTGGTGCATCGAGCACGGGCTCCATCGGTGGCGTAAAGCGTTTCTCCCCGTCGCGGAGCTCGGGGCGCTACGACACTACGCCGCTAGCCCGTTCTTCTCCTCGCGGGAGCGCGCCGCGCTCGCGTTCACCGTAGCGGTGTCGCGCTACGCCGACGGGGCGGGTGGCATTCCCGATGCGGTGCTCGCGGAGCTGCGCTGCCATTTCTCCGAACAGGAAGTCGCCGCCCTGACGCTGGCCGTGGCCGGCGAGCACTTCTTCAATTCCACGACCGGCGCTCTCGGCGCCGACGCGCGCCTTGCTGGCGCGGCGGCTGGCGAGCCGGTGGTGGGGGCGCGGCGCGCCGGGGGGGGCTCCGCGATGCGGAACCTGTGGTGACCGAGCGGCGCGCGCGCGGCCCAGCCGCGCAGCGTCCCCCGTCAGAGACTCCCGGAGGACGCTGGCTCCTCCTCATCCACCAGCTCCCGCCCAAGCCCGACTACTTCAGGGTGAAAATCTGGCGCCGGCTGCAACGGATTGGCGCAGTGGCGATCAAGAATTCCGTTTATGTCCTGCCCCACACGGAGCAAGCGAGCGAGGACTTCCAATGGTTGCGTCGCGAGATCGTGGCCGGAGGCGGCGAGGCTTCCGTGTGCCAGGCGGCGTTCGTGGATGGCCTGTCGGACGGGCAAATCGAGGCGCTGTTTCGAGCGCAGCGCGACGCCGAGTACGCGGAGCTCGCCCGTGCGGCCGCCGAGGTCGCACGCGAGAGTGGGAGTGGGGGTGGGGGTGAGTCGTCAGGCGAGGTGGCGCGCCTCGAGCGCCGGCTTGCGGAGATCACGGCGCTCGATCATTTCGGCGCGCCGGGGCGGCGCGCCGCGGAGGCGGCGCTGAACCGGGCGCGCGATCGGCACAAGCCTGCCGGCCGGCCCCGAGCAGCCGCCGCCCGGCCCACGCGCCCGGTCCGTGGCCGCACCTGGGTGACCCGGAGCGGCGTGCATGTGGACCGGATCGCCAGCGCCTGGCTCATCCGCCGTTTCATCGACCCCAAAGCACGCTTCCGGTTCGTCGCGGCCCAGGATGCCCGCACCGCGGCGGATGAGCTGCGCTTCGACATGTTCGAAGCCGAGTACACCCACGAGGGCGACCGCTGCACTTTCGAGACGCTGGTGGCGCGGTTCGGACTCGCCGACCCGGGGCTGGCCGTCATCGGCGAGTTGGTGCACGACATCGATTGTAAGGATGGAAAGTTCGGGCGCGGCGAGACGGCGGGGCTGGAACGGATGATCGCCGGCATCGTGCGACGGCACAGCGGCGACGACGCCCGGCTCGAGCGCGGCGCTGCCGTGCTCGACGATCTGTACGAAGCGTTTCGGGGACTGAGGCTGGGGCGCTAGCCCGCCGCCGCCCAGCTCGGAGCCTCGACCCGGCGGTCGCCGTTCACCCGGCGCTCGGGGCCGGCCCAACCCGCGGCATCCACGAGCGCGAGCTGGCGGCGCTCGGCCTCCCGCCGGCGATCGACCGCGGTGCGCGCCAGGACCTCGCCCATGACCACCTCGGGGGGCAGGGGGCGGAAGGACGACCACTCGTCGCGGAACCATTCGCGCGACGCGCGCACCGCCGCGGCGGCTCCTTCCTCGGCCTCGAACAGCGCCATGAAGGTGAGGATGTCGTTCCCCGCGTCCAGCAGATGGCACGAAATGAAGCCCGGGAGGTCGCGCAGGATGGGGACAAATCCCTTTTCCGCGTAGTGGGCCGCCTGCCGCACCGTGCCCAGCCTCACCCGATACCGCCTGATCACTCCGTGCATGAGCCCCCCTTCGTGTTCAGTTCATGCGAGCGCGTCGGCGGGCAATCGCAAGTCCCGCGCCCCCGTGCGCGCGTAGCAGCGGTGTTCCCCTGTGACCCAACGCACGCTCGGGCGACCGAACCAGCCACAAAACTGGTGCCGCCCCGTTACAGGTCACCGGTCTGGGCTCAAGAGACCGGGGCCTGCGCTGGCGAAAAGGACCACAGGGTGAGGCTAGCGGCCCGGGCCTTCCCGGTCAAGCGCCGCCGGCCTCCCCTCTGAGTTGCGTTCAGCCTTCGACGATGATGAGGTATTTCGAGTTGGCCCAGAACTTCGCCGGGTCCGAAATCTTCACCGCGTGTCCGCTGATCTTACCGTCGTGATCCGGCGGCGTCTCGAGCGCCGAGGTGTCCTGCCGCGACACGATTCGGTACTCCTTGTCGGACGCGGGCAGCGGCAGCTCCGTGAAATGACGCCGATCCGCCACGGTGAATACACCGGGATCGAGGTTGCGCGCCGGCACGAGCGTCTTCCCGCTCTTCCAGAGGACGAAGAGGAACCGGGCGCCGCCTTCCTCCTGGATAATCCCCTTCTGCTCGAGCTCGTCCTTGGTGCCGACCACGTAATAGACCGTGTTCGAGATCGTGGACATGTTCTCGAGCGTGTCCCGGAGCGCCGAGTTCTCGGCGGTGAGCGTCTCCACCTGGAGCGTGAGCGCGTCGATCGTCTCCTTCTGATTGTCGATCACGCCCTGGAGGTTCTGCATCGTCGACGCGAGCTCGTTCCGCAGGCTGTCGGAGAGGCTGGTGAGATCCTTGATACGCTGCTCGCTCTCCTTGAGCCGCGGCTCCAGCTCTTTCACCCGCGTGGTCATGTAGCGGATTTTCTGGATCAGCGTGTCGCGCGATGCGCGGAGCGGCGACTCGCCGGACACCTTGAGCGCTCGCGCCGGGACGTTTACCCTCGCGAGCTCGCGGCTGATCTCGCTCACGAGGCGGGTGTTCTCCGCGACCTCCTGCATCAACCGGTCGCGTTGGGACGACGCCTGGGACAGGCTGTCGATGCGCGCCTGTACCTCGGGGGACGGTCCCTGCTTGCACCCTGCGGCGACGAGTAGCGCGATGGGGAGCCATGCGCCGCGCACAAGGCGACGGCAATTGCGGGTCATCTTTCTCCACCTCCTGCCAGGACTGGCGTGACGTAGGTCACACGGATGTCTGCTGCGGACAACCGCTGTGTTGGACACCTGCTACACCGGAAGGCTGGGCACGGTTCGACTCGGGACAGGGCGTGTTTCCAGCATCATTATTTACCGTTTCCGCCGCGAGGGCACAACGGCAGACATCACCGAGGGTTTGGCCACCAGTGCGGGCCGCCCGACTTACGTCCTCTCGCGCTGGCTGTTCCTCCGCCTGCTCGGCGTCGTGTACTTCGTCGCCTTTGTCTCGCTTGCGCTGCAAATCACGGGCCTCGTGGGAGAGCACGGCATCCTGCCGGCGGGCGGGTTCCTCCAGGGGGGGCACGCCGCCTACGGGAGCGCCGCCTACCGGCTGTTCCCGACGCTGTGCTGGCTGGGGGCGAGCGATGGAGCGCTCCACGCGCTGGCTTGGGCCGGCGCGGCGCTCGCCCTGCTGCTCGTGGCGGGGGTCGCCCAGGCCCCGGTCCTCCTGCTCCTCTGGCTCTGTTACCTGTCGCTCGCCGTGGTCGGCCAGACCTTCCTCTGGTTCCAGTGGGACGGGCTGCTGCTCGAGACGGGGCTCCTGGCGGTGCTGTACGCGCCCACGCAGCTGTGGCCCAGTCTGGCGCGCGAGCGCGCGCCTTCCGCGGTCGCGAGGTGGCTCGTGTGGGCGCTCGTTTTCCGGCTCATGTTCCTCTCGGGTATCACGAAGCTCGCGAGCGGCGATCCCACGTGGCTGCACTTCACCGCGCTCGACTACCACTTCTGGACTCAGCCGTTGCCCACGTGGCCGGCGTGGTACGCGCACTGGCTCCCCGAGTGGATCCACCGGGGGATGACGCTCGCGATCATCGCGATCGAGCTGCTCGTCCCATGGCTGATCGCGGTTCCCGAGCGGTGGCGCGGGCGGGAGGCGCGCCGCACGGCGTGCGGGCTCCTGGTACTGGGCCAGCTCGCGATCGCGCTCACGGGCAACTATGGGTTCTTCAACCTGCTGGCGATCGTCTTGTGCGTGTCGCTGCTCGATGACGCCGCGCTGGGGCGCGTGCTGCCGCTCCGGCTCGCGGCCGGCGACCCGGAGCCCCGCTGGAAGGAGTATGCGATCCGCGGGCTCGGATCGTTGCTCGCGCTGCTCGCCGCGCTGGCCTTCGCGCGCGAGTTCGGACAGACGGTGCCCGGCACGCGCGGCGCGCTCGCCAACCCGCTGCTCGACGCGGTGGCGCCGCTGCGCTCGGTGAACGGGTATGGATTGTTCCGCGTGATGACCACGGAACGCTTCGAGATCGTGATCGAAGGCGGCGCCGACACCGTGCACTGGCGCGAGTATCGGTTCCGCTGGAAGCCCGGCGATCCGGCCCGCCCCCCGCCCTTCGTGGCGCCGCACATGCCGCGGCTCGATTGGCAAATGTGGTTCGCGGCGCTCAACCCGGAGGGCGCCCGGGACTGGCTCGTGCCTTTGCTCCGGCGCCTGCTGGAGGGGACCCCCGAAGTGCTCTCGCTGCTGGGCGAGAACCCCTTTCCGGGCGCGCCACCCCGCTACGTGCGGCTCGTCTATTACCGCTACCGTTTCAGTACGCCGACCGAGCGGGCCACGGGCGGCGGGTGGTGGCAGCGGGAGCGGGTAGGGTATCTGACGGAGCCGCTGTCGTTGGGGGAGCCGCCCCGTTGATTCCGCTTCTATCTGGCTTATCTTCCCGCCTCTTCTAGAGAGCGTTCCGTAATGAAGGCAACCGACATTCGCCGCGGGCACGTCATCATGATCGACGGACAGCCCTGCCGCGTCATGGACTTCACCCACCGCACGCCGGGCAACCTGCGCGCCTTCGTTCAGGTGCGGTTCCGCAACCTCGTCACCGGGAACACGTTCGACACGCGCCTTGCCGCCACCGACTTCGTGGACGAGGCACCGCTCGAAACCAAAGAGTTCCAGGTCTTGTATCGCGATCAGGGCAGCGTGCACGTGATGGACACGACGAATTACGAGCAGCACACCCTCGACGCCGAAGCGGTGGGCGATCACGCCGACTGGCTGCAACCCGAGATGCACATTCAGGTGGAGTGGCTGAACGGCCGCCCCGTGGGTATCGAGCTCCCGTCGGTTGTGGAGCTCACCGTCGTGCAGACCTCGCCGGTCATGCGCGGGGCCACGAAGACGGCGAGCACCAAGCCCGCCAAGCTCTCGAACGGCGTGACGATCCAGGTGCCCGAGTTCATCTCGGAAGGTGAAAAGGTGCGGGTGGACCCCCGCCAAGGCGCATATTTGGAGCGCGCCAAATAATGCCCCCCCGATTGGGTAGGGCATCGGAGCAGCCGCGCAGGTAAATTGCGCGGCAGTGCCGACCCCGGGGGCTCGCCCCGGGGTTTCGTTATCAGCGACAGGATCGTCTATGCACTCGGCCGCACGGCTCGACACGCTCGGTACGGAACAGGCTTACGTGGTGCTCGCCGCGGCGAGGCGCCTCGAGGCCGCGGGGCACAAGGTCGTGCACCTGGAGATCGGCGAGCCGGACATGCCGACGCCGCCCCACGTGGTGGAGGCGGGCGTCCGGGCGTTGCGCGACGGCCTCACTCGCTACGCCCTCGCTGCAGGCGTGCCGGAGCTGCGCGACGCGATCGCGCGCTCGCTGGGGGCGCGCGGCGTGCGCGCCACGGCCGAGAGCGTCGTGGTCACGCCCGGGGCCAAGCCGGCGCTGTTCTGCACCGCGCTCTCGCTGATCGCGCCCGGGGACGAGGTGCTCTGTCCCGACCCGGGGTTCCCGATCTACGAGTCGGTCGTCCGTTTCGCGGGTGGGCAGCCGGTCTATTATCCGTTGGACGAGACGCGGGAGTTCGCGCCGCACGTGGAGGCGATCGCCGGGCGGATTACGCCCCGCACCCGCGTGCTCATCCTCAACCTGCCTCACAACCCCACCGGTGGCGTGGCGACGGCGCGCGACCTCGCGGCGCTCGCGGACCTGGCGCAGCGCCACGATCTGTGGGTCATCTCGGACGAGGTGTACGGACAGATCCGCTACGACGGACGCCGCGACTCGATCGCCGCGCTTCCCGGCATGGCGGACCGCACGGTGATCGTGGACGGGTTTTCCAAGGGATACTCGATGACGGGCTGGCGCTTGGGCTACGGCGTCATGCCGACGTCACTCACCGACGCGATGACCACGCTCGTCATCAACAACGTTTCCTGCACCGCGACCTTCGTGCAATACGCGGGAATCGCGGCACTCACGGGGCCGCAGGATGCGGTCACTCGCATGGTGGCGGGACTGCGCACGAAGCGCGATCTGCTGGTCAGTGGCCTGAACGCGATCGAGGGAATCAGCTGCGCGTCGCCGGCCGGCGCCTTCTACTGTTTCCCCGACATCAGCGGAGTGCTGGAGCGCGCGGGGGGGAGCCTCACGTGCAAGTCGTTCGCCGAGCGGTTGCTCGCCGAGCACCACACCGCCGTGCTCGCGGGAACCGCGTTCGGGCCGGGTGGGGAAGGGCACCTGCGATTGTGCTACGCCACTGAGCCGGCGGAGCTCGAGCGGGCGCTCGCGGCGATCCGCAGGCTCGTGGGCGCGCTGGTCCCGGTTCCGGCCGCGTAGCGTGGGAGGTTGTGCCTGACGACTTGACGTCCCGGGGACTACGACTATTGTTAGTCAAGACAATCGACGACTCGTGGTGATTTGCCGCGTATTGCCGCCACGTTAAACAAGGTGCTAAAAAGCGACCGCCCGCGGCAGTTGTTGCCCGGGTTTTTTTGTTGAGGCTCTACATGCCGGCTACCATTGCTTCCCCGCCACTCACCGCCCGGCCGCTGCGCTGCCGCAGCTGCGGGACCGAGCGCGCCGCCGCCCCGACCGCCATCTGCGAGGAGTGCCTCGGGCCCCTCGACCCCGTGTACGAGCCGGGACGCCCGCTGCCGGACCGCGAGACCATCGCCGGCCGGGCGCCCTCGCTGTGGCGCTACAAGGAGTGGCTGCCGTTCGAAGGCGATCCGGTGTGGTCGCTCGACACCGGGTTCACGCCGTTGGTTGACGCACCGGCGCTGGCACGGCGCTTCGGCGTGGCGCGGGTGTGGGTCAAGAACGACACAGTGTCCCATCCCTCGCTGTCCTTCAAGGACCGCGTCGTGGCCGCCGCGATCAACGCGGCCGCGGCCTTCGGGCTCGATACCATCGGCTGCGCGTCTACCGGCAACCTCGCGAACGCGGTCGCGGCGCATGCGGCGCGGGCCGGGCTCAAGGCGTGGGTCTTTATTCCCGACGAGCTCGAGGCGGGGAAGGTGATCGGCACGAGCGTGTACGGCGCCCGTCTCGTGCGGGTGCGCGGGACGTACGACGACGTGAACCGGCTGTGCACGCAGGTGGCGGATCGCTTCGGCTGGGGGATCGCGAACGTCAATCTGCGCAGCTACTACGGCGAAGGGTCGAAAACCGTCGCCTACGAGATCGCCGAGCAGCTCGGCTGGCGGCTGCCGACCGCCGTCGTGGCGCCCATGGCGGGCGGTTCGCTGCTCTCGAAGCTGCGGAAGGGGTTCGGCGAGTTTCTCGAGGCGGGGCTGGTGCAGGGCCGGCCGCCGCGCCTGTACGGCGCGCAGGCCGCGGGATGTGCGCCGATCGTGCGGCTGGTGGAGCGCGGTGGCGACGCCATCGAGCCCGAGATCCCGCAGACCATCTGCCGCTCGCTCGCGATCGGCAATCCCGCGGACGGCGCGTTCGCCGCGCGGGCGATGCGGGAGACCGGTGGCTGGGCCACGGCGGTGAGCGACCCGGAGCTGGTCGAGGGGATCCGCTTTCTCGCCCAGGACACCGGCGTGTTCGCCGAGACGGCGGGTGGTGTTACCGCCGCGGGCGCGCTTGCCCTGGCGCGCGCGGGCCGGCTCGAACCCGAGGACGAAGTGGTGCTCTGCATTACAGGCCACGGTTTGAAGACGCTCGAGGCGGTGCAGGGCGCGGTCCCCGAGGCCCCCGTCATCGCGCCGCGGTTACGCGAAGTAACGACTCTCGTTGAGGAGGCACGGACATGGCCATCACGCTGAACCTGCCGTCGGTGCTCGCCGCCCACACGGGCGGCGCCCGGACGATCGAGGCGACCGGCCGGACGCTGGGCGAGGCCGTGGCCGACGTGGCCGCGCGCTACCCCGCCCTCGCGCCCCGCCTCCGGGACAAGGAAGGAAAGCCCTATCCCTTCGTCAACTTCTATTTGAACGACGAAGACGTGCGCTTCCGCGGCGGCTTCGCGGCCCCCGTCCAGGACGGCGACGAGGTGACGGTCATCCCGGCGATCGCGGGGGGCTGAGCCCCGCGTCTGCCGCGGCGATGCGGGCCAGGCCGGCCCAGTCGATCTCGGTCCAGCCGCGAGCGACGCCGGAGAGGTAGCGATCCCGGATCAGGCTCGCCAGCGGCATCGGCGCGGCGACCTCGTCCGCGGCGCCGAGGGCGAGGCGGATATCCTTCAAGCCGTACTTCAGTTTGAACCCGGCAGGCTCGTAGCGCTCTTCGGCGATCAGCTTGCCGTAGTTCTCGTAGATCGGCGAGCGGAACAGCCGGCCGTTCACGATGTCCAGCAGCTCGGCGGGCGCGACGCCGTACTTGCGCGCCAGCGCGAACGCCTCGCCCATCGCTTCGATCGCCGCCGCCAGCAGGAAGTTTCCCGCCAGCTTGATCACGTTGGCGCGCGGCGGGTCGTCGCCCGTGACGGTCACTCCCTGGCCCATGGCCTCGAGCACCGGGCGACAGCGTTCGAGCGCCTCCGGGGCCCCGGCGGCCACGATCCACAGCTTCTTCGCTTCAGCGGCTTCCGGGCGCCCGAACACCGGCGCGGCGACGTACGTTTGACCGGCGGCCTTGTGGAGCTCGGCGAGCCGGCGCGCTAGCGCGGGGCTGATGGTGCTCATGGAAACGTGGATCGCTCCGCGGGGCAGCGTCGCCAGCGCGCCGTGGGCGCCGAGCATCACGTCCTCGAGTGCGGCGTCGTCCGCCACCATCGTGACCAGCACTTCGGCGTCTCGCCCGGCGGCGGCGGGACTATCCGCCACGACAGGATTGAACTGCTTGATCTGGTCCGCACGGGCACGCGTGCGATTGTAGACCGTGAGCTCGTAGCCCGCCTGCAACAGGTGCCGCGCCATGGGCAGGCCCATGCTGCCGAGTCCGATGAATGAGATTTTCATGTGTTCAAGGTAAACGAGGCCAGGAACACGGTGGTTCCGCGGGATGTTCGCGGTCGGGGAAAAGGCCGCGCTGGCAGGAGGCGCCGGCGCCGACGAAGTTATGACGAGCGGAGCCGGCCTGCAGGTGATCTACCTAACCTCAAGTCACCGGGAGTGATTCGTATGGCGTTGCCTACCCGTCCGCTCGGCTCGAGCGGACTCGACATCACGACCGTCGGCTTCGGCGCGTGGGCGATCGGCGGCGGCGGCTGGGCGTACGGCTGGGGCCCGCAGGACGACGCCGACTCGCTCGCCGCGATGCGTCGGGCCCTCGAGCTGGGCATCAACTGGATCGATACCGCCGCGGTGTACGGCCTCGGCCATTCCGAAGAGCTAGTCGGGCGCCTCCTGCGGGACCTGCCCTCGGGCGACCGCCCCCTCGTGTTCACCAAGTGCGGGCTGGTGTGGGATGAGCGCGACCGCATGAAAGAAGCACGGCGGGTGCTGCGCCCGGACTCCATCCGAAAGGAGTGCGAGGCGTCGCTGCGCCGGCTCGGTGTCGAGCGCATCGATCTCTATCAGTTCCATCGGCCCGACGAGACGGGGACGCCCGTAGAGGACTCCTGGCACGCGATGGTGCGGCTCGTCGAGGAAGGCAAAGTGCGGGCCGCGGGCGTCTCGAACTTCGACGCCGCCCTGCTCGAGCGCTGCGAATCGATCCGTCACGTGGATTCGCTGCAGCCGCCCTTCTCCCTGATCCGTCGCGACGTCGCGGCCCGGGAAATTCCGTGGTGCGCCGAGCACGACACCGGCGTCATCGTGTACAGTCCGATGCAGACGGGCCTCCTGACGGACAGCTTCACGGCGGCCCGGGTCGCCGCAATGGCCCAGGACGATTGGCGGCGGCATGGGCCCGAGTTCCAGGAGCCGAACCTGAGCCGCAATCTCGCGCTGCGGGACGCGTTGAGACCGGTCGCCCGGCGGCACGGCGCCACGATCTCGAGTGTCGCGGTCGCCTGGACGCTCGCATGGCCGGGGGTGACGGGGGCGATCGTCGGCGCGCGCACGCCGGCGCAGGTGGACGGCTGGATCGGCGCCGCGACGCTCGAGCTCACGGCGGCGGATCTCGATGAGATCGCGGCGGCCATCGCGCGGACGGGTGCGGGCACGGGCCCGACGCGGCCCGCGGCGAGCGGCGTGACCGGACGGCGCTGACCCGGGAAGGTCGGCGCCGCGGTTATATTTCCAGCGGCGCGGGCTCGCCCGCGCCTCGCACCGGGAGCGGTTCGGCATTTCGGCCGGACCTAGGCGTTGCCCAATCGGCCCCCCGGCGGCGGTCCTACAACAATGGGAGCATCCCATGCCTTCGCAGCGTAGCGATCTCCAGCGCAGCGCCGTGGTCGTGATCGACATGGCAAACGATTTCGTCTATCCCGGTGGCGTGATCGCCGATGCTGGCGGCCCCGACTACCAGCAGCGCGCCCAGCGCATCATCCCACCCCTCGGCCGCCTGCTCGCCGCGGCGCGGCGCGCCGGCCTCACGGTCGTCTATGCGACCGATGCCCACACGCCCGGCGACAGCGAGCTCCGGAAGTGGCCGCCGCACGCCATGGCCGGCAGCTGGAACGCCGAGATCGTCCCGGGACTCGCACCAGAGCCGGGCGACGTCGTGCTCGGCAAACAGACCTACAGCCCGTTCTTGAACCCGGAGTTCGAGCGCACCCTGGAGGAGCGGGGGCTGACCCGGCTGTACGTCACGGGCCTGCACACCGACTGCTGCGCGCGGCACACGTCGGGCGACGCTTTCCAGCGTGGCTACGATCTCGTGTGGGTGACCGATGCGCTTCAGGCGTTTACCGACGAGGCACATCAAACGGGCCTCGAGTACTTCAAGGCCTGGTACGCGACCGACCCGGCGCGCCAGCTCAGGACTGTCGACGAGCTGGTGGGTGAGTGGACCGCGGTGACGGAGCCTGCCCTGGCGTAGGACGCGCTTGTCGTTGGGCGGCGCGCACCCACACCCGCACTTCCGCGGGCGTGGGCCGCGCGCCGCCCCGGACGATCATCCACACTGAGTCGGGGTCTGAGCCGGCCAGCGCCTCGACGCTCCCCACCCCGCCGCCGATCAGGACGGCGGCGTGCGCGGTGCCGATACCTCGGAGGGTCACGAGACGCGCCGCCTCGTGCGCCGCGCGGGCGTCTTTCGGGCTCAGGTTGGCGCGGTAGGCGAGCTCCGCGACGGGGCTTCCCGCGACTCGGAACACGCTCTCCCACCCGGCCGCCCGCAATCGCGAGATCACGCCGTTCGTCACACCCGGCAGATCGCGCAGCGCCGGCGTGGTGGAGCTCACCGTCCAGTGATCGATCCCGATGAGCACGAGGAGGACGAATGCCGCGGAGGCGAGCAGGGTGCGGCGGGTAGTGAGCGGCGCGAACAGGTGATAGAGCGACCACACCTCGAGCGCGAAAAATGGGAAGCCGAGAAACCCCACTAGAGGCATCTCGAAGATCTTCAGGTGCTCGAGGAACGGTACGGTGTAGATCCAGCGGCCACGTGCCATGGCATTGAACGATTCCCACAGCACCCCGGCGAACAGCCCCGCGGCCATGAGCCGTGCGATGCGCCCCCAGCTACCGCGTGCGATATCCGCAAACAGCGAGCGCTCGGGATCGCGCCGGTACAACAGCGGCTCGGCGATGAGCCAGACCGCCCCCCAGGTGACCGGATACAGGTAACGAGGGAAAGCGAGCACGGCGGCGAGCAGTCCCCAGCCGACCCAACCGGCGATCTCCAGGTCCCGCGGCTCGAGGGCGAAGGAGCGGAACCGCAGATCGCGCCACACCCCCAATCGGCCCAACACACGCTCGGGGAGCAGCACGGCGGGAACGACTGTCGCGAGCGATACCGTGATCCCGAGCCAGCGCTCCAGCCGGCCTGCCGGAAGAAACACGTAGTACCAGTCCCGCAGCCGAAAGTTGATCGCCTCGAACAGCAGCCAGATCACGGCCGACCACCACAGCATCACCGCCACCTCGCGGGGCCGGGCGAGTAGCCGCTCGCCGCCGAGCAGCACCACGGCCTCGTCGAGCATGACGAGCGTGGGGTACCAGGCCAAGACGTAGAACCAGGTGGGGACAGGGGGGATCTCGTTGACGAGCAGCAGAACGGCGGCGATCAGCACGACCGCCGCCGTCGCGAGTCTCACGCGGCTCACGCTCCCCCCCGTCATCGCGCCTGCTCCCGCTCGAGCCGCTCGCCCAGCTCGACGATGGTATCGATGCAAATCCGGGCGTCCGCCATGGTCGACCGGAAGTTCGTGACGCAGCCCCGGAGCGCGAACTTGCCGTCCAGCGTCGTCCCGGAAATGAACATCCGCCCGTCACGATGGGTGCGGTCGAGCAGCGTGCGGTTGAACGCGTTGGCGTCACCCCGCCTCGGGACATACCGCAGGCAGAAACAGCTCAGGTCCGAAGGGGCCAGCACCTCGAGCCGCGCATCCTCGCGGGCCAGGCGTTCGATCTCCCGCGCCACGGCGATGTCGCTCCGCCACAGCTCGCGGTAGCGTTCGACGCCCACCGCCTGCATCACCGCCCACACCTTGAGCGCCCGGAACTCCCGCGTGAGCTGGGGGCCCAGATCGGAAATCCAGACCGGACCCTCGAGATAGGAATCCTGCTCGAGCGCCAGGTATTCGGCGCGGTGCGCGAACATGGCGTGCAGGGTCGCCGGGTCGCGGACCAGCGTCGCGCCCGCCTCGTACGGGACATACAGCCACTTATGGGGATCGAACGCGACCGAATCGGCCCGCTCGATCCCGCGGTACAGCGGCGCGAGCTCGGGGAGCGCGGCACCGACGGCACCATAGGCCCCGTCCACGTGGAACCAACACCCGTGCTCCTGCGCGACATCGGCGAGCTCGGCGAGAGGGTCCACGACACCCGTGTTCACGGTCCCGCCGCTGGCCACGACGCAGATCGGCTCGAGGCCCCCGGCGCGATCGGCCGCGATCATCTCGCGCAGGGCCGCCACATCCATCCGGTATTCGCGGTCAACGGGCACGAGGCGCAAGGCGTCGGTGCCCAGCCCGAGCAGCTCGACGGCGCGGCGGACGCAGGAGTGCGCTTCGGTCGACGCGTAGACTGTGGGCTGGCGCGCGGCGGCGCGCACGCCCCGCCGCCGGGTACCCGGGAGCTTCGCTTCGCGACACCCGGCGAGCGCGACCAGGTTCGCCATCGAACCACCGCTCACCAGCAGCCCGGTTGCGCCCCGCGGCAGACCCACGAGCTGAGCCAGCCAGTCCATGACCGTCAGCTCCACCTGGATAGCGATCTGGCTCGTCCCGGCGCAGTTGTTCTTGAGCGTGGTGGCGATCAGGTCGGCGGCGATGCCTACGGGATGCGGCGGCGAGTTGATGAATCCCCACCAGCGACGCTGGCCGACCCCGAGCGGATAGGCGACCACGTCGCGCTCGATACGATCGAAAATCTCGTGAACCGGCGCGCCGCGCTGCGGCAGCGGTTGGTCGCGGAACGCCGCGACGACCGCGTCCGGTGGGCGCCTGTACGCCGGCATGTCCGGGACACGCTCCCAGTGGCGTGCCGCGATGTCTGCGGCGTGCCCCAGCAGGTCGCGAAAATCCTGCGCGTCGAGATCCGGTGCGCCGCGTCCCCGCTCTGCTTTCATCGTGTGCTCCCGCTCGGCGCCGCGACCGGTCGGAACAGCAGATCCTGGTAGTCGAAGCTGAAGTCCGCGAGCGGCGACACGGCCGTCATCTGGAACCGATCGATGGCCCCCTCCGGAGTGAGCGCGAACGTCACATACGCGTCCTCGAGATGCTTCGTGCGCCAGCGCGCGATGAACGTGTCGTATTGCCAGTGCTCGAGGTCGCCCACGAATGCCGGGGAGCGGCCGAACCGGAGGACGAGCCGGCCATTCTCGAATCCGACGCCGGCGTCCCCATACAGCTCGTCGCGGTAGGAGCCCGCGTACCTGGCGAGCGGCAGGGACGGTTGAGACAGCGAGTCCCGCCCCGCGCCGGTGGCCTTGAGCGTCGAGTCGGCGCGAGCCCGTGCGATCTGTCCGGCCTGGGCGAACGCCGCCACCCAGTCCCCCCGCGGCCGCGGAGCGCCCAGCAGATCGTCGAGCAGTCGGTAGGTGAGCGCGGCCATCAGGTCGGACTCCGAGTTGGTGAGGATCACGATACCGAGCTTCTCGACCGGCACGAGCGTGATCTGCGACGACATGCCCGCGAGGCCGCCCGTGTGCGACACGATCTTCCGTCCCTGGTAATCCCGCAGCCGCCAGCCCAGGCCGTATTCGGCAAAGTTCGGCCGCAGCGCGGCGAGGGGCGACGGGGGGTCCGGAATCGGCAGGACGGTCTGGCCCGACCACATCTCGCGCGCCTGCCGCTCACCGAACAGGCGTCCCCCCGAATAGCGGCCCGAGTCGAGCCGGCAGACGAGCCACCGCCCCAGGTCGGTGACGTTGGACGCGATCCCGCCGGCGGGGGAGATATTGTCGACCGAATCGAGCGGGACCACCTGCAGCTTACCGTCCTCGACCGCGTGCGGCGTGGCGGCGTTTCGGCTCGACGTGAAGAACGTCGTGGTCGTTCCCGACTCGGTCATGCCGAGCGGGGTGAAGATGCGGGTCTTCACGAAGTCGTCCCAGCTCTGAGCGGCGGCGGCGGGGAAGATCTCACCGGCCACGATGTAGAGCACGTTGTCGTACGCGTAGGCGCTGCGGAAGCTCGACACGGGCCGGGCGAAGCGGATTCGATGGGCGATCTCGCCGCGGTTGTAGCTCGAGTGAAACCACAACAGATCACCCGCGCCCAGACCCAGGCCGCTGCGGTGTGTCACGAGATCCCGCACCGTGAACTCGCGGGTCACGTATGGGTCGTACAGCTGGAACCCAGGCAGGAACTTCGTCACGGCATCGTCCCACGAGAGCTTCCCCTCGTCGGCGAGGATCGCGAGCGCGGCGGTGGTGAACGCCTTGGTGTTGGACGCGATCTGGAACAGCGTGTGAGCGTCCACGCGGGCCGTGTCGCCCAGCGTGCGCAGGCCGTAGCCCTTGGCGAACAGCACCCGGCCGTCCTTCACCACCGCGATGCTTGCGCCTGGGGTCCGCAGCACCTGCAGCCCTCGCGCGACGTACGCGTCGAAATCCTTCTGGCGGAACGTCTGGGCCCGAAGGGCCGACGCGGCAACGGCGAGAGCCAGGCCTGCGGCGAGGGTGATTCTCACGAGTGGAGGTCGGGCTGCGAGGTCGGTCTACAACCCGGTGGAGAGGCGTACCACCACATTTCGGCCCTCCCCGAATGCGAACACCTTGTAGCGACTGAGAAAGTCGGTGTACCGCGCGTTCGTGGCGTTCCGGACGCGGAGGTCGAGGTAGATGAGACGTCTCCCCACGGTCTGTTCGAGCCCCGCCCCCAGGTTGAGGAGTTGGTAGGCTGGGGTCTGCTCGTCGAACGGACCGAGCCGCGTCTGGCGCGTCACGGCCTGGAGCCCGGCGCTCACGTATGCGCGTTCCGCCCACGCCAGCCCGGTTGTGTGCAATTCCGCCTCGACGTCCGCGCGGGGCGCGGGCGTGAGCGGCAAGGGCTCGTTCGCGTCCTCGTTAGTGCCCCGAACGGCGTCAACCCGGGCGCGCAGGGTGAGCACTGAAGCGGCGACGACCTCGGCCCCCGCCTCCGCGCCAAGGAGCACGGCCCGCGCCTGCTGGTAGCGATAGATCGCGAGCCCGGACCCCGGGTCTGTCGAGCCGGTCGGCGCGATATACAGGTAGGAGTCGATCTGGTTGCGATAGGCGGCGAGTTCGCCTCGCACGCGGCTGCTCTGCCACCGGACGCTCAGATCGGCGTTGAAACTCACTTCCGGGCGCGCGCCCGGCAGCCCGATCTCGTAGCGGTCTTCCCCCAGGTGCGGCCCGTTAGTGAAGAGCTCGAACAGGGTCGGCGCGCGGAACGCGCGGCCGGCGTTCGCCGCGATAGAGAGCTCCGGGGCGGCGCGATACACGACCCCGAATGTTGCGGTGAGCGCAGCGGCGTCCCGTGTTTGCGCCGATAGCTGGAGCGCGGCGTTGGAATCGGCTCTGAGGTGGCGCACGTCCCCTCGAGCGCCGAACAGCACGGTCCATCGACCCAGGGTAGCGGTCTCGAGCGCGAACACGGCGCCGCCGACCGTGCGTGCGGCGGGGACGAGCGGCTCGACGCCGCGCGTCTGATTGTCCTGGTAGAGGCCCGAAACGCCTAACGTGCCGGTGAGGCCGCCGGACGACGAGTGATGCAACAAGACGTCCGTCGAGTACGTGTTCAGCAGCAGATCGAAGTTCGGCGTCGAATCGCCGTTGCGGCTCTGGTCGGAGACCTCCTGAAGCGAATGACGCTGCCACTGGGACTTCGTCTCGAGGCGCAGTCCCCCAATCACACTGTTGCTCGCGAGCTGCAACCGATTGTCGGACAGCCGGCGCAGCGGGCCTTCCGTGTTGTCGGCGGGCACCGGCGGGCCATCGAGCAACCCGAACGCGCCCCCATACCGAGTGTAGCGGAGGGTCACCGAGCTGCGGTCCCCGTGCAGGCCCGCCACCGCTTCCCCGTTAATGGCGTGGTACGCGGTATTGTAGATATCCCCCGTGGGCGTGGAGTCGTTGCCTGGCGGTGTTTGCAAGTTGTCCGCGCGACGCCCGATGCCGGTCAGCCCCCAGCCGAACCGACCGCTCGCCCCCTCGACCCGGAGCACCGTCCCCACTTCTTTGTTGTTGGTCGCGCCGTACAGCTCAGCGGCGCCCCGCATGAAGGCCGGACGACCACGGCCGTCGGGCACCTCGTTAGGGATAACATTGATCACGCCGCCGATCGCGTCCGAGCCGTAGAGCACGCTCGCCGGGCCGCGGATGACCTCCACGCGCTCCGCCAGGCGGGCGTCCACGGAAGGGCCGTCCTCGTCACTCCACGAGTAGTCCTCGAGGCGCTGTCCGTTGTCGAGTACCAACACGCGCGGTCCCGTGAGTCCTCTAATTACCGGCTTGCCCACCTGCTCGCCCGTGCTCAGCGTACGGACACCCGGAAGCTGGTCCAACGCATGCGCGAGCGACACCTCGTGGGCGCGCCGCAGTTGCTCACCGGAGAGTTCGGCGGTCGGCAGCGGTGAGGCGAGGGGGCTAATCGCGGAACGAGTGGCGGTGACCGTGACCGCACCCAGGTGCAGGGCGCTGGGTCGCAGCACGAGATCCAGCGGCGGGCCGGGCACGGTGGCGGTCGCTACGATTGGCGCGTAGCCCAGGCGGCGAACGACGACCGTGTAACGACCGGTGGGCAGCCCGGCGACCTCGAATGCCCCGTCTGCCGGGGTGACCACCGTCAGGCCGAGCTCGGCTACGCTGACGGTAGCTGCGGCGAGGGGATGGCCGGTCGTGTCGGCCACGGTGCCGCGCAGGGTGTCGCCGCCCGCCAGCAATGGCGCGAGGAGCGCCAGAGTGCCCAATGTCACCGCTTGTCTCCCGGGAAGTGAGACGAACGGCTCGCAGCATACGCTACTGGGAGAAGCGTCGCAAGCCGCCCTGAAAACACGCGG
>DATHKX010000081.1:0-24683 GCA_035488835.1 Gemmatimonadales bacterium
AATTCCTGGTCGTCGAGCCCGTACGAATACGTGGTGTTCAGGCGGATGGATGGATACTTCCTCCCGATCCGCACATGCTCGTCCATCATGGTCTGGCGCTCGGCCTTCGGGAGCATGTACCACGCCCTCGTCTTGATGAACGGGTACACGAACAGGTAGCGCGCTTCACTCGGCCGGATGACGAGGCGAGACGGCTGGCCCGGGTCCTCCGGGAACTCGTAGATCGAGCGCCGCGTCATCGCGAGATAGCTGTACGGGCTGGTCAGATACGCACCCAAGTCGGTGCGATTCAGCGCGGTCTGCAGGGCCACGAGCGCGTCGAGGTTCTCGGCCACCTGCCAGAGCAGGAAGTCGCAGTCACCCCGGATCCCGACCAGGCCGTACGGGCGGAGCAGCAGCCGGCCGGCAAAGCTCTCGATGATCTGGCCGAACTCGAGCTTCGAGCTCGCCTGGCGCTCGGCGGACAGCCGCCGCCACGCGCTGTCGAGCGTGTAGAAGGCGAAGCGCACCACTTGACGCTTCTCGGAGGGCTTCGGGCTCATGGAACCCAATCTAATGCGGAGTGCGGAATGCGGAATGCGGAATTGAAAGGATAGCTCGATCACCAATGCCGGGAACGCGACTCGACCGTCATCCGATCAATTCCGCACTTCGAATTCCGCATTCCGCACTTTGGCTTCGCGCCGCTCCTTCCAGATCATCCGAGCCACCCACACGCCGATCGTCCCGAATATGAGCATAGGCGTGATCGCGAGCAGCACCGCGGCCCAGAAGTAGAGCAGCTGCATTCCGGTGTCGTCTGCGTGCACAAGCGCGAGCAGGGCGGGAAGGATCATCGGCCGAGAAATCGGTTCAGGTGTCGCAGGTAATACGCGAGCGCCACCGCGGCGACCGCGAAGGCGAGCCCCATGACCAGCGTGAGCGCCTCCCCTGACTGGCGGTAGCTCCAACCCGCCCACGCCGCGAAGCCCGCGCAGAAGGCGATCGCGGTCGAGATGAGGAGGCGGTGAAAGGGGATCATACGACCTTGTCCACCACCATGAGCGTGAGCAGCGCTGGCAGATAGACGATCGAGACCAGGAACACGCGCCAGGCGCGGGCCGTGGTGACGGCGCTGGTCATCGCGACGGACACGCCCGTATACGCGACGCCGAGGACCAGCGCCCCGAAGAAGTACAGCGCGCCCGTCACGCCCAGCAGCGTCGGCAACAGGCTCACCGGCAGGAGCGCCATGGCGTACAGCAGCACCATGCGGCCCGTGTGCCGGCCGTCGGGGTCCGACACCGACAGCATCGCGAGGCCGCCGCGCCGGTAATCCTCCCGGTAGATCCAGGCGAGCGCGAGGAAATGGGGCAGCTGCCACAGGAACAGGATCCAAAACAGGGCCGCGACGGCCGGTCCGATCGCGCCGCCGGCCGCCGTCCAGCCGCCCACGATGGGCAGCGCCCCGGGCACCGCCCCGATCAGCGTATTGAGTGTCGTCTTCCGCTTGAGCGGGGTGTAGAGCAGCACATAGCTCGCGAGCGTCAGCGCCGCGAGGCCGGCGGTGAGCAGGTTCACCGCGAGCGCCAGATAGAGGACGCCGGCGACCGAGATGACCCCGGCGAACAGGCCGGCGGCGCGCGGGGTGAGGCGCCCCGACGGCAGAGGCCGCCGCTCGGTGCGCCGCATGCGCGCGTCGACGTCCCGCTCCCGCACCTGGTTGAAGGCGTTGGTCCCCGCCGCCACCAGCGCGACCCCGATGAGCGTCCGTACCAGCAACCCGACGTCCACCCCGCCGCGCGAGCCGAGATAGAATCCGGCGGCGGCGGTGAGCAGCACCAGCTGCGTGATGCGCGGTTTCGTGAGCTCGAGGAACGCTACCAGACGTGCTCCGACATCCCCGCCAGGATGAAGATCAGGGCGAGCGGCAGCGGAATGATCGCCAAGATCCGCAGATTCCAGCGCTCGAACTTCAGGTGCATGAAGAATAGGCCCACCAACGCCGCCTTCCACACCGCCAGGAACAGGAGCAGCAAGAGCTTCAGATTGCGCGAGATCGGCATCTCGAAGGCGAGCGCCAGCTCGGCGGCTGTGAGGACCGCCAGATACACCCAAATCAGGATGTAGTTAGGTCGCTTGTGTGCGGTCTCCATAGCCCCTCAGATCAGGTAGACGATGGTGAACAGGATGATCCACACCAGATCGACGAAGTGCCAGTACAGGCCGACCGTTTCGATGCCACCGTAGTCCTGCTTCGTGTACTTGCCCGGGAGCGCTTTGGTGAAGTACAGGTAGGCCATCGAGATCACGCCGCACGTGACGTGAAAGCCGTGGAACCCCGTCATCGTGTAGAACGTGGAGCCGTACAGCCCCATGGTGGCCGCGGGCAGCGTCCCCTTCGCCACCAGCTCCGCCAGCTCACTGCCTTCGCGCACTCCGCTCGGCACGAATCCGTGCTGCACCAGGTGCATGTATTCGTAGACCTGAATCCCCACGAACGCGGCGCCGCCCAGAATGGTCATGAGCAGCCAGAAGCGCATCTTCTTGGGGTCGCCGTCCTGGATCGCCGCGTACGCTTTGACCATCGACACGCTCGAGCAGATCAGCAGGAACGTGTTGAAGGCGGTGATCTTGATGTTGAGCACGATACCCGGCTTGGCCCACTCGCCTGCGGCCCCGAACCGGAGGATGACGTACGTCCCGATCAGGGCCGCGAAGAACATGACCTCCGAGGCGAGGAACACCCACATCCCGAGCTTCTTGTTGTAGACGTCGAGCCCCCGCTCGGCTGGATAAGGGGGCAGCATCTGATCGACGGTGGCGGCTGCATGCGTCATCGGTCGTCCCCTCGGTCAGTGGCCCGCGACCGGCGCGCGGGCCGGCTCACGGTCGGTGGGCAGCTTGGTGTATTGGGGCAGGAAGTCCTCGGCCGCCTGGGGTGAGCTGAACTCGTACGGACCCCGGTATACCGTCGGCACCTTTTCCCAGTTGCCGTGCGGCGCGGGGGACGGCAGCGACCATTCGAGACCGTTGTCCTCCCACGGGTTTTGCGGGGCCTTTTTCCCCTTCCACAGGCTCCACCAGAAGTTCACGAAGAAGATGAGCTGTGTCGCGAACAGCAGGAACGCGCTGATCGAGATGAACACCCTAAGCGGCTGTAAGGGCTGCAAGAAAGTGTACTGGTTCGGGTCGTAAAGCCGTCGCATCTCCCCGGCCATCCCCGTGATGTGCATCGGGAAAAACGTGCAATTATAAAAGATGAATGTGAGCCAGAAGTGCACCTTGCCCCAGGGCTCGCTCATCATCCGGCCGAACATCTTCGGATACCAGTACGTGATCGCGCCGAACAGCGCGAACAGGCTGCCACCGAACAGCACATAGTGCAGGTGCGCGACGATGAAGTAGGTGTCGTGGATTTGGATGTCCACCGGCGTCGCGGCCATGAAGATCCCCGACAATCCGCCAATCACGAACATTGCCACGAACGCCACCGCGTGCAGCATCGGCACGTGGAAGCGGATGTTGCCCCGCCACATCGTCCCCATCCAGTTGAACACCTTCACCGCCGAGGGGACGGCGATCACGAGTGTCGAAACCATGAAGGACGACCCGAGCGTCGGGTTCATCCCGCTCACGAACATGTGGTGACCCCACACGATCCAGCCGAGGAACGCGATCGCGACGATCGCGAACACCATCGAGTGATAACCGAAGATCGGCTTGCGACTGCCGTTCGCGATGATGTCCGAGACCATCCCCATGGCCGGCAGAATCAGGATGTAGACCTCCGGATGCCCGAAGAACCAGAACAGGTGCTGCCACAGGAGCGCCTGCCCGCCGGCTGCCGGATCGAAGAAGTGGGTGCCGATGATCTGGTCGAACAGCAGCATGATCGCGGCGCCCGACAGCACCGGCAGGGCCAGCAGACCCAGAATGGCCGTGATGAACAGCGACCACACCGAGAGCGGCAGGCGGAACCAGGTCATGCCCGGGGCGCGGTTGTTGATGATCGTCGTGATATAGTTTAACGAGCCGAGAATCGAGGAGAGACCGACGAAGATGATCGAGACGGACCAGAGCTCCTGACCGAGCGACGCGCCCGAGTAGTCATGCCGCGCCGATAGCGGCGCGTACATCGTCCACCCGGCCCGTGCCGCGCCGTCCGGCACGAACAGGCTCGACAGCATCACCAGCCCCGCCGCGAAGAACGCCCAGAACGACCACATGTTGATGCGCGGGAACGCCATGTCGTGCGTCCCGATCTTGAGCGGGATCAGGAAGTTCGCATACACACCCACCAGCAGCGGCATGATGGCGAAGAACACCATGAACGTGCCGTGCATCGTGACGAGCTGGATGTAGTACTCGGGCAGGATCACGCCCCCGGGCGCCATGGTCTCGGGGAGAATGCCGCCCCCGGGCATCGGCTTGCCCGGGAAACCGAGCTGCCAGCGCATCTGCATCGCGAGCAGTCCCCCGATGAGCAGGAAGAACAGGCTCACGAACAGGAACTGGATGCCGATGATCTTGTGATCGGTCGAAAAGATGTACTTCCGGATGAAGCTCCGGTCGTCGTGATGCGCGTGTGCGGTGTGCGCCGTCGCGGCAACGGTCGTCATTGCGAGGCCTCCTGGGCAGCCTGCTTCATCCAGGCATCGTAGTCTTCCTGGGCGTGTACGAACACCTGCGCCCGCATGCGGTAGTGGCCGAGCCCGCACAGCTGGGAGCAGCCCAGCTCGTAGTTGCCGGGGACGGTCGCCTCGAACCAGGCCTTGATGTCCATCCCCGGCACCACGTCCTGCCGCACCCGGAACTGCGGGACGTAGAACGAATGGATGACGTCCTCGGCCGAGAGGTGGACGACGATCGGGCGGCCGGCCGGCACATGCAGCTGGTTCCGGATGGTAAAGTCATCGGCGGTCCCCAGTACGCCGTCCGCGCCCGGATAGGTGATCTGCCACTCGAATTGCTTGGCGTGAATGGCAATGGGGTAGGCGTTCGACGGGACACTGTTGCGGCCCTTGATCTGCACCCAGTAGTGGTTGCTGACCAAGCCCAGCGCCACCATGGTCACCGCCGGAATCGTGGTCCAGATCACCTCCGCGCGTGTGCTCCCGTGCGTGTAAAACGCCTTCCGACCGGGACGCTGCCGATACTTCACGATGAACCAGATCAACCCGACCTCGACCAGCACGAACGCGATGCCCGTGATGATCAGGATCGCCAGGAACAGCCCGTCGATCGGGCCGGTGAATGTCGAAGCCTTGGCCGGCAGCCACCAATGCATTGGCCTCTCCTCTGTTTAGTTCACTTTGCCGCGAAGGTGAAGTCCGCCGTCTTGGTCTCGCTGCCCGCCACCGTGACGGTGGCCGTCTGCGCGCCGTACTTCTCGTGCCACGCCTCGATGGTGTAGGTCCCGGGCGGCAGGCCCTTCAGCGTGAAGCTCCCGTCCGCACCACTCACGCCGAAGAACGGGTGCGGCAGCACACCCAGCCACGCGTGCATCCAGCCGTGCACGTTGCATTCGAGCGCCACCATGACCTCGGGTTTGTCGAACGTCTTGGTCGAGGTCATCACGGTGGGCTGACTGATGTTGAAGGGGCGGTTGGCTTTCGCCTTCGCCTTGATGTTGTGCAGGATGCCGTCGGAATTCTTGATCGCGAGCGCCTGGCCGACCAGGATGCCGAGCACGTGCGGATGGTAGCGGCAGCCGTCCTGATCGAGGGTCACCGGCCCCGCGGGGGCCGGCGCCGTGTAGCTCGCCGGAAGACCGGACTTCACGTACACGAACACATCGGCGAGCGTACCGTTGGCGTTCACGATCACGGCCTCGTCCGTCGGCGGCGCGGCCGTATACTTCGCTTTGCACTTGGGCTCCTCGGTCATGTCGATCTTCGGCATGGCGGGCTTGGTGCCGGTGAACTTCACCTTGCCGCTGATCGTCCCGCCGCCCTGCGCGGGTGGGGGGGGCTGGCGCGTCCACGCCGCGAGACCCAGGGCCAGCACTACTCCCGTCGCTGCCACAGCTCCAAGCTTCCGCATCCTGCCTCCTCGATGAGAGTCCTGCACGCTATACCCCCGAATGCGCCGCACCATCACGTGTTTCTATGAGAGGTGACGGGCGCCGCGCCGTTGGGCCCGCCGTACCACCACGAGCCCGAGGCCGAGCGTCACGAGCATCGCCAGCACCGGAGAAATGAACACGCTCGGCGGCGTGGGCCGGTCGAGCGCCAGGAAGTACCAGGTACTCACCGCCATGCGCGAGCCGTGTTCCCCGCTGGAACCGTCCCAGGCGAAGAAGGCCATCGGAATCGCCCTGCCAGCCTCAAGCTGAACTTCGTTGGCGGTGTCGGGCGTCGCAAGGGCGCGCGTGAGCACCAGGCGCCACTCGCCGTGCTCGTAGATCGCTTCCCCGGCCGGCGCGCTCGCCAGCGTGTCGAACCGCTCGATGCCCCGGGCCAGGCCGGCCAGGGCGCGGCGCGGCCGACTCGTCCAACGCCATTGATAGACCGGGTCGGTGGTGGCCCCCATGAGGAAGTAGGGCCGTTCCATTCCGCCCGACCCCTCCGGCAGGCGGCGCGGAAACTGCACCGCCAGCTGGTCGGGCCAGGGCTCCGCCCTGGGCGGAGGCGGCGCGGAGTCGTCGCCCGCGACGGTCTCGAGGATACGCTGCTCGAACTTGAGCCACGCCGTATCGGGGCTCTCGGTGCGGTCGTCCCAGCTGACCCGCAGCGCGAGCGTCTTACCGTCGTGCATCGCCTGCACCCACACCCCCGACACCGCCGGCGCGAACCAGCGGGACTTGTGGATGACCTGGCCCACGAGCGGGAACCAGTAGCGGGCCACGCGCGCCCACGCCGAATCGTCCGGCGAGACCGGCACCGTGCCCGGGATCTGCGGGGCATGGACCACGTCGCGCACCTCGGGCGGAGCGGGCGGCGAGAGCGACCGCACATACTGGGCGAGGCGCCACAGCTCCTCGTCGGTCAGGAACTTCTGATCGATCAGGTCGGCGAACGACGGCATCGGTGTGCCGTCCAGGCCCGTGCGCAGCCGCCGGTAGATGTCTTCCACCGAGCCGCCCCCCCGGAACCGCCAGTTCTGGTGCAGATCGGCGGCGAAGATGGGGAAGTCGGCGTCGTCCTTGAGCGTCGGCGCCGAGGGACCGTCGCCCCTCCCCTGGTCGCCGTGACACTTGCGGCACCCGATGGAATCGTAAAACAGGCGTCCTTGCTTCAGGGCCGCCTCGCCGGTCCCACCGCCCGGCGGGCTCGAGAATTTCAGCGGCACGACGTGCTGGCTCGTGTCCGCGAAGAACGACGAGAAGGTCTTGATGTACGCCACCACGTCGCGCCGCTCGCCGTCCGAGAGCCGCCCTTTCCATCCGGGCATCGCGCTTCCGGGAAGGCCGTCGTCGATCGCTCGCAGCAGATCCGCGTCGGTGGGCAGCTGACCGCTCGCCGTCGTGCGGATCTTGTAGAGCCCGCCGGTGAAGTTGCGGGGACGCGGGAGCATGTGCGCCGCCGCCGCGCCGTCGCCGGCGCCCCCATCTCCATGGCAACCCGCACACCACTTCACGTACACCGCTTTCCCCTTCGTCGTGTCCTGCAGCGGGACAGGAGAATGGGGAATGGGGAAAGCTGCGGCTCGCAGCGCGAGCAGGAGAAGGCCGCTAACCATCACCTTGCCCCTTTCCCGTTTCCCCTTTCACGGGTTCGGTCTCCCAGGTCCTCGGCTTCCACCCCGTCTGCTCGTACAGGAACAGGATCACCGACCAGATCTCCCGCTCCGTCAAAAAGTCCTCCCACACCGGCATCGCCGAGTTCCACGGAGTGCCCTCGCGGGGCAGCCCGGGCCCGCCCTTCGCGACGCGCCAGAACACGAAGCTCTCCGTGAGCTGCGCGATCGTGCCGTTGTCCTGGAAGTTCGCGGGGAGCGGGTTGAAGCCGGACGCGTAGTGTCCCTGGCCGTCGAGGTGGTCGCCGTGGCACGGCAGACAGTTCTGGTAGTAGACGCGTTTCCCCTCCGCGAGGTACGAAGCAAGCGAGTCGGGGTGCTGCCGCAGCGGGTTCTCGAGACCCGTCAGTGTCAGCGTCCTGCCCCGGAACGTGATCTCGGCGGGGGGCGCGGGATGGATCGAACGGAGGTTCGGCGGCGCGGCCACGGTCGTCTTGACCTGCCCGTAGGCGACCAGGCCCACCAGCGCGGTCACCCCCGCGAGTACGCCGGCGCGCGCCACCTTGAGGCGCGGCTCGATCAAGACCGCCTGGATCGGCTCCTTGAATTGACGCCAGCGCTCTTCGTTGTCGCTCACGTAGATGAGCACGCCCACGAGGACCGTGACCATGTACTGCAGCACGACGCTCTTCGGGACGATGGCGCTCCCCGGCAGGATCGGCACCACCCAGACGACCACGATGTAGGCGAGGAGCAGGATGCCCACTGCCTGCCAGAACGGGTGGTCGGCGTAGCGCCGGATTTGGGGAGGAAGGCTCATTTGTGGACCGCCAGATACTGCACCAGCGCTTCGAGCTGCGCGGCGTTCATCATGGTGCCGAACGACTTCGGCATGATCCCCGCAAGCTTCTCGTAACCCTTCGTGACCGACGACGCCGGGTCGAGGATCTTCTTCCGGATCGACTCCGCGTCGCGCCGCGATCCGACGTGTGTGAGATCGGGCGCGATCACCTGGCCCTGCCCGTCGAGCTTGTGGCAGGCGAGGCACCCGGCGGCCTGGATGATGGCTTTCGGGTCGGTGCTACCGCCGGCGAAGGCCGCTCCCCCCGCCCCACCCGCACCCGCCGTGGAGGTCGGGGAGGTCGGGGAGGTCGGGGAGGTCGCCGGGATGTCCGAAGCGCTCACGTCCACCGTGCCGCCCTGCGATTCGAGGAATGCAATCACGGACCAGACCTGCGCGGGCGAGAGCTGGCGGGTCATCACGGGCATGATCGGCTGGTAGCCGGAGACGACGTACGCGGTCGGGTTGTCGAGCGACTCGTACAGGTACTGCTTGCAGGTCTTTCCGGGCTCCCGCTTGCCGCATCGAGCCCCGATCGGCCCCTGGCCCTTCTCATCGGTGAGGAGGTTCGGCGCCCGCTCCCCCAGCCCGTGGCAGGTGGTGCAGCCGCCGATTCCGGTGTAGACCTTCTCCCCCGCGGCGACGAGCTGCTCCGGCGTGACGTTGGCGCCCAGCGTGAGCGCCTGCGGCACTTCCGACTGCACCTGCGGGATCTTGTTGGCGATGAGGGTATAGAGCGCCAGCGTCCCGAGGACGATCCCGATGATCTTCGCGTTAGTGGCCCACATGCCGGGCTCCCTTCTCGCCTTCGCCCGACGCGACGAACGTGGACTTCTCCGCGAGCCCGCCCAGCCAGAACACGAACGCCACGAGCGAGAGGAAGATCAGCACGCACAGGCTGATCATCTTCGAGGCGTAGCCGAGCGCGGGCGTGGCGGCGTACTTGCTCGTGTCCTGCATGACCTGCCACACGTGCCAGTACTGACGGATGCCGGAGCGCGCGAATCCCATCAGGCCCATCAGCCAGGTGAACGTCACGGCCAAAATGAACAGCGCGTACTGCGACCGGGGCGGCATTTTCCCCCACCGAATCGCGCCCAGCGATTGGGCACCGCGCGCCATGAGGACGTCGATCACCGTGACGAAGACGATGCACGAGAGCACCGCCAGGACCTGATAAACGCTGAAACCGATTCGCACGATCGCTTCGACGAAGTACCCGCGGATCCCGTAGAACAGCACAACCCCCGCCGCGACGGCGAACATCGCCCCCTGGATGATGGTCCCCGTGCGCGCCCACGGCACCACCGGGCGCGTGTTGGCACGGCGGTACATGAGGAACGACAGAAACGTGGTGAGGATCATCAGGTTGACCGCGGTGTTCTTGGCGCTCATCACCCCGAGGGCGCCCAGGAACGGGTGGTGCGACCCGCCCATCGCGGCGAGCTCCTTCGAGTCCGCGATCATGGTGTGGGGCGTGCCCCATACGATAGCGCCGAGCACCAGTACGATCAGCAGATACTTGGTGTAGGGCTGGAACCGCTCCGCGCCGGGAATGCGGCCCATGCCGATCCACAGATAGTAGTTCCCCGTCAGGAACAGCACAGCGATCAGGAACGCCTGGATCACCCACAGCCAGCTCATGAAGCCGCCCATCATGGTGATCCCCATCGACTGGTCGTACTGGTAGATCTCGCGTCCCAGCCAGTAGCCGGCGAACGGCAGCACGATGAGCGCCGACATCGCGATGAAGTTCCCGACGTAGCCCATCCAGTCGTAATGGGCCCGCTCCTCGTCGGTGCGCGCCGCGAGAAAGCGGTAGCTCGCGTACGCGCCCACGATGGCGCCGCCGAATACGACGTTCGCGATCACCCGGTGCACGTTGATCGGCATCCAGGTCGCGTTGGCGATCGCGTGCCACAGCTTGATCGTGGTCGGGTCGGTGGTGGGTGTGATGTCCCGGGGCGGCGACATCATATACGTCAGCCACGAGTTCGCGATGAACATCACGATCGTGCCCCAGACGTTGAGCAGGATGCCCAGGGTCCAGTGGCCCAGCTTCGCCCGACCTTTCTTCCAACGATCCCAGCCGTAGTAATAGAGGTACAGGGTGAACGACTCGATGAAGAACAAGGCCGCGTACAGCCACATCGACGGCGCGAAGATCGTCGTGAGGTACGCCCAGAAGCGGGGATACAGGGTCGAGAGCCCGAACACGAGCATGGCGCCCCAGATGGCGGTCGCGCTGTACGCCACGAGCAGCAGCCTGGTGAACTCTTTGCTCAGCCGGTCGTAGCGCTCGTCGCCGCCGAAAATACCGATCGCCTCGGTGACCACGGCGAACATCGGCACGCCCAGCACGAACGCGGCGAACATCAGGTGCACCTCGGCCGTGATCCATATGAACGCCCGCGCGCCGATCACGGGGAACTCGCCGTAGGCGCGGGTCGAGTCGGCCGCGGCTTGCAGCAGCAGCAGAGCGCTGTCGGTCATCAGCCGTCAGCCACGAAGAAGGGTCGCTTCTTCGAAAAGTCGATCGGCATGGCGCTGCGCACTTCCGCGAGCAGCTCGGGTGTGACTTCCCGCCGTCCCTGGCGGCGGGCCCAGTCTTCCACCCGCTGCATCACCACCCCCCGGACGAACGAAGGAATCCGCTCCATGCGCTCGCGCGCCGCGTCGGCCCACACGAGCGCCGGCGTGAAGTCGTCGCCGTACGCGATCGCCCGCGCGGGCTCGATCAGGGTCTCGTTGCCCGTCGGGTCGTACGCACACGACGGATCGGCCGCGAGCACGTCGCCCGTCAAAGCGAAGGCTCGCGCCCGGCAACCGCCGCACAGCGCGCGGTACTCACAGACGCCACACTTGCCGCCGAGCGGCCCCTCGCGGAGTTGCCGGAACAGGGGCGCCGACCGCCAGATGTCGGCGAAGCGTTGCGCGCGCAGGTCCCCCGCCACCTCGGGCAGGTACGGGCACGGGGTCAGTTTGCCGTCCGGGGTGATGCGGCAGTACTGCGTGCCGCAGGGACAGCGCGTCTGATAGTTTAGCACCGGGGAATCCGGATCGCTCTGGTGCACGTGCCGCATGAAGTGCGGGGCGCACTTCGCGCGTACCAGCATGCGGCCGCGGTAGGCACGCTCCCACCGGGCCAGATCGGCGAGCACGGCTTCGTAGTCCGCCGGCGCCAGATCGGTGAGCGACGCCCCGCGCCCGGTCGGGACCAGGAAATAGCAATTGAACGACACCGCGCCCTGGTCGGCCGACCAGGCGACCAGCCGCTCCAGCTCCGCACGGTTCCCCTTGGTGACCGTGGTCTGCACGATGAAGTCGAGCCGCGCGGCACGCAGCCGCCCGAGGGCGGCCTGCACGTCCGCGAGGGCTCCCCGACCGTGGCGGAAGTTGTCGTGGTAGGACGGGCGCAGCGAATCGACGCTCACCGCCAGTCCCTGCACGCCGGCCTGCTTGAGCGCCGCGATGCGCTCGTCGGTCAGCAGCGTCCCGTTCGTCCCCACGACGACGGTGGCCCCGTTGGCGGTGGCGTAGTGGGCGATCTCGGCCAGATCCTGCCGCAACAACGGCTCGCCCCCGGAGAGGATCAACAGAGGTGCCGGGTTCACCGCCAGCAGCTGATCGACGATGTCGAGACACGCGGCCGTGTCGAGCTCCGTGGCCGCGCTCTCGTGCGGGCCCGCCGCGATGTAGCAGTGCGCGCACTCGAGGTTGCAGCGCCGGGTCAGATTCCACGCGACCACGTGAGGGACGTAATCCACGTCAGTCCCCGGCTTGCTCCGCCAGCAGCCGCTCCATGGCCGCCTTCGCCTCCTCGGGCTTCATGGTCTTCAAATCCACCGGACACTTCCCCATCTGCGCTTCTATGTCCCGGATGGGGCAGCGCGTGATTCCCTGGGCCTTGGCGTCCTCAATGAACGCCCGCATCTCCGGGGACAGCCCGTCCCGTCCTTCCGCCTCGGCGCGGATCTGCTTGGCGCGCAGCTCCTGGAACATGACCATCATGGTGTCGACGTCGAACTCGTCGGCAGCGATCATCGCCTGCTTGTTCTCGTCCATGACTGGCGTGGTCACGCGCCAGATGTCGTGGCCCCGCGCGAAGCGCTCGACCGTGTTGCGCGCCAGCGGGCGGGCGATCAGCGGCACGAGCTGCAGCCGTTGCCATGCTTCCTCGGTCCACACGATCGGGTCGGTCGCGGTGCGCGCACGGCGGCTCACGGCGCCCGTGACGGGGCACTTCACCTCGATCTCGGCCACCGCGAGCTCGGGGTCCGCGTCGCGCCCCTGTACCTTGGTGGCCTTCATTTGTTCTTGCGCCTTCACTTCCGCCAGCGCGATCTCCTCCGCCGTGCCGATGCCCATGATGAGCTGCATATGCGTCGGCAGGAGCTTCCGGATCGCTTCGTCGAGCCACTTGTTGGTGACGGTGGCGGGCTCGCCGTGCGTCTGCTCCAGCAAGTACTCCTCGACCGCGCGCCGCGCGATTCCCTGCGCGAAGGGTGGCACCCGGAGAATCCGCACCTCGGCATCCGGCGCCCACGGCAGCCCCGCGACGCCGTCCTCTTCGATCCAGGGGATGTCTTCCGGCCGAATGCCGACCGTCCCGATCAGCAGCGTATTGCACGGCGCCAGCCGCACGAGATTCTCCGCCTGGCTGCCGAGCTCGGTGCCTTCGATCCGATGGGCGCCGTGCCGTGCCAGCACCAGCAGGGACGGTTTGATCTCCTCGGCCCATTGCATGATCACCTGGAACGGCTTGCCGACCAGGATCTGTGTCTTGAGGGGAACGTCGGGGAACTCCTGGGCCATGACCTCGGCGCGCTTCAGATTCGCCTGGCACAGCTTGAGGAGTCCCTTGTCGATGATGTTGTTGTGCAGCTCCTCCTGCTCCTCGAACTTGAAGACTTTGGAAGCTTGATAGGAGAGGACATCCTTGATGTTGTGAAACACGACGTGGTGGTACTCCACATCGAACGCGCTGCACACGTACAGGGAACCGCCGAACGCCTGCGCCAGCTCGAGCGCCGCGCGCATCGCCCGGTAGCTGTAGGACGAGCCGTCCACGCACACCAGAAACCGCCCGCCTGCGAACGGCCGATCGTCCCGGATCAGGAGGATGTCCTTCGCAATCCCCCGCAGCACGCGTGACACGACGCCGCCGAGCTGCGAGTACGACTGGCGGCCGAGCCCGTGTGCGCCGATCGCCAGCAGGTCGTATTGTCGGCCCGACGAGCCGGCGAGCCGCGCCGCCGTGTCCTCGTCCTCCGCGACCAGCCTGCCGTTCTCGCCGACCTTCACGTCCGAGCGCACTTTGTCCCCGCCGTCGTAGCCCGCCGCGCGATCGGGGTCGAAGCCGATCAGGCCCGGCAGCCGGCCCGCCCCGCGGTTCACCTCGTTGACGATCTCCTCGTAATTGATGCCTTCGAGCAGCTGGCGCGTGAGCCGCACGCCCGCGGCCTCGCATCGCTTGCCGAGCTGGTCGAGGAAGCTGTCGGCGATGAGCTGCAGGCCTTTTTCGATCAGCTTGTCGTGGATCTTGCGCTGCTTCTTGATCTCGTCGGGCGTCTGGAAGCGAGCGGGGAGGCCTGTTTCGAGCTGGCGGAAGCGGACGTCGTGAAGGCGGGCGGCGTAGACGTGGTTACCGGTGATGCGGCCGTCGGACCGGCGGGACAGCTCGATGGCCCGGTCGACGGCCCAGTCGGAATGCGTGGAGTTGTCGACGGGGACGAAGATCTCGCGATACACCGGCACCTCCCTTTAGGGCGGGGCGAGTATGTGACCCCCTGAACAGACTGTCAAGTAAGCACGAAACGGAAAAGGCTAGCCGTGGACTGCGCTAGGTACTAGTTGCCTACCCTCTGAGTCCCAAACGGTGATCGCATCCACGGGGCAGGCGTCGCACGCCCGCAGCAATCGCTCCCGCTCCACCGCCTCGGGCGCGACGAACACCGCCACCGTCTCATCGTCCAGTTTGAAACCTTCGGGCGCCTCCTTCACACAGTCCCCGAACCCGACGCACTGGTCGCGGTCGATCACGATTCGCAGCCCGTGCACCGTCCGCTCGCCGAGACTCACATCCCCTCGAGGCCGAGCTCGGTCCGCGCCGTGTCCATGACGGCCGGGGTGATCTCGGCGATGCCTCGGTCCCTGGCGTAGTCGAGGTAAATCCGCTTGACCATCCCGCGCACAAAGTTGGGGACGCGGGCCAAGCGCTCCTGCGCCTCCGGGGACCACGCGGGCACGTTTCCCGTTTCCCGTTTCCCGTCGTCCACGAACGCGTCGGCTCGCCCCGTCGTCACCATCCCCCGCACCGTCTCGAGCGGCTGAGGCGTGATCGTGCTCCCCCCGATTTTCACGCCCAGGGACGCGACCAGCTGCGTCTCCATCGGGTTCGTGAGCAGCGCCACGACGCGGCCGCAGGTGGGGCACTTGAAGGCCGCCGCGAGCGTGCCGTCCCCCGGAAGCTGGCGCTCCTCGAACTGCATCTGCCGGTCGCATTCGACGCAGAGAAACTTCATCCCAGCCGCCCCGCCAACGCCGCCCAGGTGTCAGGTGTCGGGTGCCAGGGAATCCGGGCGAGCACCGGAACGGCGAACTCGGCTGCCAGCTCGTCTGCGGCGCTCCCGGCGAACGGACCGCCCACCATGTTCTCGACGACACCGAGCAGCGTCGCCTTCTGGTCGATGGCGGCGCGGAGCGCCCGGCGCACCGCGTCCCGCGACTCAGGTGTAGGGATCGTCACGGCGAGTACTGCCGGTGGCGCAGGCAACAGCTCCGTGAGCTCCTGGAAGCGCTGCACGCCGGGCGGGAGATCCACGAGCAGCTCGTCGAGAGCGCCCCACGCCACGTCGGCCAGGAACTCGCGCAGCGCCGCAGCCTCGAGCGCGCCGCGCCACACGAAGCTCTCCGTTTCGGGCCCCCGGAACGCCAGCGGGCGGCCGTCCTCGACGAGAAATGCCATGGAGAAGCAGCGAACCCCCTCGGCGCTGACCAGCGGCTCGATGACGTCGCCGCGCGACGTGCAGCTGGCAACGGGGAGGTGCAGCAGTTGCGGCGCGGTCGGCCCGTTGAAATCCGCATCGAGGACCCCGGCGGCCCGCCCCGACCGCGCCAGTGCCCGGGCAAGGCCGGCGGTCACGAAGCTCTTCCCTACGCCGCCCTTGCCGCTCAGCACCGCCACCACCCGCCCTACGGTGGCGAGCCGGTCGGCCACGCGGCGCCGCTGGGCCACAATCTGGTCGACGAGCCCAGAACGGTCGGGTTCCGTCAGGTCGCGATAGGTTCGGATATTGAGGGACATTGCCCGGAAAGATGGCGCCGGGACCGAGGACCGTCTAGTTTCCCCGTTCCTCCATGATCGACGAGCTCAAGCAGAAGCTGCAGGTCGAGGTCGAGCGCCTGAACCACGAGATCAACTTCGTGTTACCGAAGGAGATCGAGCGGGCTCGCGCGCACGGCGACCTGCGGGAGAACTCGGAGTACAAGGCGGCCCTCGAACGCCAGCAATTTGTGACGTCGCGGCTCTCCCACCTCCGGCTGCGGCTCTCCAAGCTCTCGGGCGTGCGGGAATCCGACATCCCGCGCGACCGTGTCGGGTTCGGGTCCCGGGTCACGGTCCAGGATCTCGACACGAAAAAGAAGGAAACGTACGCGCTGACGCTCGGCGAGTTTATCGAGGGCGACGACGACCCGGCCGAGCTCCCGGTGTCGATGGCGTCGCCCCTGGGCAAATCGCTGCTCAACACCAAGGTCGGCGAAGCGGTGACGATCGCGCTGCCGGTGGGGAAACGACGGCTCAAAGTCCTGGAGCTCGAAACGGTCCACGACCTCGCGGAAAAGCGGGGCTAGAGCAGCCGGTGGAACACCACCGGGCCGCTCGGGCTCGCCGATCCGGCCCGCGGCTCGATGGTCATCGCCGCTCCCAACACCCGTTGATCGGCGCCGGGCATCTCCAGCCCCATCACCATCGGCTTGTCCTGGTCCATCGGCATCACGGCCGCGGTCGCCATGCCCCGCTCGGTGATGAACCACAACTGGTACGCCTGATCCCTCGCGTTGGGAGCGAGCCCGTCGCAACGCACCAGCCAGCGATGCCGCACGCTGTCGGCGAAGATCGTCACCGAGCCCACCCTGCCGCCGGTCGAGACCGGGATCTGGATGAGCTGCGTCGCGGGTCCGTGAATGAAGGTCGAGACGGTGTCCTCGAGTGCGTGGACGCGCGCGGCAAGGCCGTCGCGCTCGGCGGTGAGCGTGCCGATCGTGCGGTACGCCCACCACGCGCCGCCCGCCACTGCTAGGGTGATCAGCGCCGCGGCTGCGAGCGGCCCCCCCCACCTCCGCCGCGGCGCCAGCGCGCGCGCGAGCACCCGCCCCTTGAGCTCGGGACGCGGGGTCCGCGGCGCCGCCAGCATGCCCAGCCAGTCCGTCATTCCACCCAGTCCTTCAAGTGTCTCAGGCCCTCGGTCAACTTCTGGTGCGCCATGCGCAGCCGTGTCTTCACGGTCCCGAGCGGCTGGTGCAGCCGCCGGGCGATCTCCCCGTGCGACAGCCCCTCGAAGTAAGACAGCACCACCACGCGCCGCTGCTCCTCGGAAAGGGCGGCCAGCGCTGCGTGCACCTCACGGTGCAGCGGCCACCCGGGCACCGTGGCTTCATGCGGTGCGGCCGGCGCGGCGTTACCGCCCTCCACCGCGTGGGCCTGCTCCAGGAGCGCCGACTTGCGCCACCACCGCCGCCGGCGACGCAGGGCGTCGAGCGACCTGTTGCGCGCAATCGACAATATCCATGGCACGAGGGGCCCGCGCCCGGCATCGTGTTGGTCAATGCGACGCCACACCTGCACGAAGACGTCGCTAACCACCTCTTCGGCCTCGTCCTCATCGTGCAGAATGTGCACTACCAGGCCCAGAATCCACGGCGCCACGAGGTCGTACAGCTCCCCCAGCGCGCGCTCGTCCCTGGCTTTGAGGCGCCGCGCCAGGGAGCGCTGGTGCTCTTGACTAAGACGTTTCGGAGAGGTCACTTAGATGCCGATACTAGCAGGGAACCAGGGCGAATCCAGCCCCGGTCGTGTATCTTGAAAGCTCGACCGCGGAGGTGGGATGTTGGTTCACTGCCAAGCTGACGACGAGCGGTTTTCCTTCGAAGCATTCACCCGTCACCCCTTTTTCACCGAAGTCAACCGGTGGATCGTGGAGCGGGTGATCGGCCCCGGACGACGCAAGATCGTCGACCTGGGGTGCGGGCCGGGCGCGGTCACCAAGCTCATTCTCGAGCGCCTCGGTGACGCCGGCAATGCCGAAGTGATCGGCATCGACCCTTCCCCCTCTGCACTGTCGAAAGCCCGCGCTGCGATCCACTCCAAGGTGGTCAAGTTCATGGAAGGCAGTGCGGAATGGGTGTCGCGCATCGTGTCGTCCGCGGACGCAGTCGTGTTCCTCAACGCCATCCACCTCGTGCCCGACAAGGCGCAGGTCATCGCCGAGATCCGGAAGGCCCTGAAGAAGGACGGCGTGTTTGCGTTTAACACGACCTTCTTCAACGGCGCGTACGTCGACGGCACCGGCGCCTTCTGGCGCCGCTGGGTGGTGCGGGCGATGCAGGTGCTGCGGGAACGCGGTATCGCGGTGAAACACTCGGACCACGCGGTTGCGCGGCAGTTCCTCACGCCCGAGGAGTATTCCGACCTGTGTGTGCAAGCGGGGTTTGCCCGGCCGTCTGTCGACTTGGTCAAGATCGAAATGACGCCCGAGAGCATCCGCGACATCGCCCACTTCTCGCTCTTCATCGAAGGAGCGCTGCCGGGCGTGCCGCTCGAAGAGGGCTCCGCCGCCCTGGAAAAGGGGCTCGAGCGAGCGATGGACGAGACCGGCGTGTGCGGCGTGCCGCGTAACTGGTTGGAGTGCGTCGCCACGGCGGCGTAGGTCAGTCCGCCGGTTCAATCAGAAATTCGAGTCGGGCATGGGCGGCGCGCAGCGCCGCTTCCACGGCCTCCGACGACTCTCCCCGCGCGAAGATGAACCCCGGATAGCGCGACCCTTCGGGCCACGGTACCAGCGTCTGGCCAGGGTGCGCGGTGATCGCGACCTCCTCGACGAGCGGTACTGCCCGGGCCTCACCGACTCCGCGCACGTCCCGCAGGACGCCGGCTCCGGGGACGGGGATCATCATCACGCCGGACGCCTGTTCTTCCCGCTCCAATGTCGGCAACTCCATACCCAGCGCGTGCCGAATGATGATCTCTTCGAGCGAAACCCCGGCCCCCAGCCCCGAGCCCCCAGCCCCGAATCTCAGCGCTCCGCTGCACCGCCCGCCGATGGGCCGCGCCGCAAGCTCGACCAGCCACGCCCCCCGGTCGTTGTGACGGATCTCGGCGTGGATCGGCCCTTCCCGGAGCCCGAGCGCGTCGACCGCCGCCTGCGCGCACGCGGCGATGGTTTGCTGTGCCGTCCGCGCGAGGCGTGACGGCGTGACGTAGATCGTTTCCTCGAAAAACGGACCGTCCAGCGGGTCGGGCTTGTCGAAGATCGTGAGCACCTGCAGCGACCCTCGCGTCACGAGCCCCTCCACCGCGACCTCGCGGCCGGGCACGAACTCTTCGACGAGGATATGCCGGGCCCAGTCGCCGCACCCCGCCACATCCGGCTGCTCGAGGATCGCTTGGACGCGCCGAAACGCCGCCACGAAGCCGGGGGGGTCGTCCGCCCGGACGACGCCGCGCGAGGCGGACAGCCGCAACGGTTTCAGGACGCAGGGGTACGCGGCGCGGTCCGCAACGCGCTCCGGGTCCGCCGCGATCGTCAGCAGCTCGAACCGGGGCACGGCCACTCCCGCGGCGGCGAGCATTTGGCGCTGCTGGTGCTTGTCGCGCGCCGCTCGAGCCGCCGCGACCGGATTGCCGCGGAGCCCGAGCTCCTGCGCGATGGCGGCGGCGACCACGGCGGTGTCGTCGTCCACCGCCACGACGCCGTGCACGGGGTGCGCGCGCGCGAACGCCCGCGCCTGCGCGGCTGCGTGCGCCGGGTCGGCGAAATCGAGTGTGACGAGTCCGGTTGGGTTGGCCCGCTCGAAGGTGCTCGGCCGCTCGGATGCGACGGTCACTTCGATGCCGAGCCGGCGAGCCGCTTCGACGAACGCGACGGTGCGATAGGTGACGGTCGGCAGCAGCAGCAGCAGCCGCACTGCTACTTCTTCGCGGCGGCGAAGTAGGGGTTCGAGCCCGCGGTGTGGTCGGTGATGTCGACGATGCCCTTCACTTCCGGCACGTGCTGTTGCAGCATGGCTTCAATCCCCTGGCGCAGCGTGACGTCCGCCATCCCGCAGCCCTGGCACCCGCCGGCCATGCGGACCATGACCACGGCGTCCTGCACGTCGATCAGCTCCACCCGACCGCCGTGCCGGGCCACCATGGGATTCACCTGGCTCTCGAACAGGTCCGCGACGCGCTCGTACAGCGCATCATCCACCGGCGCGGCGCCGGCCTTGGGGGACGCGGCGGGCTTGGACGTCACCGCCGGCTGGCCGCCCGCGAGCGCGGCGCGGATCGCCTGGCCCACCGCCTTCCCCACCACGGGCCACGCCGCGGGGCTGCGCTTCACCACCGTGACGAGGTTGCCCGACACGATGACCTCGCTCACGTCCGCCCCCGGGATGGCGAAGATCGCTTCCGCGAGCGGGGAGCCCCGCGCTTCGTCCGGCGAGGCGAACCGCCGCACGCCACCCGCGTGCAGCGGCTCGCTCACGAGAAACTTGCAGCGGCCGTTGTCGATCGGCTCAGCGGTGATACGGACGTCGGCGGCGCTCATTGTCGAAACTTAACCCGCCGCCCCAGTCGAGGCGGGCACGGGCCGCATCTGCCGCGCCGCCTGCACCATGTTGCGGAGCGACGGCAGCGTCTCCTCCCAGCCGCGCGTCTTCAAACCGCAGTCGGGGTTCACCCAGATCTGCCGGTCGCCGAGCACCTCCTGCATGCGCTTGAGCGCCTGCACGATTTCCGCGGTGCTCGGCACGCGGGGCGAGTGGATGTCGTACACGCCCGGCCCGATCTCGTTGGGGTAGCTGTACTCCTTCAACCCCTCGAGCAGCTCCGACCCCGAGCGCGCACTCTCGATCGAGACGACGTCCGCGTCCATCTTCTCGATCACGCGGATGACGTCGTTGAACTCGCTGTAGCACATGTGGGTGTGGATCTGGGTCGCATCCGACACGCTGGCGGTCGCCAGGCGGAATGCGTTCACCGCCCACTCGAGATAGCCCGACCACTCGGCCCGGCGCAGCGGCAGGCCCTCCCGCAGCGCGGGCTCGTCGATCTGGATCACTCGAATCCCCGCCGCCGCCAGGTCCGAGACTTCGTCGCGGATTGCGAGGGCCAGCTGCTTCGCCGTCTCCGCCCGTGGCTGATCGTCGCGCACGAACGACCACTGCAGGATCGTGACGGGGCCGGTCAGCATGCCCTTCACCGGGCGCGCGGTCTTGGACTGGGCGAACGTGCTCCACCGCACGGTCATCGCCTTCGGGCGGGAGACGTCGCCGTAGATGATCGGCGGCTTCACGTAACGGCTGCCGTACGACTGCACCCAGCCGTGCTCCGTGAACGCAAACCCTTCGAGCTGCTCGCCGAAATACTCCACCATGTCGTTACGCTCGAACTCGCCGTGCACCAGCACGTCGAGTCCGAGCTCTTCCTGCAGCTTGAGCGTCCGCGTGATCTGCTCGGCGATGAAGGCGTCGTACGCCGCCGGCGTCAGCTTGCCGTCATGCAGCTTCTTGCGCGCGTTCCGCACCTCGGCCGTCTGCGGGAACGAGCCGATGGTGGTCGTCGGGAACAGCGGAAGCCGGAACTGCTTCTTCCGCCGCGCGGCGTGCGGCGATGTGCGGCGCATGTCGTGCTCGGTGACCCCCCGGGCGCGTTGCTTTACCGCGGGATTGTGAATGCGTCGCGAGGTGCGTCGCCCGGCGAGCGAGCGCGTGTTCGCGTCGAGCTGGGCCGTCACGCTGTCCCGCCCCTCGCGGAGCGCCCGCGTGAGGGTCGCCACCTCGACGAGCTTCTGTTTCGCAAAGGCGAGCCACCCTTTCAATTCGCTGTCGAGCCGCGTCTCCAAGTCGAGGTCGACCGGCACGTGCAGTAGCGAGCACGACGGCGCCACCCACAGTTGGGCCGCGCCGGCGCGCTCCAGGGCGTCCTCGAGCTGGCGCAGCACCGCCGGGAGATCCGCCTTCCAGATGTTCCGCCCATCGATCACACCGAGCGACAACACCTTCCCTTCGCGCCCGCCCCCCGCCGGCCACGCCTGGAGCAGCGCGTCGAAGCGGCCGCCCCCGGCCGCGCGGACCGCATCGAAGTGCAGGCCGGCGACCGGCAGCTCGAGCGCGGTCGGGAGGTTGTCGTCGAGCCCGGCGAAATAGGTGGCGACGAGGATTTTCACCTTCGGCACCCGCTCCGCGAGGAACCGATAGGCGCGCACGAACGCGGCGCGCTCGGCGGGACTGCGGTCGAGCGCGAGACACGGCTCGTCGAGCTGGACCCAGGTCGCGCCGGCGGCGGCAAGGCGCGACAGCACTTCCGCGTAGACGGGCAGCAGCGCGTCGAGCAGCGTGAGCCGGTCGAACCGCGCCGTGCGGGCCTTCCCGAGCAGCAGAAACGTCACCGGCCCGATCAGCACCGGCTTGGTGTGGATGCCCAGCGCCTTCGCTTCCTGGAACTCGTCCACCGGCTTCGAGGACGACAGCCGAAACGCCTGTCCCGGCTCGAATTCAGGCACGAGATAGTGGTAGTTCGTGTCGAACCACTTCGTCATCTCCATCGCGGTGATGTCCCGCCCGCCCGACTGGACGCCGCGCGCCATGGCGAAGTACGTGTCGATGTCCACCGGCCCCCCGGCCCAGCCGTAGCGCTTCGGCACGGCGCCCACCAGCGCGCACATATCGAGCATGCGGTCGTAGTACGAGAAGTCGTTCGAGGGGATGACATCGATGCCGGCGTCCTGCTGCAGCCGCCAATGGCGGGCGCGCAGCTCGGCGCCGGTCTTGAGGAGGTCCGGCAAGGAGACCTTGCCACCCCAGTAGCCCTCGGTGGCGCGCTTCAGCTCGCGCGCGGCCCCGAGGTGTGGGAATCCGAGATTGTGGGCTGTGGGCATAGGGTCTGGAATCTAGCTACGCCCGCGGTCTCTAGGTAACGCGCCCGCCGCCGGACGGGTCCGGCGTCAGGGTTTATGCGGGTTGCGCGGCTTCCGTTGCCCGGGGGGGACCCAATCGGGGAGGCGCCCCGGCGGCACGCCGCCGGCGGCGCGCGCCAGGCCGGCAGCCGCCTGCGCCGGTGTGGCGCCCCGCGCGACGCCCGTCTGGACCTGGCCGGGCAGGCCGAGCACGTCGCTCGGCGACCGGCCAGCCCTGATCATCCCCTCTATCAGCTGGAGCGCCTGCGTCGTCGGCACGCCGAGCGCCGACAGCGTGGCGGCGACCCGAAGCGTGAGTGCGGGATCGTATGGCGGCCGGCTCACGCGCACCAGGTCGCTCACCTGGTGCCCACTGAACCCTGCGTTGAGGGCGTCCGCCCCCCCTTCCACGACGTCTCCGGCGGGCGCGGCGACGCCGGCGTCGCGCACGGCCGCCATGGCCTGCCCGAGGCGTCCGACCAGGGCGCGCACCGCCGCGATCACGCGGTCGCCGGGCACACCCTTCGCCGCACCCTCGATCGCCTTCTGCACGAGCGGATCGACCGGGAGGCCACGCGCCGCGGCATCCGCCGCGATGCTCCGGACGGCCCGCCGCACCTCCGGCGAGACACGCCCGTCGAGTTGGGCCTGCACGTCCTGGGCGCCGAGCTCACCTGTGAGGGTCGAGCCCAGAACGAGGGTAAGGACTAGCCCGATGGTCCTCACAGGTGCGCTCCTTGCGCGGTCACGGCGACGACGCTGTTGCGGCGACCAAAGCCGTCGTCCACGGCTGGGGCGCCCGGATCCGCCACCCAGCGTCCACCATCCACGACGAACGCGTACTGATGCTGCCCGACGGGGAGCGCGAGGGTAGTCGTCCATACGCCGCTCCGCCCGGCCGGCACGAGAGGCGCGGCGGCGCGGTCCCACTGATTGAACGTGCCCGCCACTGCGACGCGGCGCGCGCCGGGTGCGTACAACACGAACCGCACGAGGACGGAATCGCGCATGCCGCCGCGCGCCTGGGTGCCGGGCACCAGCTGTGGTGCTGGACGCCCAAGCAGCAGAGCCAGTGCCGCTGCCGCAGCGAGGGCGCCGGCCCACACGGTCCACGGGCGCACCCGCAGCCGCAGCTCCACGTCTCGGGGTGTGTTGAGCCACCGCCAGGCGCGATTGCCGGGCGAGGCAGCGTGAGATGATGCAGCGTGGCGGACGGCGGCCATCACGCGCTCCTCAAGCGCCGGCGACAGCGCGACCGGCGCGCGGTCCGCCGCGCCCACCAGACGCAGCGCTTCCTCGCCCTCGGCTCGGAGCTCGGGCGGCAGCTCGGCGAGTGACAGCTCGCCGTCGAGCAACCGCTTCACCAGGGGATGATAGCCCGTCGTCATAGATGCTCCTTCATCAGCTCCCGCAACCGGTCGTACGCGCGATGCATTCGCATCTTGAGCGAGGCCACCGTCGCGCCCGTGACCCCCGCGATCTCTTCGTACGCCAACCCTTCCGTGTGCTTCAGCACGAAAACCTCGCGCTGTTCCGGGGTCAGGTGTTGGAGCGCCCGCTCCAGTGCGTGCGCGCGCTCAACCTGCTCGTAGTCCCCGTCCGGCCGGTCGGGCGCCGCATACATCTCGTCCGCCGAATCGAGCGGTCGTTCTTGTCGTTGCCGGCGCCGCTTCTCCGCGAAGCAGCGGTTTCGCAAGATCAGGAACAGCCACCCCGCAAACTTGTCCGGCTCACGGCAGTCCGCCAGCCGATCGAACGCCCGCACCAGCGCGTCCTGCACGGCATCCTCGGCGACGTCCCGCGAGCCCAGCATGCGCGACGCGAAGCGCGCGTAGCGATCGCGGTAGCGCCGCACCAGCACGGCATAGCGCTCGACGTCGCCCGCCAGTACCGCCCGCACGACCTCGGCATCCGTCGCCTCACCCTCGAGACCCAACAGAACCCCCACCGCCGGAAGTGATGCAGGGGATGGTAGAGGACCGGGGTGTCGCGGGCAACCAGTCCCAGCCTAAAGAGTCGCCACC
>DATHKX010000082.1:0-18724 GCA_035488835.1 Gemmatimonadales bacterium
TCTTCCAGGTTCTTCTCGTACAGCTCGGGATGCTTGTCCAACGCCGCGTTCAGGTTGGTTACGTAGGCCTGATGGTGCTTGCCGTGGTGGATCTGCATCGTCTGGGCGTCGATGTGCGGCTCGAGTGCGGCGTGGTCGTAGGGCAGAGGAGGCAGGGTGTGCTTTTGGGTCATCGTCGGTCCCTCGGTCGGGTGCGCTGTGTCGAAAGCAACCCGCGATGGTCGACGAAGGTTCCCGCTTGATTCCGCTTGGAGCGCCGATATCTTCCCGAACCGGCAGCTCACGTCTCCGTCGCGGTCCCCTCACCTGCGAGGCGCACGATGGCGCTGTTCTCCGACGCGGGAATCCAGTTTCTGTTCCGCTGGATTCACTTCCTTTCCGGCATTACCTGGATTGGTCTGCTGTATTACTTCAACTTCGTGCAGGGTCCGTTCATGGCCGAGGCGGACGCTCCGGCGAAAAGTGGCGTGACACAAAAGTTGGTGCCGCGTGCGCTTTGGTGGTTCCGTTGGAGCGCGGCCGCCACGTTCCTGTCCGGTGTCATCATCCTGGGTCTCCGGCGTGCCAGCTGGAGCGATCCCTGGGGCCTCACGATTCTCACCGGCGCCGCGTTCGGTACCGTGATGCTCGCCAACGTTTGGCGCGTGATCTGGCCCAATCAGCAGATCGTGATCGCCAACGCGGTGGCGACCGCCGGTGGCGGCCAGGCGAACCCCGCGGCGGCCGGGGCTGCCCGCCGGGCATTCCTCGCCTCCCGCACGAACGTGGTGTTCTCGTTCCCGATGCTGTTCTTCATGGGCGCGGCGTCGCACTTCACGCTTCCGGCGGGCGGGAACCGCGGCCTCTGGGCCGTGGTGCTGCTCGTGATCATCGCGCTGCTCGAGATCAACGCGTTGGTGGGAACGACGGGGCCGACCAAGAAACCGATCGAGACCGTCCGGGGCGTCATCCTGACCGGAGTGGTGACGGCCGCCCTCGTCTACTACGTCGCCCTGGCCGTGCTGCAGGGGGCCTGACGTTGACGGCTGCGGCCTCGACGACCCTGCCCGTCGGGGCCGTGGCGCCCGATTTCGCGCTACCGTCCACCGCGGGGACCGACGTCACGCTGTCCTCGTTCCGGGGGCGAAAGCACGTGCTGCTCGCATTCTTTCCGCTCGCGTTCACGAGCACGTGTACCGCCGAAAACTGCGCCTTCAGTGAAGACTATGACGCGTTCGAGCGCGCCGGCACGATCGTGCTGCCGATCAGCGTGGACTCGGTGCCGACACTCAAGGAGTACAAGGCGAAGCACGCGATGCGGCAAGATTTGCTGAGCGACTTCAAGCGCGAGGTGAGCCGCGCGTACGGGGTCTTGCTCGAGGATCGGTTCTTCTCGAAGCGCGCGTATTTCCTGATCGACCAACAGGGCATCCTACGCTGGCGCCACATCGAGGCGGAGCTCGGGGCCCGGCGTGACGACGTCGAGCTGCTGCGGCAGATCGCGACGCTCTGATCGGAGTGCCCCCATGAGACGCGCGGTGGTCATTGGTGTGGTGGTCGCAGGGGCGTGCGGGCCGACGGCGTTCGTTCCGCCACCGCCCTCGCCGCAGCGTGTCTACGGCGTGAGCGAGGTGGACGAGCGGCCCGAGATCGTGCTGACGCCGCCGCTGCACTATCCCACTGGAGGCAGCGACGGCGTGGTCGTGGTACGGGTGGTGATCGACAGCGCCGGGAACCCCGAGGCGGCGACGGCCCTCGTCGTGCAGGGGTCCGACTCGGTGCTCGTCGCAGCCGCCCGGACGCTGGTGCTGAAAACGCTGTTCCGGCCGGCCCGCGTACGAGGGCGGGTCGTGCAGACACTGGTCGAGGTGCCCGTGGAATTCTCCGCCGCCTCGCTGCCCGCCATCACGCTGCACATCGCCGGCGACGTGTACGGCGAAGCCGAGGTGCAGGAGCGACCCCATCTGACCTCGGGTCCGCCGGTCACTTACCCCGCCCCTTTGCTCCTTTCCCGGATCAGCGGACGGGTCGTCCTCGAGGCGGTGATCGACACGACCGGCCGGGTCGAGGACGGCACGTTGCGCGTGATCGAGAGCAGCGACGCGCGGTTCAATCAGGCGGCGAAGGACTACGCCCGTGCGGCGCGGTTTACCCCGGGGCGCATCGCGGGTCGCGCGGTGCGCGTGCGGTTCGAGATGCCGGTCGAGTTCAAGCTGCCCACTCGGAACTAGGCCTGCGTGGCGTCGGTTACCCTCCGCCGCCTCGCCAAGCGGTACGATCCCGAGGGCCGGCCGGCGCTCGAGGAGCTGTCGCTCGAGGTGCGCGACGGCGAGTTCTTCGTGCTGCTCGGACCCTCGGGCTGCGGGAAGACCACCGCGCTCCGCTGCATCGCCGGGCTCGAGGAGCCCAGCGCCGGGGAAATCCTGATCGGCGAGCGCGACGTCACGCGTCTCGACCCCGGAGCGCGCGACGTCGCGATGGTGTTCCAGACGCAGGCCCTGTACCCTCACCTCACCGTGCGGCGCAACATCGCCTTCGGGCTCGAAGTGCGGCGCGTTCCGGCCGCCGAGATCGCCCGTCGTGTGCAGCAGGCCGCGGAGCGGCTGGGACTCGGCACCGTGCTCGACCGCCGCCCGGGAGAGCTCTCGGGTGGCGAGCGGCAGCGTGTGGCGCTCGGTCGCGCCTTGGTGCGCGACCCGCAAGTCTTCCTGTTCGACGAGCCGCTCTCGAGCCTCGAACCCGCGCTGCGCGCCGCGCTGCGCGGCGAGCTGCTCGACCTGCACCGCGCCCTCGGCGCGACCGTCGTGTATGTGACCCACGATCAGATCGAGGCCATGGCCATGGGCCAGCGAATCGCGGTCCTCGAGCGAGGGCGCCTCCGCCAGGTGGGCACACCCGCCGAGCTGTACGGACAGCCGGCCGACGTGTTCGTCGCCCGCTTCATCGGGAGCCCGGGGATGAACATCCTGACCGGCCGGGGACGGGGGACAGGGGATCAGGGCGGGGTGGTGGACTGCGGCACGTGGTCCGTTCCCGTGCCGCTCGAGCGCTACGAAGGCGAGATCTACCTCGGCGTGCGGCCCGAGCATGTGAGCCTCGTCGCCCCCGATCAGGGCATCGGCGCAGGCGATGTGCGGGGCGTCGAGCCGCTCGGTCCAGACACGCTCGTCCGACTGGACGCGGGTGGCCAGCCGCTCGTCGCGCGCGTGCACGGCATCCCGGACCTCCGTCCCGGCGACCGCGTGGGTGTCAAACTCGACCGCCGGCAGCTGCACCTGTTCGACGCAGCCGGAGCGCGGCTGCGGTGAGCCGCGTGCTGGCGCGCCGTCCCGCTTGCTGGCTCGCGTGCTGGCTCGCGTGCTGGGGATGCGGCGCCGCGCCCACCCCGGGCGTCGAGCTGCTCCACCGGGCCGACAATGGCGCGGCGCAGCTCGAGGACCAGCTGCTCATACCGTATCGCGCCCGGCACCCCGGACTGGACGTCGTGCAGCATAACGCCGCGCTCTCCCAGGATGAGTACCGCCGGCTGTTGCTCACGGCGACTGCCGGCGATGCCCTCCCCGATGCGTTCCAGCTCGACGACGTCGACGTTCCCGCGCTTGCGGACCGGGGAGGAGCTCTCGATCTCGCGCCCTACCTGTCCCGCGTCGGCGTCGACCTCGCCCGCTACAACCCTGAGGTCCTCGCGATTTTCCGACGCGGAACGGCGTTGCACGGCCTCCCGCGCGGCTATACGCCGCTCATGGTCGTGTACAATCGGGATTTGCTGGACCGCGCGGCGATCGCCTATCCGACTGACGACTGGACGTGGGACGAGTTCCTGCGGGCGGCGCAGCTGCTCACGCGCGACCGCGACGGCGACGGGCGGATCGACCAGTGGGGGGCCGCCTTCGACCGGCGGCCTTCGTTCTGGCTGCCGTGGATCTGGGCGGGTGGCGGCGACGTGTTGTGTCCCGGGGGCCGCCGCGCCTCCGCGTGCCTCGACGCGCCCGCCAGCGTGGCGGCAATCCGCTGGTACGGCGGCTGGGTGACGCGCTGGGGCATCGCGCCGCGCCCTCATGACCCGAGCAACGCGGGCGTTGAGAACGCCCGGCTGTTCGCGGCCGGCCGCGTGGCGTTCATGACGGTGGGACACGACGTGGTCCGCGGTCTCCGAGCCTCGGTCGCGGCGGGTCGGCTGCGGGTGGGATTCGCGCCCATCCCGCATCGCATCGGCGTGCTCCCCGCCACGGTGCTTTACGCCACGGGATATGCGGTGCCGGCGCGCGCGCTGCGGCGTAAGGCCGGGGTCGAGCTCGCCGCCGATCTGACCGACTCGCTGCCCGATGCGGCGCGCGGCGAAGCGGGGATCGAGCTGCCGGCCGTCACCGGGGCCGCGCAGGAGGTGGCGGCGGCCGACACGCTCGGCTGGGAGGCGGCGTTCCTGCGCGCCGCCGCGCACGGCCGGCCCGGGTGGGGAGCGCGCGTCGCCCAGTGGCGTGAGGTGGAGGGCGAGCTCGCCGACCTGATGGACCGGGTCACCGTGGGCGGCGCCGATCCTGCGCGGGCCGCCCGCGCAACCGCACGCGACCTGGACCGGCTGCTGGGAGCCACCCGATGACCGCGCTCGCGCGGTGGCGCACCGGAGCGTTCGTCGCGATGGCCGCCGGCGCCCTCCTGCCGCTCACGCTGGCCCAGTGGGCGCGGGGCCGCTACGAGCGCGCTCTCGCGGCGCGTGACGCGACGGCCGCGGCCGCGTACCTCACGATCGTGACACCCCCTCCGCCGACCGGGCGCGGCGCCGGGTACGACCTGCCGCAGCTCCTCATCCGGGCTCGGGCGCTCGAGGAGCTGCCGGGGTTCGCCGGACGGTTCGAGATCTACCACGCCACCGCACCGCTGGTGCACGCGACCGCCCCTCCCTTGCCCGCGGCAACGCTGCAGCGCGTACGTCGGGAAGGCGCCGTCCGCTGGACCGGCGACGCGGCGCTCGCGCCGCTGCTCGATCGCGACGGTTGGGACGTCGTGGGTGCGGTGGCCGCCCGGCCCGTCGCGCGCACGTGGCCGATCTCCCCATGGTCGCTCGGCGCGCTGCTGCTCTTCCTGGTCGCGGGGGGGCAAAGTGTGGGGGCGATCGGCAGGCCGCGCCATGCGTGGCGCCCGACCTTCAGGCCATACGGCATCGTGGCCGCGTTGTTCGGGATGGCGGTGTTCGCCGAGGTGCGCGGCGCCGCGGGCGACGCAACCGATCGTTGGTTGTACGATACGCGGCTCCTGATGCAGGAAGCCGCGGCACGAATCCCGGAGATCCGCAGTGCGCCCGCGGGCCTCACGATCCTCACCCGCGGAGGGGGAGCCGAGATCGTCCCGGGGGACTCGGGGCCTGCCGCGGCGTGGCGCCGCGCCGCCGGCGGTGTTGCGACGGCGGCCGTGGCCGTGCGCCTTGCGCCGGGGCGCTGGGTCGAGCTGCGAGCGCGCCCGGGAGAGGTCGGCACGGCCGGCTGGCTGCCGGTCATGCTCGGTTTGGCGGCCCTCGGCCCGCTGGGCGCACTGATCGCCGCCTGGACCACCGCGAGCGCTCCCCGGCCGCGACGCGAAACGGTGGCCGCCTGGGGATTCCTGGCGCCTTCGGCGCTTCATCTTGCCGTGTTCTCCTTCGTCCCGCTGCTGCTCGTGGTGTATGTCTCGGTGCACCGCTGGAGCCCGATCGAGCCGACCAGGGCCTTCGTCGCCCTGGCGAACTACGGCCACGTCGTCCGCGACCCTCTGGTCTGGTCGGCGATTGGCCGCACGCTGCTGTACGCCCTGTACGTGCCGGTGTCGATGGCGCTCGCGCTCGGTCTCGCGGTCTTGATCGGAGGGCGACGCAGGTCCGGTGCGGCGACGCCCGTGCTACGCGCGCTGTTCTTGCTGCCGTATGCCTCCTCGGTGGTGGCGGTCGCACTCATGTGGCAGTGGATGTACCACCCCGATTTCGGATTGATCAATCAGCTGTTGACACGCACCGGTCTCGGGCCGGTGAACTGGCTCGGGGACCCCAAGACGGCGCTCCTCGCCGTGATGCTCGTCTCCGTCTGGATGCAGCTGGGCTACCAGCTGGCGGTCTTCCTCGCGGGGCTGCGGGCGATCCCGCAGGCATACCTGGACGCCGCCCGCGTGGACGGCGCGAATGCCTGGCAGCGCTTCTGGCGGGTGACATTCCCGCTGCTCGCGCCCGTGACGCTGTTCGTGCTGGTGACCGGGATCATCGGCGCATTTCAGGTGTTCGCGCTCGTCATGGTGTTGACGGGCGGCGGGCCGCTCGGCGCCACCGATGTGATCGTGTATCGCATCTACCGGACCGCCTGGGAGCTGCTGCAATTCGGCGATGCGAGCGCACTGGCCCTGCTCCTCTTCGCGGTGCTCTTCGGGGTGACGTGGGCCCAGCTCAAGCTGCTGGACCGGCGGGTGGAGTATGCGTAAGCCGGACACCAAAGGACGCCCGGACCGTCGCGCGAGACGGGGGACGCGGGACGGGTGGGTCGCGTACGCCTTGGCGTTGCCGCTCGCGGTCCTCATGATCGTCCCTTTCCTCTATATGGTCGCCACGGCCCTGATGAGCGAGCCGGACTCGCTGCGCCATCCGGTCCCCGAAAACTTCGCGGCGGCGCTCGGAGCGCTGCCGTTCGAGCGCTTCCTATTGAACAGCGTGATCTTCTCGCTCGCGGTGGTCGCGGGGCAGGTGCTGACGAGCACTACGGCGGCGTACGCCTTCGCGCGGCTACGCTTCCCCGGCCGCGACCGCGTGTTCCTCGCCTACCTGTGTGCGCTGATGGCGCCGGCGATTGTGCTCGTGATCCCGCGGTTTCTGCTCATCGACGCGCTCGGTTGGGTGGACAGCTACCAGGGCCTGATCTCGACCGAGCTGGTATCGGTCACCGGCATATTTCTGCTGCGCCAGTTCTTCCGCACGATCCCACGCGACCTCGAGGACGCCGCGCGCCTCGAAGGTGCGGGAGAGTGGACGATCTTCTGGAGGGTGATCGTGCCACCGTCGCGGCCCGCGCTGGCCACGCTTGCCGTGCTCGGGTTCGCCGATCAGTGGAGGAGCTTTGTGTGGCCGCTCGTGGCCGCGCGCTCGAGCGGGATGCAGCCGCTCGAAGTGGGCATCGCGAACCTGCAGGGCGCGTACGACCTGAGCTGGTCGTACCAGATGGCGACCGCGGTGGCGGCCGTGATACCGCTGATGGTGCTCTATTTCGTGGCGCAGAAGTACTTCATTCGTGGTATTGAGCAGACAGTACCGAAGTAATCAGAACAGCCACTGCTAGACGCACAGACGCACAGCGGTGAACAGGTGGTGGTCGACAGGAAGTCCTCAAGACTACTCTTCTGTTCTCTCCTGTGCGTCTGTGCGTCTAGTCGTTGCCTTTCCTGCGAGCTGTCGAGGACCGGAAACTCAACGCCCATCCGATATCCCGTCCATCCCCACCCGCCGGCCACTCGAGCACCGCATGGCCGGACTGGAGTCTGCGGACCGTGCACGGGAGGTCCGCCTTGCACGTGGCGGGCCGTAGTCCCTTCGGGACCGCAATCGTGACCGCGTAGGCGCCGCTATCGAGGTTCGTAGATGTCGCCTTGAGCGTGCGAGTGGCCGCGTCCCAGGCCTCGTCGGTGAGGTCCACGGCTCCTTGCACGACATGACGCGTCGTGCCGACCACCTGCGGCCGGGCGACGGCGGGACGGAGCGCAATGGTGCGTGCGCTGCGCGGTTCGAGGGTGAGCGTCAGGCTGTCCTTCAGATCGGCGACGGGGGCGTCGCGCCACACGTCGTAGGCCTCGAACCTGGCTCCCGTGACGCCGAGCGCGGCGAGCGGCAGGGACACGTCGAGGGGCTCGTCCTCCCAGTTCACGACCGCGACCGTCCACCACCGGGGTGCGCCCTCGGCCACCCAGGCACGCGGCGGGCGGTTGCGGCGCACGCTCCAGATGCCGCCGCTTCCCAGCACGCGCACGGCGAGCACGTTTTCTCCCCCCCAGTTCAGCGTCTCGGGTGGCACGCGATAGCGGCGGTAGGCCTGTGCCTCACCCCGACCGCCCTGAGACAGTTCGCCCGTCTGGCCGACCTTCGCGCCATTCACGAATGTCTCATCCGCCTCCGCGATCTTGCCAAGCTCGACGTACACGCTCCGACGCTCCGCTTTCCCAATGCCTGGATTGGGGAGCCGGAACCTCGTGCGATACCAGGCAAACCCGGCGTACTGCGGATGTGCCCCGCTCGCCTCGTCCCAACGCTGCGGCACACGGATCGTCTCCCACGCTTCCTCGTCGAACCCGCGGGAGCCGTAGCTGGGATCGTCGCCCGTGCGGAAGCGCCAGGGCCCGCTGATCGGGTAAACGTCGTCGCCGGCCACGATCGCGGGTGCCGTGTCGCGCTCGGCGACACCCGCCTCGATGGCGCGGCCCTTCACGGGAGCGACCGGGAGCGTGCGCCGCAACAGATTGAGGCGGTCGGGTGGGAGCTTCGGCAGGTTGTCGCCAAACAGGGTGATTCCCCCGGTGACCGCGACGACGGACGCCCACACCTCGGCGGCGGCGCTCGAGAGCGGAGGGCGCACCACGAGGCAGTCGGGATCATTCAACCAGGTCGATCGGTGATAGAAGCTCCGCAGGCCCGCGGCGCGCGCCGGTGGTTGGACGCCCGGCCAGCTGGCGTCGACGTCCGGTCCGATGCGCATGCCGTTGACGAGGCCAACGGCGTGCTGCAACGGCGCGCCGCTCGCGAGCAGGAGCGCCTCGGTGCCCAGGCCATCGCGGATCGCGCCCAGCCCGGCGCGGTACGCTTCCGCGTGGGTCAGGCCGCCATAGTGTGCCGTGCCGACCGTCGCCCAACGCAACCGGTCGACGCGCAGGTAGTCGTAGCCCCATTCTCGCACGGCGCGGCGGGCCAGATCGAACAGCCACTGCTGCGCTTTGGGGTGCGCGCCGTCGAGGGCGTAGATCTTGCCGCCCCAGGCCTCGCGCGTTTCGCATACCACGGGCCCGCTCGCATCACGCAGCAGCCAGTCGGGCTGCGCCGCGGGGACACCCGAGGTCTCGGCCACGCCGAACGGCGTCACCCACAGGCCCGCCTTGAAGCCGCGGGCGTGGATCTGGTCGGTGAGCCAGGCGTGGCCGTGCGGGAACCGGTCGTTCGCATCCCACGCTCCGATGGCGCGCTGGTAACCGTCATCGAGCTCGATGTGCCGGAAGAACCGCCGGTCGAAATTCGCGGCGCTGAAATCCAGATTCGCGATCACGTCCGCTTCGGCGACGGTGCCCGACCACTCGGCCCGCGTACACCACCCCGCGGGCGCCACGGCCTGCGCGAGACGCTCCTGATCGACCGGCGAGGAGGGCACGAACAGCGCGCGCAGCGCTTCCAGGCCGTCACCCTCCGGATGGAAGCACAGGCGCATGCGCGAGGCGTCGCCTTCGGGGCGGAGCGGTCGTGCGGGGAGCCAGTCGCTCACGGCCTCGAGCCCGTCCCGTGTGAGCTGCACGCGGGCCTCACCCGGCTCGCCCGCGTCGAACGCAATCGCGAGCCCGCGCCTTCCCCGGCTGAGCCCCATGGCGGCATGGCTCGCGAGCCCTTCCGCCTCGGGTGCTCCCACCGTGACCAGGCGGCTCGGGTCGGCAGATTGCGCGCCGTTCACGAGCGCCACGAGCGGTCCGTCCCCCACGAGTACTTCCGCATGGGGCAGCTGGAGGAAGCGCACGCCCCTCACCGTGGGCAGATAGCGATCCGGAAAGAGGGTGACCGTGACGGACGCCTGGGGCGTGCTGGCGCCGCCTGCGGTGAGGAGCTCCGCTTCGACCCATACCCCCGCGGCCCGGCCGCGCACGACGACGGCGTCGCCGCCCGGAGGGCGGCGGTTTCCCACCGTGCTATCTTCCAGCTCCGCGAGGGTGAGCGGCTGGTCCCCCACCCACGTCACGATCTCGGCGCCGCGGACAAGCGGAACGGGTGAGCCTTCGCCGTAGTACCACAGCGACCAGCGGTGATGGTCGTCGAGCTCGAACCGGAGCCTCCCTGTCCCCGCCACACCGACCGGTCGAGGGCGGTGGAGGGCGGTCGAGGGCGGTCGGATGAGGCCGCTGGACACCCCTCCAGTCAGGAGCACAAACGTGCGTCGGTCCATGCTCACAATGTTGACGGCCCTGGTGGGTTTGTCCACGCCGGTCGCGGGGCAGGGCAACGCGCTCACCGCGGGGCTTGCGTATACGGTCGGCAGCGGGTGGCAGGTCGAGGGACTGGACTTTGGGATCGCGCGCGCCGTTCACGCGGGCCCGATCGCGGCGCTCTCGCTCACCGCCCGAGTCGGCTCGTTTATCGACGAAGGCGCGATCGTCGGCGGCGCGCGTGGGTTCGTGTTCGGCGCGAGTCTCGCTGCCCGTACTCCGACGGCAAGCATCGCCCAGCTCGGCGCGGACACGAGTGCCGGCCAGATAGGGCTCGACTTCACGCTCGAGACGACCGGCTACGTCGGCTCGCACTCACCCCTTGCGGTGGGTTCCCCGTGGGGCGGCGTCACGGGGCTCCTCGGGCTGCGGTTCGGGGATCCCAACGGCTCGCGCCTCGGGCTGCTGATCGGTCCCACGGTATTCTTGGGCACGGTCACGGACGTCCGAGCGTTCCTCGGTGTGCGGTTCGAGGCGCCGCTGGCGCGGCGGGAGCGCCATCCCTAGCTTGCCACCGATGGCGGTCCCCTCCCTCGATACCGAGCATCCGGGTATCCGGGTCATTGCCGAAGTGGCGTCGGTGCTGCAGGCGGGCCTCGCCTCCGGGGAGGCCCTGCACGGGGTGGTGAGCGCGCTGCGGCGCGGCCTCAACCTCCGCCGCTGCCGCATCTGGCTCCGCACACCCGACGGCACTCGGTTCACGCCGGTCACCACGCCCGGTGACGAAGCGGAGCAGCCGGGCTATGCCCCGCCGGTGGCCGAGTGGATGCGGCGTGGGCCCCAGCGGGAGGGCGTGCCCGGAGGCTCGATCGTGCGGCTGCCGCTGGTCCACGAGGACGAGCCGCTCGGCGTGCTCGAGGTCGTCATTCCCACGGGGCGTTACGAAGCGATCGCCCACGACGTCGTGGTCGTCGTCGCCCGCATCCTCGCTCCCATGATCGCCGCCACCGAGCTGTCGCAGGACCTCGCCTCCGAGGTCGCGCTGCGCACGCACGAGATGGAAGCGCAGCGCAGCTTCGCCGCCCAGATCATCGACTCCCTCCCGGTCGGGCTGTACGTGATCGACCGTGGCTACCGGATCCGCGCCTGGAACCGCAAGCGCGAGACCGGGACCCAGGGCGTGTCGCGCGAGGACGCCGTGGGGCGCGAGATCTTCGAGGTCCTCGACCGCCAGCCGCGTGATCTCCTGAAACGCGAGTTCGATCGGGTGTTCGACACCGGCGAGCTGCAGCAGGTGGAAATGGAGTCGCAGGCGAGCGGTGAAGCGCGCTACTACCGCATCACCAAGATCCCGATGCGGCAGGATGGGCACGACATTTCGCACGTCATCACCATCGGCGAAGACATCACCGAGTGGCGCCAGGCGCAGCAGCGCCTCACCGAGACGGAGAAGCTCGCCGCCGTGGGCCAGCTCGCGGCGGGCGTCATGCACGAGATCAACAACCCGCTCGCCACGATCCTGGCCTGCTGCGAGGCCCTCACACTCCGCACCGAGGACCTGCCCCCCGGTGACCGCCACGGCTACGACGAGTACCTGAAGATCGTCGACGCCGAGGTGCAGCGCTGCCGCCGGATCGTCGAGAGCCTGCTCGACTTTTCCCGACCGAAGGGCGGGGACAAGAAGCCGACGGACGTGAACGGCGTGGTGGAGCGTACGCTGTTTCTCCTCAAGCACCATGCGCGGTTCAAGCGTCTGAACGTAGTGCGTGAGCTGGCCTCCGGCCTGCCGACGGTGCTTGGGGACCACGAGCGGCTGATCCAGAGCTTCATGGCGCTGATGCTCAACGCGATGGATGCGATGGACTCGCGGGGCACGCTGACGGTCCGCAGCCGCATTAACCCCGATCGGACGGATGAGATCCTGCTCGAGTTCATCGACACGGGCACCGGCATCAAGCGCGAGGATCTGCCCAAGATCTTCGAGCCGTTCTTCACGACGAAGCCGCAGGGGCGCGGCACCGGTCTCGGTCTCTCCATCTGTTACGGCATCATCGCCGAGCACCGCGGGCGGATCGACGTCGAGTCGCACGTCGGCGTGGGATCGAATTTCAAGGTGTACCTCCCCACCGGATGAAGATTCTCGTCGTCGAAGATGACAAGACAGTCGGCCAGTACGTGAAGCGGGGTCTGACCGAGGCCGGCTTCCACGCGGACCTGGTCGGGGACGGCGCCGAAGGGCTGCGTCTCTCGACCGGGGGCCACTACGACATGCTCGTGCTCGACCTGCGCCTGCCCGCCTTGTCGGGCCTCGAGGTGCTGCGCACGCTGCGCGATCGGGGTGAGGGGATGCCGGTGCTGGTGCTCACGGCGCAGGACGCCGTGGATTTCAAGGTGCAGGCGCTCAAGATGGGCGCCGACGACTACGTCACGAAGCCGTTCTCCCTGGAGGAGCTGCTCGCCCGCGTGGAGGCGCTCGGGCGGCGCCCCAAGGCGATCGCGCCGCCGGTGCTCAAGGTCGCGGATCTGACCCTCGACACCGGAAGCCGCGAGGTGCGGCGCGGCGGGAAGGTCATCGAGCTCACCCCCAAGGAATACGCGGTGCTCGAGTACCTCATGCGCCACCAGGGTCGCGTCATGTCGCGGACCCTGATCACGGAGTACGCCTGGGACTACCACTTCGACCCCGGCACGAACATCGTGGATGTCGTGATCACGCGGCTGCGCAAGAAGATCGACCAGGGGCGCGAACCCAAGTTGATTCACACGGTGCGCGGGGTCGGCTACGTCGTGAAGGCGTGACATGCAGACGCTGCGCGGGCGGCTCACCGCCTGGTACTCGGGCGCCCTCGCCCTCACCCTCGCCGCGTTCGGCGGGGTGCTGTACCTCGACCGTCGCAGCGCCTCCTACCAGGATCTCGACCAGCGGATTCAATCCGAGGCGGCGCTGACGGCGGGCATTCTCGCCGAGAGCTATCGGGCGCGCGGGACGCTGGTGCGGGCCGACTCGGCGCAGCACCCCGTGCTCATCCCCGATCTGGCCGCGCTGCTCGAAGCGGTGCCCGACTTCCTCGTCATCACCGCACGCGACGGCAGCCTGCTGTTCGCGTCGTCCGACGCGCGCGCCCTGACGTTCCAGCAGGTGGAGCAGCTGCGGAGCCTGGCGAGCGCCCCTCTCTCCGGACGGTCCAGCGGCACGCTGCGACTCGAGCCCAACGGCCCGAAGGTCCACTATGCGGTCCATTACGTCACCGGCGCCGGACCGCAGTTCGGGGCGATTCTCGCCGGGGCGGACGTCCGCACGGCCGAGCTCGGGCCCGACGAGCTGCTTTCCACGTTCGCCCTGGTGCTGCCGCTCGGGGTCGCCCTCGCCCTGCTGATGGGATCGTGGATTTCCCGGCGCGCGCTCGCTGCCGTGGATCAGATCATCACCGAGGTCCGCGAGATCACCGACGGCCGGAGCCTGCACCGTCGCCTCGCCGAGCCGTTGGTGAAGGACGAGCTCGGTCGGCTCGCCGAAACGCTGAACCAGATGATGACCCGGCTCGAGCGCAGCTTCGCCGCCCTACGGCGCTTCACGGCCGACGCGAGCCACGAGCTGAAGACGCCACTCACCGTGCTCCGCGCCGGGGTGGAGCGCGCGATCACGACTCCCAACCTGCCTCAGGACACGCTCGCGACGCTGGAAGAGACGCTCCAGGAGATCAAACGCATGACGGAGCTGGTGGACGCGCTGCTCACGCTGGCGCGCGCCGACGAAGGCATCGCGCCGCTGCACCGCGAGCCCGTGGACCTGCGGGCGATGGTCGAAGAGGTGCGCGAGACCGGCGAGCTGCTCGCCGAGGAGTCGGGGGTGCGGGTCGACGTCGCGACGCCGCCCGAGCCGATGGTCGTCTCGGTCGACGCGACGCGTATTCGCCAGCTGATCCTGAACCTGCTCACCAACGCCGTGAAGTACACCCCCCCGGGCGGGACGGTGCGCATGCAGCTCGGCGTCGCCGACGGCCGCGTCATTCTCAGCGTGGCCGACACGGGCATCGGCATCGCTCCGGGGGATCTCCCCCACATCTTCGATCGCTTCTGGCGCGCCGACTCGGCCCGCACGCGCACCGGCGAACGTCCCGGCGCGGGGTTGGGACTCGCCATCTCCAAATGGATCGCCGAGGCGCACGGCGGGCGCATCGATGTCGTGAGCCGCCCGGGACGGGGAACCACGTTCACGGTCACGCTGCCGCGGGAGCCAGCGGCGACGAAGTCCTAACGCTGCTGTCATCGGTTCTTCACGCTCGAGCCATCCCACCGCAAGCGACGGACATCATTCTTACGGAGACCGCTCTCTTGAGAGACCTCCATGTTCGACCGTCTGATCGCATCGGGGAATTATTTCGCGGATCGACCGCTGGCGCCGAGCGGCACGGTGGCCCTGTTGGTGCATGCGGGGGTTTGCGCGGCCGCGGTGCTGGCGACGCTGCGACCGCCGCAAGTGTTCCGTTCCGCAGGCCCGCCCATCGTTCTTTCGTGGCCGCAGCCATCTGAGGACGGGTCGCATGGTGGCGAGGTCGACGCGGTGCCGGGACCAACAGCGCCGCCGATCGATGTGCCGCCACAAGCGCGCATCGCTATTCCGCCGATCGACGCCCGCCTGCCCTTCGATGCGAAGGTGCTGCTCCGCGGCGCGGGCGATGCACGCGGCGACCGCGGCGTGAACGGACTGGCGGATGGTCCGTGGAGCGCGACCGCGGTGGATGACCCGCCGGCCCTGCTCGCCGGACCACCGCTCACGTACCCGGAAGCGTTGCTGCGCGCCGGGACTGCGGGAAGCGTCGTCGTGCAGGTCGTGATCGACACCCTCGGTCGAGCCGAGCCTGGCTCCCTCGTGCTCCAAAGCTCGCACGCCGGCTTCGAGCCGGCCGCTCGGGCGTACGTGCTGGGGGCAGTGTTCCGGCCGGGGCGCACGCACGGGCAGGCGGTGCGGGTGTTGGTGCGCCTGCCGGTTGACTTCAGGCTGAAGCCTGTGCAATAACAGGCCGGGACGTCACCCTGGAGGCTCCGTGCTCCGCTTCGTTGTGCCCGCGGCCGCGATCGGCCTCGCGCTTTCAGCTCGGATGGCGGCGAGTCAGACCGCTGCCGACCGGATCGCCGCCGCTCGGGCCGAGATCCGGTCGCGGAACCTGGACAGTGCGAGGGCGTTGCTCAGGCAACTTGTGGACTCGCCCTCCGCGGCGGACCGGTCGGATCGCGCCGTAGCATTCCTGTGGCTGGGGATCATCAGCTTCTACGAGGGGGACGATTCCGCCAGCGCGCGCAGTTTTCGGGCCTCTCTGACGCTCAATGCCTTGCTCAGCGGTGACGACCTTGTCCGGGTGGACTCGACCCTCGCCTCAGTCTGGAAGCGGGAGCAGGCGGATGCGTGGCGCCGCACCTCCGTGGACCAGCCGGCGGCGGAGCGCGGCCCGGTCGCGGTGCGAAGCATGGGCAGGGTCGCAGTGCACGATTGTGTACGCGCGTGTAAGGCGGGCGAGCAGCCACCCCGGCTCATCGACTTGCCCCAGATGCGGATCGACGCGGACAGGGGCCAGCTCGGGCCGTCCGGGGTCCACGGCCGCGTGGTCGTGCGGGCGGTGATCGACGAAGGCGGGCGGCTCGAGCCGGCGAGCATCTCCCTGGTCACGAGTTCCTCGTCTGCGTTCGAGCGGGCGGTCCGGGAGGTCTTGCCGCAGCTGCGCTTTCGTCCGGCGCAAGCGGGCAGCCAGCCGGTTCCCGCGCTGATCGAGTTGCGGTTCGACATTCGACCAGAGGGATTGGACTGGGTCCGGTACGAGGTCTCGACGCCGTGACCATCCGCTGGCGGGCGGCGGCGATATTCATGGCGCTCTCGGTCGGGACCACGCGCGGCGTCGGAGCCCAGGCTCGGACCGCCGAGCTGGTCACGGCCGCGCGCGCTCAGCTCGGCGCCGGGAACGTGGACTCGGGGCTCGTGCTGGTCGGGCTCGCGCTCGATTCGAGCACCCTCGCGACCGGCCGCGACCGCGTGAACGCGTTCGTGTGGCGGGGCGTCCTTCAATTCTACAAAGGCAGAGACAGTCTGGCGCGCGAGTCGTTTCGCGACGCGCTGACAATCGATCCGCGGCTCGAGGTCGCCGGACTGGCCCAGATCGACTCGCTCCTCGCCGTCGAGTTCGAAGCCGTGCGCCGGTCGGTCCAGCCGCCGCCGACGGCCGCTCGCCCCTCGGCAGCGCTCGCTCGCCTCGCCTCCGGACCCCCACTCGACACGCTGTACAGCTGCGTCCCGGAATGTCGCGGGCTCGACCAGCCGCCGCGCCCGCTCGCCGCGGAGTCCGAGATTGTCACCGTTCGCAGTGGGGGCGCGACCCCCATCATGGGTGGGGTGGCGGTCGTACGCTTCGTGGTGGACAGCACGGGCGGAGTCGAGCCGGCCTCCATCGCGGTGGTGTCGTCGCCCAGCCCGGCGCTGGGGGAGACCCTGGCGGACCACGTCCGCCCGGTGCGGTTCTCGCCGGGGCGGGTGCAGGGCCGCGCGGTGCGGGTCCTGCTGCAATGGCGCCTCACCCTGAGGAGCCGGTGAAGGCGACCCCTCACCCGGCTGTCATTGTTTTGTAATGGGGGCTCCACTAGCGGGCGGAGGCCAATCGGCGGTATTTCATACGCAGTTACCCGATCGTCCACTGGAGGACGAAAACCCGTGTTTGACAATCTGATCGAGTCCAAGCCCAAGAAGGACGCCCGGCGCCTCTTCGGCGTGGGTGCGGTGTCGCTCGTGGTTCACACTGTCGTGATCGCGGGGGCCGTGTACGCGACGTTGAGCGCCGGCGAGACGGACAACAGCGTCAAGGTGGACACCGCGATGGTGTTCGTCGACCAGCCCAAAACGGAGAAGCCGCCGGAGCAGCAGCCGGTGCAGCTGGACGTACCGCTCAAGGGATTCCAGACGGTGGTCGCGCCGGACGTGATCCCGACGAACATCCCCCCGGTGAACCTCCAGGAGCACTTCGATCCGAAAGACTACTCGGGCACGGGCGTCGAGGGCGGCCTCGCGACTGGGATGGTGCCGACCGGGAACGAAGTGTTCATGGAGGCGATCGTCGAGGAGAAACCCGCGGTGCTGTCCGGCCCAACGCTGCAGTTTCCGGAGCTGTTGCGGCAGGCCCAGATCCAGGGCCGCGTGCTGGTGCAGGCGATCATCGATACGCTCGGGCGGGCCGAGCCGCCGTCCGTCAAAGTCTTGCAGAGCCCCAACCCGGGCTTCGATCAGTCGGCCAAGAGCTACGTTCTCAAAGCGCTGTTCCGGCCCGCGCGGGTGCACGGCCGGGCGGTACGCGTGCTGATTCAGATTCCGATCGACTTCCGGCTCAAACAGTAGGGACCCCAAAGGAGCCTTCGCCCCATGAGCCTCTCGCTTTACGACCTCTTCGTGTCGATGGGCTTGTTCGCGAAGTCCATCGTCATCATCCTGGCGGCGATGTCCATCTACTCGTGGACGAGCGCCTTCCAGAAGCTGTACCAGATCCTCCGGTCGCAGGGGGAGACGCGGCGGTTCGCGCCCGAGTTCTCCCGCTTCCTCAAGGAGGAGCAGCTCGACGGCGCGATCAAGCTCGCCGAGAAGCAGAAGAAGAGCCACGTGGCGCGCGTGGTCGGTGAGGCGCTCTCGGAGGTCAAGCCGCTGCTGCGCGACCGGGCCACGATCACCGCGGCCGACATCAACTCGGTGGAGCGCGCGGTAGAGCGCGAGATCCTCATTGTATCGGCCGAGCTCAAGCGCGGCCTCGGCATCCTGGCGACGACGGGCTCCACGGCTCCCTTCGTCGGCCTGCTGGGCACCGTGATGGGTATCGTGAACGCGTTCACCGGCATGGCGGCATCGGGCGGTGGCGGCTCACTCGGCGCCGTGTCCGCCGGTATCGCGGAAGCGTTGATCACGACGGCATTCGGGCTCATCGTCGCCATTCCGGCGGTGTGGCTGTACAACTACTTCACGACCAAGATCGATTTTCTCTCCGTCGAGATGACGTACACCTCGAAGGAGCTGATCGACTATCTGATCAAGAGCGTCGGGTCGGAGTTCGGCCGCTCGATCTTCACGAAGGAATTCCAGACGCAGAAGGCGTCGCAGACCAGTGGCCCTGTCAGCCACTAGCGCCCGGGCGGCCGTCAAGGCCGACATCAACGTCACGCCGCTGATCGACGTGATGCTGGTGCTGCTGATCATCTTCATGATCGTCACGCCCCTCATCGCCGCCGGCTTCCAGGCCACGATCCCGCGCTCGGCAAACCCCGAGAACCGTCCGGAAGGGTCGGACGAGGTCAAGCTCGGGATCGACAAGGACGGCAAGTTCTGGCTCGACCTGGGGTCGGGACCGAGGCAGATCCCGGACGAGCAGTTGCCCGACCGGCTCCAAGCGATTTACGAGACTCGCACGCAGGACAAGATCCTGTTTCTCAAGGCCGACCAGAACATCGAGTTCGGCCGCGTGCAGCAGGCGATCGAGATCGCCCGCCAGGCCGGCGTGCGGGTGGTCGGAGCCATCACCGAGCAGAAGCAGACGCTGACGAAAAAGAAGGGAGAGGGCTGACCGATGGCCATGGGTTCCACCGGCGGCGGCGAGGGGCT
>DATHKX010000083.1:0-10298 GCA_035488835.1 Gemmatimonadales bacterium
ATGTGGGCGGGGTGGAGCTACCGGCAGTCCGGTGAGGTACTGACCCTGGTCATGGGGCTCGCATTCGCGGTCGCCACCGTGGCGCTCGCCTATTACCTGCGACACTTGAACCGGTTCCTGGGCCGATGACCCTGCCCGCCCTGCTCGCGCTTGTGCACGCAGACGACACCGGAATGCAGCTGCTCTACTTCTGGGCCGCGGTGCTGCTCGCGATCACGCCTATGCTCATATTCGGGACGATCGGCGTGTGGGTGGTACGCAAGGCCTGGCGGGAGGAACGCGGAGCGCGGAACGCGGAAGGCGGAACAGCAGGGCCGACCTGAGGTTCCGCGTTCCCACTTCCGCGTTCCACGTTAGATTCGTTCCATGAGCCCGAAGCCCTCCGAGAAGCGTCAAGTGGTGCGCTTCGCCTTCTACACGCTCGACAGCGCGTGGCGGCGGCTGTCCGCCGAGCGCCAGGCGAGCTCGAAGCTCGAGTTCGGCCAGATCATCGAGAGCTTCGCCGGCCGGCTGCTGCTCCGCCCGTACGGCCTGGTCGGGATCCGGGGTGACTGCGACTTCCTGCTCTGGCAGGTGGCCGAGAACCTCGACGCGCTCGTGGCCCTGCAGACCGCGCTGAATCGCACCGACCTGGGTGCGTATCTGACCAGCCCGTACAGCTATCTCGCGATGACGCGGCGCTCGATCTACGAGTTCCCGGAGGACCCGGGCCAGCCGTCTCGCCTGGTCATCCGGCCGAGTGAAGCGCGCTACCTGTTCGTGTACCCGTTCATCAAGACGAGGGCGTGGTACATGCTCCCGAAAGCCGACCGCCAGACCATGATGGACGAGCATGTGCGGACCGGGAGGAAGTATCCGTCCATCCGCCTGAACACCACGTATTCGTACGGGCTCGACGACCAGGAATTCATCGTGGCGTTCGAGGGCGACGAACCCGCCGACTTCCTCGACCTCGTGATGGAGCTGCGCGAGAGCCAGGCGTCCTCCTACACGCTGCGGGACACGCCGACCTTCACGTGCGTGCAGATGTCTCTCTGGGACATGCTCGACACGTTGGGGGGCGCGGGTTCCGCACAGGCGACTGCGCGGCGGCCGACGCGCGCCGACGGCTACACACCGGTGGCGACGCTCGCGGATCTGCCGGCGGGGGCGAGTCGCCGGGTGTACGTAGGCGGCGACGCGGTGGCGCTCTTCAACGTGCAGGGCACCGTGTACGCGATCGCGAACCGCTGCACCCACGCGCGCGCCAGCCTCTCGGAGGGAACTGTCGATCCGGCGGGCTGCACCGTCACGTGTCCGTGGCACGAGGGCGTCTTCTCGCTCGAGACGGGCCAGGTCCTGGGCGGTCCACCGTCGCTCCCGGTCCTCGCCTACCGGGTGAAGCTCGAGGGGGATACCGTCTTCATCGCTCCCCCCTCTTCCCACCCCGCCCCGGCCGAGGCGCGCGAGCCGACGGTTGCCCCACACTCCTGACGACAGCCGTTTCCTGAAGGCCTGCCGCTCGCAGCCCACCGACGTCACGCCGGTGTGGTTCATGCGCCAGGCCGGACGCTACCTCCCGGAATACCGCGCGCTGCGGCAGAAGCATTCGCTGCTCGAGTTGTGCCACAAACCCGAGCTGGCCGCGCAGGTCACGCTGCAGCCGGTCGAGCGGCTGGGCGTGGACGCCGCCATCCTGTTCGCCGACATCCTGCTGCCGTTCGAGCCGTTGGGACTGGGGCTCTCGTTCGCGGCAGGGGAAGGGCCGCAGATCACCCGGCCGATCCGCGAGCCGGGCCAGGTGCTCGAGCTGCCGCCCGTGGATCCCGCGACCGACCTGGCCTACGTGATGGAGGCCGCCCGGGCCGCGGTTCAGGCGCTGCCCCCACACATCCCGCTGATCGGGTTCGCCGGCGCGCCGTTCACGCTCGCGAGCTACGCGATCGAAGGCGGCGCGACGCGCACCTTCACTCTGACCAAGCGGTTCATGTACGCAGAGCCGCGCGCCTGGCACGAGCTGATGCAGCGGTTCGCCGAGCTCGTCGGCGGCTATCTCGCGGCCCAGGCCGGCGCCGGCGCCCGCGCCCTGCAGCTGTTCGACAGCTGGGTGGGCTGCCTGTCGCCGGCGGACTACGCGACCTACGTCTTTCCGCACAGCCAGCGCGCCCTCGAGCTCGCGGGCGCGAGCGGCGTGCCGGTGATCCACTTCGGGACGGATACGGCCACCCTGCTCGTGGATTTCGCGCGGGCGGGCGGCGATGTGATCGGCGTCGACTGGCGCATCCCGCTCGACGTCGCGTGGGAGCGCATCGGGTCCCCCCCGCGCGCCATTCAGGGCAACCTCGACCCGGTAGCGCTGCTGGCGCCGCGGCCGGAGCTCGAGCGGCAGGTGCGGGATGTGCTCGCCCGCGCCGGCGGGCGACCGGGGCACATCTTCAACCTCGGGCACGGCGTCCTCCCCGAGACGCCGGTAGAGGCCCTGCAGGCGGTCGTGGAGTGGGTGCATGGCGGCTGAGCGTATTGCGGTGCTGCTGATGGCGTATGGAGGACCCGGGAGCCTCGACGAGGTCGAGCCGTACCTGCAGGATGTGCGTGGCGGTCGGCCCACTCCCCCTGAGTTCGTGAAAGAGATCAAACAACGCTACGCTCGGATCGGTGGCCGATCGCCGATTCGGGAGCTCACCGAAGCGCAGGCGGCCGGCGTGCGGCGGGCGCTGGGGAAAGACGAGCGGTTCGCGGTGTACGTCGGGATGCGGCATTGGCATCCCTACATCCACGACGTGGTCGAGCAAATCGTGGCGGACGGACACCGGCGGGTGGTGGGGATCGTGCTCGCGCCGCACTACTCGGCGATGTCGGTGGGCGCCTACGAAAAAAAACTGCTCGAGGCGGCCGCAGGGCGGCTCGATGCGGCGCTGGTGCGGCGCTGGGGTGACCATCCCAAGTTCCTCGACGCGGTCGCCGGACGGGTTTCGCAAGCGCTGGAGCGGTTCCCGGCGCCGCGCGCAGTCCACGTCCTATTCACCGCGCACAGCCTGCCCGAGCGCATCCTCGCGACCGGTGATCCCTACCCCGACGAGCTGCGGGCGAGCGCCGCGGGAGTCGCCCAGCGCGCCGGGCTCGCGGAGTGGGGGTTCGCCTACCAGAGCGCGGGGGCCACGCCCGAGCCGTGGCTCGGCCCGGAGGCGGGCGCGGTCGTGACGGAGCTCGCCGGGAAGGGTCATGGGGCGTTTCTCATCGTTCCCATCGGGTTCGTCAGCGACCACGTCGAGGTGTTGTACGACGTGGACGTCATGTACCGCGAGCTCGCCGGACGGCTCGGGGTCCAGCTCGAGCGCACCACGTCTCTGAACGACGATCCGCTGCTCGTGGGCGCGCTCGCGGAGATCGCGCGCGCCGCGGCGGCGGCCCGTGGGTGGTGATGACGGTCGCCGTGGTGGGCGCGGGCCTGGCGGGGCTGTCTGCTGCCTGGGCGCTCGAGGGGGCGGGGGCGGGGGCGGCGGCGGACGTGGTCGTGCTAGATGCGGGACGGCGGCCCGGCGGGATGGTTATCACCGAGCGGCGCGACGGCTTCGTCGTGGAAGGCGGCCCCGACGGCTTCCTCGCCGCCGAGCCGGACATTCAAGAGTTGGCGCGCGAGATCGGCGTTGGGGATCGGCTGGTGGACCAAATCGCGCGGGGATCGACGCTGTGGACGGGACGACGTCTGGAGCCGCTCGCGGAAGGGAAGGCCGCTGAGCTGCTGGGGATTCAGGTAAACGCGAACGCCGGGACGCAGTTCAGGACCTTCACCACGGGGATGGCCGACGTGGTGCAGGCGCTCGTTGCCTGTCTCGTGCCCAGGCTACGCACGACGCAAGGTGTCACGGCCATCGCGCCGGCGGCGCGCGGCTGGCGCCTCTCGTTCACCGGCGCCTCGTCACTCGACGCCGAGGCGGTCATCCTCGCGGTCCCCGCCTGGGTGGCGGCGCGCCTGCTCGCTGGCCTCGGCGTGTCGGCGGCTCGCGAGCTCGATACCGTGCTCTACGCTCCGAGTATCACCGTATCGCTCGCGTATCGGGCGGACCAGGTGCCGGGGACGCTCGAGGGGACCGGCTTCGTGGCGGCGCCGGATGCGGGCGGCGCCGTGCGCGCCTGTACGTACGCGTGGCGGAAGTACCCGAACCGTGCGCCGGATGGCTTTGCCCTGCTGCGCGCGTTCGTCGGACCGGTGGACGGCGATCCAGCCTCGATCGCGCACGCCGAGCTCGCGGCCATTTTGGGTATCGAGGGGGATCCGCTCTGGACCCGCGTCTTCCACTGGCCGCGGGGGTTGCCGCGTTATCCGCGCGGGCACGCCGAGCGGGTGGCAGCGGTCCGGGAGCGGCTCGCCCGGCTCGCGCCGCTCGCGATCGCTGGGGCGGGGTTCGATGGTGCGGGCGTCTCGGCGTGCGTGAAGTCGGGGAGAGAGGCGGCGCGGGAGATTCTGGGACGACTGGGAGCCGCATCGGTGCGCGGCTGAAGCCGCGGCTCGGCATTTACCGCTGAAGCGGCACTGCCCGTTTACGGGCAACGCCGAGCCGCGAGTTTACTCGTGCACTACGTGCGCAGCAGCTCTTTGGCTGTCCTTACCACGTTCTCCACCGTCAACCCGAATTCCTGGTAGATCCGCTGGTACGGCGCAGAGGCGCCGAACCGTTCGATGCCCATCACGATCCCGTGGTCCCCGATCCAGCGGTACCAGGGCTGCGGCGCGGCGGCTTCGACGGCGAGCCGCGCGGGCACGGCGGGCGGCAGGACCGCGTCGCGGTACTCCTGCGGCTGCCGCGCGAACAGCTCCATCGACGGCATGCTGACGACGCGCGCGGCAATCCCCTCGGCGGCGAGCCGCTCGTAGGCGCCCAGCGCGATGTCGACCTCGGACCCGCTCGCCAGGAGAACGATCACCGGCTTCCCGTCGCGGGCGTCCGCGAGCACGTAGCCACCCAGCCGCAGCCCGTTCGCGGGGGCGTACTTCGCGCGGTCGATCACCGGGACTTTTTGCCGCGTCAGCGCGAGCGCAACCGGGCTGCTCCGGGACAGGATCGCCATGCGCCACGCCTCCACCGTCTCGGTCGCGTCGGCCGGGCGGATGACGACGAGGTTGGGAACCGCGCGCAGCGAAGCGAGCTGCTCGATCGGCTGATGCGTGGGACCGTCCTCCCCGAGGCCGATGGAGTCGTGGGTGAAGACGTAGATCACCGGCAGATCGCACAGCGCGGCGAGGCGGATCGGCGGCCGCATGTAGTCCGAGAAAATGAGGAACGTCGATCCGACGGGCCGCACGCCGCGGTGCAGGGCGAGGCCGTTCAGGATGGCGCCCATTCCGTGCTCGCGTACGCCGAAATGGATGTTGCGGGCGCCCCAGCTCTCCGCGGACACGTCGCCCCCGTTCTTGAAGACGACGTTCGTCGAGCCCGCGAGGTCCGCCGACCCGCCGACGAGCTCGGGGAGCTTCGGCGCGACGGCGTTCAGTACCTTCCCTGACGCGACGCGCGTGGCCTGGGCGTCGGCGGGCCCGAACGTCGGGAGTCCCTCGTCCCAGCCCTCGGCCAGGCGGCCGGCGAGCCGGCGCTCGAGCTCTGCCGCGAGCTCGGGATATGCCTGTCGATACGCGTCGTACTTCTTGGACCATTCGGCTTCGAGCCGGGCGCCGCGCTCGCGGGCGAGCCGCCAGTGCGCGAGCGCTTCCTCCGGCACGTGAAACGGCTCGAGGCTGGGCCAGCCCAGGCGTTGCTTGGTGAGCTTCACCTCGTCTTCGCCGAGCGGAGCGCCGTGGGCCTCGGGGGTGTCCTGCTTGTGCGGGCTGCCGAACGCGATGTGGGTGCGCACGATGACCAGGGACGGCCGGTCCACGACGCGCCGGGCGGCAGCGAGCGCCGCGTCGAGCGCGCCGAGGTCGTTGCCGTCCGCGACGCGCTCCACGTGCCAACCGTAGCTCTCGAACCGCTTCGCCGTATCGTCCGAGAAAGTGAGATCGGTCTTGCCGTCGATGGTGATGCGATTGTCGTCGTAGATCCCGATCAGACGGCCGAGCTTCAGATGGCCGGCCAGCGAGCAGGCCTCGTGCGACACGCCCTCCATCAGGTCGCCATCGGACGCGAGGAAATACGTGCAATGGTCCACGACGGTGTGGCCCGGCCGGTTGAACAGCTGCGCGAGGTGCGCCTCCGCGAGCGCCATCCCGACGGCGTTCCCCACACCCTGGCCGAGCGGGCCGGTCGTGGCCTCGACGCCCGGCGTGAGCCCGTGCTCGGAGTGGCCGGGCGTACGGCTCCCCCACTGGCGGAACTGCTTGATGTCGTCGAGCGAGAGGTCGTACCCGGTGAGGTAGAGGACCGCGTACAGCAAGATGCAGGCATGCCCGGCCGACAACACGAAGCGATCGCGCCCGAACCAGTCGGGGGTCGCGGGATTGTATCGCAGATGCCGCTGCCACAACACGTACGCGACCGGCGCGAGTGCCATCGCGGTCCCGGGGTGGCCGGAATCGGCCCGCTGCACCGCGTCCATCGCGAGGGCGCGGACGGTGTTGATGCACAGCTGATCGAGTGATGCGGCGCGGGCGGGGGGCGGAGCGGCGCCGCTCACGGGCTTCGTCACAGCAGACCGGACTTGGCGGCCTGCCACAAGTTGACGAGCCGGTCGAAGCCGGTCACCAGCACGTCCACCTGCTGCGGGCTCGGGGTCGCCTTGGCGGCGGTCTTGAGCTCCGCGCAGATGCGCGGCATTTCTTTGCGCCCCTGCTTACCGGCCTCGGCGGCGATCTGGTCCAGGATGGCGACGATCTTGTGGCGCGCCGGCTCGTCCTTGGGCACCTGCCACAGGTAATCGGCGAGCTGCTTCCCTTCGGTGCAGAGCTTGCCGAGGCCGTCCATGAGCGGCGGCTGCGAGCGGCGCGGCGGGTTGGGCTCGTTCATTGCGAGTTCCAATTATACCAAGAAACGGGCTCCCAGGAACGGTTGCCGGGACTCCGGGGTGCCCCTAGCTTGCGGTCTCCATGGAACGACCCTCGATCCTCGAGCGCCTGCGCGCTTTCAACCGATGGACCAAGGGTTGGGCCGGGTCGATCGCCGTGGCGGTCGGCATCTGGATCGTGCTGCGCTCTTACCTGATCGAGGCGTTCCGCATCCCGTCGGCGAGCATGGAGAACACGCTGCTCGTCGGCGACTTCCTGTTCGTGAACAAAGCGATCTACGGCGGCGAGCTCGAGATCCCGATCACCGGGATCCGCTGCTGCCGTGTGCCGGGCTACGCGGAGCCCCAGCGCGACGGGATCGTGGTGTTCCGCTCGGTCGAAGACTCGACGCCCAATCTGAACATCGTGAAGCGAGTGATCGGCGGGCCCACCGATACGCTCCAGATGACCCATGACACGGTCTACCGCAACGGTAAACGGCTCGACGAGCCGTACGCCCTGCACCTGGGGTCTCACCCCGACGATCCGTTGCAGCTCCGGAAGATCCGGGCGCTGCAGCTGCCCTATTACGTCGGGCGCGACACGGCCCGTTACCACCCCACGACCCACGACTGGGGCCCGATCGCGATTCCGATCGGGCATTTCTGGGTGATGGGCGACAACCGCGACGAGTCCTACGACAGCCGCTTCTGGGGATTCCTGCCGCGGTCCCACATCGTGGGCCAGCCGCTCATCATTTACTTGAGTGTCGCCACCGACCCGCTGCGGATCCGCTGGAACCGGATGTTTCGTCGCCCGAGGTAGGCCCAAATTCTCCTTGTACCTTGACGCGCCCCGGCGGAGCGGTTAAAACCCCTCTCCCCGCTGTGAAAGCCATCGACTTTGATGCGAGTGGCGGCCCTCACCCTGCTCTGTACCCTCTGGTCGCTCCGTGCGGCGGCCCAGCAGCGGGACACTACCGCTCCCCCGCGCCCGGCGGACAGCCTGAAGGTCTACACCCTGCCTCCTGCGGTAGTCTCGGTCACCCGGGCCAACCCGCCCATCAACCGCATCCCCCAAGCCGTCCAGCTCCTCGAGAAGACCGAGATCAGCCGGGCGCGGCCCACGTGGGGCCTGGACGAGGCGCTCGCGACCGTTCCTGGTGTGTACGCGGCGAACCGATACAACTTCTCGCTGGACCAGCGGATCTCGATCCGCGGGTTTGGGGCCCGCTCGGCGTTCGCGGTGCGCGGGATCAAGGTGCTGGTGGACGGGATTCCGCAGACGCTCCCCGACGGCCAGGGTCAGCTCACCAACCTGGAGCTCGGCGCCGCCGATCGGATCGAGATCCTGCGCGGGTCGGCGTCGGCGCTGTTCGGCAACGCGTCGGGGGGCGTGATCAGCATCTGGACCGACCCGACCGCTCCGCGGAACGTCCGGCAAGATGTCCGCGTCCTGTTCGGCACATTCGACCGCGATCTGAATCGCAACTGGAGCAAGTGGCAGTCGAGCACGTCGTTCCGCGTGGGCGCGGGCAGCGGGCTCGTCACCGTCTCGCGGCTCGACTACACGGGCCAGCGGCAGCACTCGGATGCCGATTTCCGCAACCTGAATTCGCGCTGGCATTTCCCGCTCGCCAACGGCTGGTCCCTCGCGGCCACGGCGGACTTCGGGTGGGATCCGCGCGCCGACAACCCCGGTGCGCTCACCGCCGCCGAGATGGCCCGGAACCCCGACTCTGCGGCGGCGATCAATATCACTCGCGTCGCCGGCAAGGACGTCACCCAGGGGCAGGGTGGCGTCACGGTACTGCGCGAGTTCGCGGGGGGCGGCGAGGCCTCGCTCACCGTGTTCGGCATCGCCCGCAACCTCAAGAACCCGACCACGTTCGCGTACATCGATCTGGACCGCCTGGCGTACGGCGCGCGCGCCACCATCAGCCGCCCCCTGCCGCTCGGGCGCCTGGAGCATCGGCTGACGGCCGGCATCGACTTCCAGCGACAGCGCGACGACCGCCACAACTTCGGCAACAACGCCGGCCAGCCCGACACCGTGCGCGCACTCGACCAGCTCGAGCGCGTGACCGAGGTCGGGCCGTTCGTCCAGAGCGCCCTGCAGGTCACCCCGCACGTCTCGGTCACCGGCGGGCTTCGGTACGACTGGGTGAACTTCCGGGCGGACGATCGGCTGATCACGCCGACCAACCCCGACGACTCGGGGCGGCGGTTGATGCGCGCGCTGTCGGGTTCGGTCGGCGTCGCCGTCGCGCCATCCGACGCCCTCACCGTGTATGGCAACGTCGGGACCTCGTTCGAGACGCCGACCACGACGGAGCTCACGAACCAGCCCAACTCGGCGGGCGGCTTCAACCCGACGCTGCAACCGCAGAAGGCCACGAACTACGAGATCGGCGTGCGTGGCGACCTGGTGGGCCGGCTGAACTACTCGGTGGCCCTGTACCACGCGAACGTGCGGGACGAGCTGATCGGATACGCCTATCCGCCGCCGACCGCCCCCGGCCGGGTGTTCTTCCAAAACGCCGGGATGTCCCGCCACCGCGGCGTGGAGTTGGGCACAGAGCTCGAGGTCATGTCCGGATTGAATCTGACCACCACCTGGACCTACTCCGACTTCCGCTACACCGACTACACGATTGGGACACGTGTCCTCGACGGTCGCCCCCTCCCCGGCATCCCGCAGCACTGGCTCCATTTCCTGCTGCAGGCACGGCCGACCTTCGCGCGCGGGGCCTGGTTGGAGGTCGAGGAGACCCACTCGTCGGGCTACGTGGTGAACGACACGCTCAACACCTCCACGAGCCCTTGGTGGACCACGAACCTGCGCCTCGGCTGGGACGGGACGGTAGGGAGCGTGCGGCTGCGTCCGTTCGTGGGCTTGAACAACGTGTGGAACCGCTTCTACGTCGCGTCGGTGGTTATCAACGCGGCGAATGGGCGCTATTATGAGCCGGCTCCGGGCCGGAACATGTATGTAGGGTTCTCGTTGGGTGCAGGGGAATAGTCTTCGACCTTTAACGGAGGTGGGTATGATGCATTGGGCTCGATGGTCCGCGACCGCGGCGGTCGCGGCGCTCGTCGCGGCACCGCTGTGCGGGCAGGGGTCGGGAGGGGCCGTGGACCCCGCCGCTCCACCGCACGCCGTCGTGACGAACGACATGCTGCTCAACGCCGCGGCGAGCGGCGACTGGCTGATGTACGGGCACAACTACTGGAATAACCGGTTCTCCCCCCTGAAGACGATCAACACCTCGAACGTCAAGAATCTCGTCCCGCGGGCCGTCTATACCCACGGGTCCGAGCGGCTCGGCAGCTTCGAGACCACGCCGATCGTCGTGAACGGCGTCATGTACATCACGTCGCCCGCGACGCCGAACAACATCGTG
>DATHKX010000084.1:0-10493 GCA_035488835.1 Gemmatimonadales bacterium
CCGACCCGCAGTGAACGGCTCGAACACCGGACGCGCACCGACCTTCTGGATGAGCCACACGACGATGGGCCCGAGCCAGTAGGGAGTGAGCAATACGACGAGCCAAGCGAGATAGACCATGAGGCCCTCGCCAGCGGCTACGGCGTTCGGGGTGGGGAAGGTTGGGCCGGCGGCAGCACTCGTGCCAGCGCCTTGAGCAGCTGTCCGTCGGCCGTACCACCATCAGGCGCCTCCGTCAGCACGACGGCGAAGCGCCGCCTGAGCAAGGGATCCCGCATCGCGTGGGCGGCAAACTGCAGGGTGAGGGGGATGAACCAGACTGCTTGTCGCGCCGCGGCGCCCGATCGGGCCACGGCGGCGTACTGCTCGAATAGGGCGAGCAGAAAGGCGCCCTTGGACGGGAACTGCCGGTAGATCGCGCCCTTGGTGAAGCCGGCGGTTTGAGCGATGTCGTCGAGCGTGGCGAACTCGATGCCGCGCTCCGCGAACACGCTCAGTCCCGCCTCGAGGAGCAGCGCTTTCGTCTCGGCCGTTCTCTTCTGTCTGATACCCATCAGGATCTACGATACCTGTGGGAATCGTTTGGGGCAACAAGGCGCGCTGGTATGGGCAGTTCAGATACCCGCTGGTATCTCTGCGGCGCGCAACCCCACCACGGACATAGGGTTCCTGCCAGCTGGTCGTTCCTCACTGCAACCGTCTGGCCGCCCCTCCAAAGCTAGTGGGCGCACACAACGCCCGTACCGGCTTCCAGGAGGAACCCGTGGATCAGCCATCCGGTGGGAGTCTCCAGTTCGACCACGCCGAGCGTGACGGCGCAGCCTCCGGCGCCAGCTGCGCGGCCTGCGGCCACCCCATCGCGACATCCTACTATGAGGTGAACGGCAGCGTCACGTGCCAGCGGTGCCGCAACCAAATCATGGCGGCGTGGAACCGCGGCTCATCGGGCGGGCGATTTGCGAGGGCGTTGGGACTCGGGTTTGGCGCTGCGGTGTTGGGGGCGGGGATTTACTTCGGCATCGCGGCTCTGACCGGGTATGAGTTCGGGCTGGTGGCGATTGTCGTCGGGGTGCTGGTGGGCAGCGCGGTGCGCAAGGGTTCGAACGGGCGCGGCGGCTGGCGCTACCAGTTGCTCGCCATGTTCCTCACCTACACCGCCGTCGTGGTGACCGACTCCTCATTGATCGCCCGGGAGCTGAAGAACGAGTGGCGCGCGCAGGCGACCTCGTCCGCCGCGGCCCCAGCCGGGGTCAACGCCTCCACCGACGCGGCGCTGGGGACGTCGCCACAGCCGGGACCCCTCATGGTCGCCTTCGGTCTGGCGCTGATCATCGCACTCGCGTACGCGGCTCCGATCATGATCGGCATCACGAGTCCGCTCCACCTGCTGATTGCCGGGTTCGCGCTGTACGAAGCGTGGAAGCTCAACCGGCGCGCCGCACTCCAGGTCGCGGGGCCATACCCGGCCGCTGCCAGCTCCGCGGCGGCGTAGCCCATCGTCGATGACCGACGCCGCAGTACCCGGGCGGGCGCCGTCCGTGTGCGCGCAGTGCGGCACACAGATCGCGCCCGCCCTACTCGCCTGCCCGTCCTGCCAACGCCTGGTTCACGCGGAAGAGCTCAAGCGTTTAGCCGCCACCGCGGAGCGCGCGACGCAAGTCGGCGACCCGAGCGTCGCGTTAGCCGCCTGGCGCCAGGCACTCGACCTGTTGCCGACCGACGCGACCCAGTACCAAGGCGTTGCTGCCCGGATCGCCGCCTTGAGCCGCTCTTTGGACGCCACACCCGCAACCGCAGGGCACGGGGCAAGGTGGGGCAAAGAGGCGGCCGGTGTCGGCGCACTCGGCGCCCTCCTCTTCAAGTTCAAGTTCGCGCTCCTGTTCGTCCTCACGAAGGCCAAGTTGCTGCTGCTCGGTTTGACGAAGGGCGGGACGCTCTTCAGCATGCTGCTCTCGGCAGCCGTGTACTGGACCATCTGGGGCTGGAAGTTCGCATTCGGCATCGTGCTTTCCATCTATATCCACGAAATGGGTCACGTCCAGGCGCTGCAACGCTATGGCATCAAGGCCACGGCGCCGATGTTCATCCCCGGCATCGGCGCGGTGATTCGACTGAAGCAGTACCCGGCCAACGCGCGCGAAGACGCCCGGGTCGGGCTCGCCGGCCCGCTCTGGGGACTGGGCGCCGCGCTCACGGCCTACATCGTGTACCGCGCCACGGGCATCGGGGTGTGGGGCGCGATCGCGCATTTCGGCGCCTGGGTGAACCTGTTCAACCTGGTCCCAGTGTGGCAGCTCGACGGCGCGCGCGGCTTCCGCGCACTGACCCGCCAACAGCGCTGGATCGCGGTTGCAATCATTGCGTTGATGTGGTTTGTGACGTCCGAGGGGCTGCTGGTGCTGCTCGGCATCGCCGCCGCCGCGGCGGCCGGCTTCAGTCGCGCGGCAGATGAGCCGGATCACACCGCGCTGCTGCAGTATGCGTTCCTCGTGGGCATCCTGTCGCTGATGACCCGGATCGCGTTGCCTGCCACCGGGCCTTGAACGAGGGTGGGACCCATCCTATGTTTGCGATCCGGCCCGAGTCTGGCCCGCGCGACGCGAAATGCCTGGAGCCTGAATGCCGTACATCATTGCAGAGCCCTGCATCAATCTGAAGGATCGGTCGTGCGTGGATGTCTGCCCCGTGGACTGCATCTACGAGGGTGAGGATCAGCTATACATCCACCCGGACGAATGCATCGATTGCGGCGCCTGCGAACCGGAGTGCCCCGTCACCGCGATTTTCCCGGAGGAAGACACGCCTCCGCAGTGGAAGTCCTACATCGCCAAGAACCGAGACGTGTTCCAGAGCGCAAGCCCACCCGGTAAGCCGCAGCGCAAGGGATCGTGAATAGAGCCCCGGGGTGGTCGTCCCGGGGTTCTCGCTTCAGGGGAAGGGCAGTGCACTCAGGAAGTCGGCCAAGAGCCGGCTGGCTGCCAAGGGCTGCTCCAGGGGCGCGATGTGTCCAGCGGCGGGCAGGACGTGATACTGAGCGTCGGGGATGAGCTGCGCCATCGCGTGCGCCGTATCGGGGGGAGCGATCTCGTCCTCGCTCCCCACCAGCACGAGCGTCGGCACCCGCACGCCCCGGAGCGTCTCGGTGGAGTCGGGTCGGTCGCGCAGCACTCGCAGCGCGCCCACGAGCCCGGGCACCGACCAACGGCGCGCCATCTCGCGCACCTGGCCGGCGACCTCGGGCTGGGTGGCCTGCGTGGCGGGCGCGAGCAGCCGAGGGAGCAGCTGCTCGATCACGCCGTCCTGACCCTCCCGCTGCGCGACCTGGATCAGCGCCTCACGCCCCCGCTTCGCCTCGGCTGAGTCCGCCTGAGGCTTGGTATCCGCGAAGATCAGAGCTCTCACGCGTTCCGGATGCCGGCGCAACAGCTCGAAGATGACGTAGCCACCCATCGAGAGGCCACACAGCACGGCCTGCCGCACCCCGAGGGCGTCGAGCACGGCCACGAGGTCATCGGCGTACCGCGTCAGCGAGTACCCGTCGGCGGCTGGTGGCACCCCCGAGTCGCCCACCCCGCGGAAATCCGGCGCGATGCGCCGAACACGAGACAGCGTGGCGAGCTGGTGCCGCCACATGGTGCGATCGAACGGGAAGCCATGCACGAACAGCACCGGCACGCCTTCGCCGCGGACGTCGACGGCGAGCTCGACGTCGCCCGCTGGTACCTGGATGGGCTGGTGGCCCCCCGACGGCCGGGGTCCGAGAAAGCGGGCGATCTCGTCCGGAATCGGTGTGGCGCGCCCCAGCCGATCGATGCACACGAACACCATCTCCGCCTCCGCGACGGCTGCGTCGTCGGAGATCCGTCGCACGACGTGGCGCAGGGTCATGCTGGTGGTGCCGCGGCCCGCGACCGTCGTCTCCACGCGCAACACGTCGCGCGCGAACGCCGGAGCACGGTACTCGATCGTCGCCTTCCGCACCGCGGGCCACACGCCGTTGCGGTCGAACAGGTCCATGCCCGGGCCGCGGGCGAGCGCATCCCAGCGGGCGCGCTCGAGCAGCGTGAGCAGTGCGGCCTGGTTCAGGTGACCGAACGAGTCGCATTCGTATGGATAAACAGTCAACTCGACCGTCCCGAACGGCGTCACGGTGCGGGCTCCAGCTGGGAAACGGGAACCGCAAACGTATGCCAGAAAACCACCCGTCGCACGTCGCGCGTTGCACGACGCATGAGAAAGGCGAACGCTTTGGCTCCGTACGTGGGATCGAGGGTGAGACCGTGCTCGGACCCGAGCCGTTCGGCCGCCTCCCCCTCCGGAGTCGGGTACCCGTAGCCGTTTCCCAACCCGTCCACAATGTGGAGGGAGCGGGGAGCCGGGAGCGCTACCCCTCGGTGCGCAAGCAGCCGCCGCGCCGCGCGCGTGAGCCACGTCGTTCGCCAGCGATTGGCGACGATCCGTGGTGCCACGCGGATGGCCACGATGCGGGTCGGCCAGCCGAGTGCCGTCACGGCGAGCGCGAGGCCCGCGGCCGTACCGCCGGTGCCGAGTGGGAGAACGATCGCGTCCGGGGGTGAGGCGATCTGCGCGGCGAGCTCTAACCCCGCGAGCAAATGGCCCACCACCGCGCGGGGATGCGCTCCCCCGCCAGGAATCCAGCGACGGGGGCCCAGCGCCCCAGCACGCCGCCACGCGGTGAGAACCGCGAGTGGCAGTAACCCCCTCGTCCGGGCGTGCACGACGAGAGCGGCGTTGGCACGACACGCGGAGGCCACGGCGCGGCTCGCGGGTGTGTCGGGCTGTGGGAACTGCGCGAGCACGGCCCGGCCGCCCGCTGCCGCGGCGTGCATGGCGGTCGCGAGGCAGTGGGTCGAGCCCGTGCCGCCGAGGGTGACGAAGACCGTGCCGGGGCGCGCGTCCGCGAGCAGGAATTCGAGCCCGCGTACTTTGTTGCCTCCGTAGCGCGCGGAGGAGCGGTCTTCCCGCTTGATGCTGAGCTCGGCGACGCCGATGGCGCGGCCCAGCGCGCCAGCCGGCTCGAGCGGCGTGGGCCAGTCGCCCAGGCTACAAGGCGCGAGGGTCGCGCGTATCTTTTGAATCAGCTGCGCCGGATCCGACACCACAACCCCGATCCCGAGGACCCCGATGCAGGTTGCCACCGACTACATCCGCCACGCCGCGCGCGCCGCCCGCAAATGCGCGGGCGATCCCCTGGGCGGAGCGCCCCAGCCGCCGGATGCTGAATTCTACAAGACCCTGGCCAAGGCGCTCGAGGAGATCGCCGCCGGCCTCGATACGCTCAGCAAGCAAGAGTGAGCTACATCCGCACGCCCGAGGCGCTCGCCGAAGCGATCGCGGCGCTCTCGCGGGAGCCGCTCGTCGCCGCCGACACCGAAGCGGCGAGCTTCCACCGCTACCACGACCGGATCTTCCTGATTCAGCTGTCCAGCCCTTCGCGAACCGAGATCATCGACCCCCTGGCGGTGGCGGACCTCTCGCCCGTAGGCCGGCTGCTCGCCGACCCGAAGGTCGAAAAGATCTTCCACGACGCGGACTACGACCTGCGGATCCTGGATCGTGACTATGGATTCCGGGCGCGGCGGCTGTTCGACACGCGCATCGCCGCCCAGCTGGCAGGCGAGCCGGCGGTTGGCCTCGCGGCACTGCTCGAAAAATACGCCGGGGTGAAGCTCGCCAAGGAGCACCAGAAGGCGGACTGGTCGCGGCGCCCGCTCCCCCCGGCGATGCTCGCCTACGCCGCGGCGGATACCGCGCACCTGCCGGCGCTGCGCGAGCAGCTGCGCGCCAGGCTCACGGCGCTCGGTCGGCTCACGTGGGCGGAGGAGGAATTCACGCGGCTCGAAGACCTGCGTTGGACGAGAGGGGGGGCGTCGAACGGAGAGGAGCCGGGGGGGCCGGACGCGTTTCTGCGCGTGAAACGGGCGAAGACGCTGGCGCCGCGGCAGCTCGCGGCGCTGCGGGAGCTGTACCGGTGGCGGGAGGCCCAGGGCGCGGAGCTGGACCGGGCCACGTTCCGCATCATCGGGAACGACGCCCTGCTTGCCGTGGCGAAGGCCCTGCCCCGCGCGCCCGCCGAGCTCAGCGGGATCGCCGCGCTCCCGCCCAGCCTGGCCGCACGGCACGGCCCCGCGCTGCTCGATGGCGTGCGCCGCGCCCTCGCGCTCCCGGAGAGCGAGCTGCCACGGGTGGAGCGTGCCCCACGCCAGGCGCGCGATCCGGCGGTCGAGGCACGGGTCGAACGCCTCAAGGCGGCCCGCAATCGTGCGGCCGCGGAGCTGGGGCTCGATCCCGGCGTGCTCTGCGGGCGCTCGACCCTCGAGGCCGTCGCCCGCGCCGAACCGCCACCAAACGATCGCGCCGGGCTCTCCCGTATCGGAGAGCTCCGGCGCTGGCAGATCGAAGCGTTCGGAGACGCGCTGCTCGCGGCGTTCGGCTAGAGCCCCATCAAGGCCCGAACTTTGGGATCCATTCGCTCAGGCGTCCAGTACGGTTCCCACACGATCTCGATGTCGACGTCCTTCACCCCCTCGAGCCCACGCAGCACACGGTAGGCGTCGTTCGTGATCATCGGACCCGCCGGGCAGCCCGGCGACGTGAGCGTCATCTTCACGCGCACCTCGCCGTCAGCGATCTCGACGTCGTACACGAGGCCGAGGTCGACGATGTTCATGTCGAGCTCCGGGTCCTTCACCTGCCGGAGCGCGTTACGCGCCGCCTCTGAGTTGAGCGCTACGGGTGCCGTCATCACCGACTCCTCTCCGCCGTCCTGTTTCCGAACCTAGTCGACCCCGTAGCCGCGCACCAGGCAGCGCCGTCGCCGCGCGATCCAGGCGTATAGGCGCCGGGCCAGGGGCATCACGCCGGGGATGCGGAATCCACTCGCCAACCAGCGCTTCCCCGGCAGCAGCCGCAGGAGCTCCGGAACCGCGTCCGCGCCCGCGAGCACCCGGCCGTCCGGGGGGGGGAGCACGAGATGCATCGCCGCCGCGAGGGCCGGGAGCGGGATGCCGAACGCCGCCACGCTGGCTTGATCCTGGAACGGGACCAGCGCGATCCGGTGTTCCCGGTCCCAGCGTCGGAGCAGGTCCACCGAGCGCCGGCACAAGCCGCAGTCGCCATCGTATACGAGCGTGGGGCGAGTCCGGTCAGCGGGCATCGGACGCGCGCGCGGCCGCGTCGGCGACGCCGCTGCGCACCTGCTTCAGCAGCGTAAACGGGCGGCGGGCGCGCGGTACGTACGCCCGGTTGGTGAGTAGCACCACGAACAGATCGCGATCGGGGTCGATCCAGAGCGAGGTCCCCGTCCAACCGGTATGGCCGTAGCTCCTCGGCCCGAACAGCGTTCCCGCGCTCGAGACGCTCTCCCCTGTCGGTACCGCCTGCCACCCCAGGGCCCGGGCTTCGGTCCTGGCTCCGAACGCCGTCGCCTTGGACGTGAACAGGCGAACCGTCTCCTCGCGAAGCAGGCGGCCGTCGCGAGTCGTCCCACCTCGCAGCACGAACTGGGCGAACTGCGCTACGTCGGCCGCCGTGGAGAACACCCCCGCGTTGCCCGACACCCCTCGAAGCCTGAACGCGCTTCCGTCATTGACGATGCCGGCGACGGGGTGCCCGCGCCACATCCCCGTCGGCGCGATCCGGCCCCGCATGCGTGACGGCGGCCGGAACATCGTCTGGTGCAGGCCCAACGGGACGAAGACCTCCCGTGCCACGAAGGCGTCGAGCGACTCGCCCGTCACGCGCCGCACGACTTCGCCGAGCAGGATCGCGTTCAGATCGCTGTAGATGACGCGGGTGCCTGGCGTGACGCGGGGGGTCTCGCGCAGTACGCGCGCCATGAGCGCCGCACTGTCGCGGATCGCTTTGAGCTCCGGTTCGGGGAGGTCGGCCCGGAGCCCGGACGTGTGCGTGAGGAGCTGGCGCACCGTGATCGGCGCCGTTTGCGGCCCTTTGAGCTCCGCGATGTAAGTCGAGACCGGCTCATCCAGGCGCACCTGCCCCCGCTCCACCAGCAGCATCAGCGAGGTCGCGGTCGCGATGACCTTGGTGAGCGAGGCCAGGTCGTACATGGTGCTGTCTGGATCGACGGCGGCGCTCGACCCCGACCACGTGAGATGCCCGTAGCCTTTGGCGAACAGGATCGTGTCGCGCCGCCCGACAACCAGAGCTGCGCCGGGGTAGGCTCCCCGGCGGATGCCGTCTTCGACGAGGGGATCGAAGACCCCCGCGCCAAACGCCGCAGGAGAGCCGGCGCCCTGCAGGGCGAGAAGCAACAGCCCTACGACCACACGCCCGGGATCCGTCGGCCGCAGGCGAAACAGGCGCCCTCAGCGCCGATCCGCTGTTGCCGGATCACATACCCGTAGCGCTCGATCAGCAGCTCGCGGCAGTCCGGGCACCACGTATGCTCCCAGCGCCCGACCCGGCCCGGGAGATTGCCCGCGTAGACGAACTTGAGGCCGGCCGCCGCCCCGATCTCACACGCTCGCACCAGCGTTTCGGCCGGCGTGTCGTCGGGGTCGGTCATCCGGTAGTCCTTGTGGAACGCGGTGACGTGCCACGGGATCTCGGGGCTCACCGACGCGATGTAGTCGGCGGCCCGGCGCAGCTGGGCGTCGTCATCGTTGAACCCCGGGACCACCAGGGTCACCAGCTCGAGCCAGAACCCCCGCTCGTACACCATCCGGATCGCATCGAGCACGTGCTGGAGCACGCCGCCCAGCTCGCGGTAGCGGCGATCCTCCATCGCCTTGAGGTCGATCTTGTAACAGTCGGTCCAGGGGCGGATGTAATCGAGCACCTCGGGAGTCGCGTTGCCGTTCGAGATGAACGCGGTCTTCAAGCCGTGGCCCCTCGCCACCTTGAACACATCCAGCGCCCATTCGGCGGTGATGAGCGGCTCGTTGTAGGACGAGCCGACGAGCCGCGCTCCCTGCCGCAGCGCAATCCGAACCAGTTCGTCTGGGGTGACGTCGGTCGGGACCACACCGGCGGCGGCGTCTCGCAGCGCCTGGCTCGTGAGCCAGTTCTGGCAGTAGCCGCAGTGGAAGTCGCATCCCAGCATGCCGAAGGTGAGCGTGTCTGAGCCGGGGAGGGCGTGGAAGAACGGCTTCTTCTCGGTCGGATCACACTGCAGCGCGGCGACGTAGCCCGCGGGGACATACAGCGTGCCGTCCCTGTTGAAACGGACCTTGCAGATCCCCCGGCGTCCGGGCTTCACGAGGCAGCGGTGCCCGCAGGCAAAACAGCGCACCGCCTGTTCGGGAAGCCGTTCGATCAGCTCCCCCTCCCGAACCCGCGCGTCCAGCACCTGGGCGAGGTTGGCCGCCCCGCCGTCCGGGGAGGGGGGGGCTTCGTGGGTGAGGAACGAGATGATGGTGCGGTGCGCCATGGGATTCACCGACTGCCGTCTTTCCTCAATATAGCTCGGCGCTCCCGGGGCTCAGCCGCCGACCCGAAGCGGGCCGGGCGCGAGATCGTAGAGGAGCGAGGCCGTGCGGATGTCGCGGGGTGAGAGATCGCGCACCTTGGGCTGTGCGTACATGATGTCGCCTGGATCCGGCGAGTGGTCGAGGCCGATCAGATGCCCGATTTCGTGCAGGGCCAGCACCCGGACGTCTTCGGGTGCGAACGGTTGCCCCTTGGCATCGAACGTGGCGAGGGTGACGACGCCGCCGGTCAGGTGTCCATCCTCGTCCCACTGCAGGTCGGTCTGTCCCGAGCGCTCTCCCTCGAACTGGATGCGCCATTGGACCCGCACTTCGGCGGAGCCGGAGTCGGCGTCCAGGTTGAACCGCACGGGCACGCCGGCCTCCTGCCAGCGCTGGAAGGCGCTCCGCACGGCGTCGAGGAAGCTGGGCTGGAAGTTGGCGACGGTCGTTGGAGGAAAGAACACGCGCACCGGCGTCGACATGCGGCCGTCCCAGCGGTGCAAGATCGAGTCCGGGCTCGCGAGGATGATGTCGTTCAGATACGTGCTACCGGCGCTGGCCCGGATCCGGCGGCGGATCTCGGAGCGGGCGAGCAGCACGATGTAACTCGGGCCACCGGCGCCGACCGGGGGCAGGACCGTGGGCCCAGGGGCGGGGGCAGGTTGAGCGGCCGCGCGCGTGGTGTCCGGCGCCGAATCGATGGCCGGCCCCGACGTCCGCACCACGGTCTGCGCGGTATCGGGCGTCGCGCCGGCCGACGCCGGCGCGGGCGGTCGCACAAAGGTGTTCCACAGCGCGGCCGACACGAGCAGGACAACCAGCGCGGCGACGAGAATGACGATACGGCGTTCGAGCATCCGCGCAATATGCGAACGGACAGCGTCGCGCCGCTAGCTTTGGCCCGCTGGCGTCTCTATGATTGTGGCCTGCTTATGCTTGGCACGTAAGTGTTCGCGTTACCCGCGGCACCCATCATTCGCCGGCGTGGGTGGGTCATCGTGGCATGGGCGGCCCTCGCGTTGCTGTTCGGGCCGCGGGCTT
>DATHKX010000085.1:0-2080 GCA_035488835.1 Gemmatimonadales bacterium
GCCGGTGCGGGGGGCCGCGGTGCTGGCGGTCAGCTCAGGGTAGCTGCCAAATCTCCACGCGGTTTCCGGAAAAGACCGGAATGAGCACGCGCTTACGCTTACCGTCGTATCCGATGTCGGCCGGGCTGGGCACGCCGGTAATCAGCTTCACTTCCTGTCCGCTCTCGTAGCTCGACACCGTCGAGTCGGTCCAGCTCGAGACGAGCATCCGGCTCCCGGCGATCTCCACGCCGTCGAACCCGCCCGGGCCCTTGGCGATCACGCTCGGCGCCTTGTCCCCCGGCTTCCACGCGAGCACCGAGCGCCCCCCGAACTGCACGACGATGAACCGCTTGCCCACGGAGTCCAGGGTGATCCCGTTCGGCCGGCCCAGGGTGTCGCCCCGCACCGCGACCGTGACCTGCCGGTCCGATCCGATCCGGAAGATCCGGTCGGGCCCCGGGTGCAGTACGTTGCCCACGTCGTCGAACCGAATACCGGTGTCGGTGATGTAGAGCGCGCCGGTCTGCGCGATCGCGATGTCGTTCAGGAATACCGCGCCCAGACTGGCTAGACTCACGCTGTCCCTCGCGGCGCCGGTCTTCGCGTCGAACGAGCGAACCACATCGATGTCCGCGACCCACAACGTGTCGCCCCGGATGGCCAGCCCCTTCGGGGCGTTGAGGGTCACACCGCCGTGCCCACCCTCGATGAACTTGAGGTTCTCGACGGCACCGTCCGGCCGCACCCGGCTGATGAATCCGTTGTTGTCCTTCGCGGTCGGACTGCCGTTGATGTTCGAGACGAAGTAGATGTCCTGCGCCGGATCGTGCAGCACGGATTCCGGCGTGAGGAACCCCTCCACCACGGCCACCTTCGTCGCGGCCGGAGGCGGTGGCGGCGCGGGTGCCGCGACGGGCGCGGGGGTCGCGGGGGTCGCGGTCGTATCGCCCATCGCGGGAGTGTCCGACGCCGGTGGCGTGCGGTCCACGCGCTGGCACGCGGTACCGAGGGCGACAAGCGTCACGCACAGCAGTTTGGTTTTCATGGGTCCCTTTCTACCCCGCTAGGCCTTCGCTTCCTCGAGCTCCTTTTTCCGCACCTCCGCCACCTTCTGCGCGGCGTCGGGGGGGACCTCCTGGTACACGTGGAACTTCGCGCGGTACGTCCCGCGCCCGTGCGTGATCGAGTGCAACGTCGTGGCGTAGCGGTCCAGCTCGGCTTCGGGGACCAGCGCCTTGACGCTGACCAGGCGGCCGTCGGGCTCGGTGCCAAGGATGTGGCCCCGGCGCGACGACAGATCGCCCATCACGGCGCCCTGGTAGTCGTCCGGCGTCGACACGTCGAGCTCCAGGATCGGCTCGAGCAGCACCGGCCGGCAGTTGGGGCTGACGTTCCGAAATGCCAGGATGCCCGCCATCTTGAACGACATTTCGTTGGAGTCCACGTCGTGATAGGAGCCGTCGTATAGCTCCACCTTGAAGTCGACGACGGGATAGCCGGCCACCGGACCCCGCGCCGCCGCCTCCTGGATGCCGCGCTCGACCGCCGGGATGTACTGGCGCGGGATCACCCCGCCCACGATCTCGTCCACGAACTGGAACCCCGATCCCCGCGGCAGGGGCGCAATCCGGATCCAGCAGTCGCCGTACTGGCCGCGGCCCCCCGTCTGCTTCTTGTGCTTCCCCTGGCCCTCCGCCCGCGCCTTGAAGGTCTCGCGGTACGCGATCTTCGGCTTCCCGATCACGGCGTGCACGCCGAACTTGCGGGCCAAGCGTCCGACGATGATCTCGAGATGACGCTCCCCCAGCCCTCGGATCAGCGTCTGCCCCAGCTCGCCCGAGTACTCGTGCTGAAACGTCGGATCTTCCTCGTGCAGCTTGTGCAACCCGGTCGAGAGCTTTTCCTCTTCGCCCCGCTGCTTCACCTCGATCGCCTCCGTGATCACCGGCTCGGGGAAAGGGATTTTGGGGAGCACGATCGCGTGGTCCTTGGTCGAGAGCGTGTCGTTGGTGTGCGTGTCTCGCAGCTTGGCCACGACGCCAATGTCCCCCGCGTGCAGCTCGGGGGTTTCGATCCGCTCCTTCCCCACCGTGACACA
>DATHKX010000086.1:0-4446 GCA_035488835.1 Gemmatimonadales bacterium
CCGCGGCGCGCGCCCACCGCCGTGAGCTCCGGGAGGCTGGGGATCTCGACCCGCCAGCCCTCGTCATCCGTGAGGTGGATGTGGAAGACGTTGAGCTTGTAGCGGGCCAGCAGGTCGAGCGTGCGCAACACCGCCGCCTTCGGATGGAAGTTGCGCGCAACGTCGAGCATGAACCCGCGGTAGCCGAAGCGCGGAGCGTCCACAATTCGGATCGCCGGCAGTACGAGCCCTCCACGAGGAGACGGCGGCGGGAACAAGCTGCGCAGTGACTGGAGACCGTAGAAGATGCCCGCCGACGAGACACCGACGATCCGGACACCCGCCGTGGGATCGACCACCAACTCGTACGCCTCGGGCGACGATTGGCCCTCAACCGGGCCCACCTCGAGTCGCAGCGGCGGGCCTCCCCCGTTCCGTCCCGCGCGGAGATAGGGCCGCAGGTATTCAGCCGCGAACGTCGCCTCGCTCGCGAGCTCGGCCGGCGCGGTGACTTGCGGCATCGCCGTGAGGCGCAGCTCTCCCGTTCCCGTTGTGACCTGCACCGGGGTCGGGAACACCGCTGGCAGCTCGCTCGCGGGGATGTCGCGGATCACGGAGTCGAGCGCGAACTGGGCCTCGGGCGTCACCACGCGCTGCGAGCGCTCGAACGGAACCGCGACGTAATCGCTCAACCGGACGCCCACGTCCTTCGCGGCGTCGAACACGATGTAGGGACCCGAGGGAACGAAGCTGCGATTGAGAAGCGGATCGGTGAGGTACGGGATCTTGATCGTCGCGCCGGGCGCGAGTCCGGCGAAGCCGGCGCCCGGGACGATCCGGTGCAGGTCGCCTAATACGTCCTGGATGTCGAACCCGGCTCCCACGCTGCCCGAATCGGCCGAGTGCAACGCACTGAAGTAGATCGCCCATCCGCTCGGGGGGAGTGGTTTCGTGTCACGGTTGGTGAGGGTGAAGGCCGCCTGAGAGTCCCCCACGAGCTCCCACCGGAGCTGCAGGGCGGTCTGGGCGGCGCCGGTCCTGGCCGTGAGGGCCAGCAAGAGGGCGGTCAGTGCAGGAAGCAGTCGGTTGCGCATGGGAGGGATTAGACGTCCTACGGGGCGCGGTGTCCAGGGCCGCGCCGGGTCGAGTCCTCGAAGCCGAAGAAGCGGTCGATCAGCCAACTCCCGTCCGTCTTTCGCGCCAGCAAGGTGACGTACCTGCCGAACTCCGTCATGCGCCCGCCGCTCGAGTCGCTCCAGGATTGCTCGAAGGCGCCAAACTCCGTCGCGTGATCCGGCGCGACGCGTCGAGTCGAGACGATCAGACGCAGGTCCATGTCGTGCAGGGACGCCCAGTTGCTCCGCGCCATCGCCGCCAGCTCGGCGGGGCCCCGGACCGTATTGAACGCCGGCCATTCGAAAACCGCCGTGTCGGTGTACAGCGCGGCATACGCCCGAGGGTCGTGAGTCCGGTACGCTTGGACGAGACGCGCGTTGAGCGAGTCGATGCCGGCCGTCGCCTCGCCGGCCGACGGCCGAGGTGGCGGCGAACAGGCGAGGCCCGCGATACCAAGCGATAGGATGGTCACCCTGATGGATGCGCTCATGACTCGATGATGCTCCCGAGAGTTATTGGCGGACAGCCAGTCGAAACAGCTCACTGCCTGCGAGGAGAAACGCCCCCGTGCCGTAAATCTCCGTCTGCTCTGGTCCCGTGTCGCCGGGCTGATCTCCGACCCGCTGAACGTAGCCGAGCATGCCGCTTGGCTGGACCGCCCGAACCATGGCCGACCAGCCCCGGCGGACGGTGGGCTCGTATTGGCGTCCCAGCAAACCCTCATTCATGCCCCAGGCAAGCGCGTACGTGAAGAAGCCTGTCCCGCTGGTCTCCGGAATCGGGCGGCTGTCAGGATCGAGTAAGCTGGCACGCCAATAGCCATCCGGTCCCTGCAAGTCGGCGATTCTTGGCGCCATGTCCTGGAAGAGAGCGATGAACCGCCTTCGCCCGGCATAGTCCGGAGGCAAGTACTGCAGCACGCGTGCGAGACCCGCAAGCACCCACCCATTACCGCGACTCCAGAACACCTTCTTCCCGTTGGGTTCGCGCTGATCGAAGAATCGGCTATCGCGGTAGAACAGTCGCTCTTGCTTGTCGTACAGGTAGTCCGTTGTCTTCCACCAGAGCCGCTCCATGAGATCGACATACCGACCGTCGCCGGTGGTGCTCGTGGCGAGCGTGAGGGCTGGCGGGGACATGAACAGCGCGTCGCACCAGACCCATTCGCGCATGGTCTTGTCATTGCTGAACTCGAGCGACTCGGCGAACGGCGCCTGTAACATCTCACCGAAGCGCGCCAGGGCCGGCGCAATCATTCGGGCGTCGGCCCCGAGTCTATAGAGGAGAAAGTAGCTCTGGGTGACGGCGTGGTCGTCCGCGAGAAAGGGTCGCGGCCCCGGCTGCCACTGGATGCTTTCACCATTGCGGCGGATCGCGTCGAGGTATTTCTGGCGACTGCTCGACCGCAAGGCCAACTCGTAGAGACCAGCCCAGAATGGCGCCTGTTGCCACTCGTACGGCTGATGCGCCGATGGGTTCGCCAGCTGCCAGTCGGCGACCGTGGTCATGGCGCGCAGCACCGCCTGGGGCTCGACTGCGTCGCTCAATGGGGCAGGCGTTGGCGCTCGCGGTGGAGGGGTCGCGCTGCAGCCGGCGAGCATGAGCAGTGCGAGCGCGGCTCCGGGGATGCTCGAGCATGGCGAGGTCATGGGACCGACGGCCAAGGTATCACACCGGCTCCGTTTCGAGAACCGGCGCCAGAAGACGATTGCAGCGTATCTTGTAAACTGCCTGGCTCCGACATCGGCGCCCCCTGGCGCATAACGTACGGAAGGAACGCGGTGCGCGAACATGCTGCGGTTGTCCCGTGCTTGGGGTTGACGCTGTTGGTCAGCCTGGTCGTGGCGTGTGCCCCGCGCGACCAGGACACGGGGGGGCTGCGTGAGCTGAGCGGCGAGGGGTGGATCGATGTGACGGCGACGCTCGATCCGGCGAGGACTCCGGTGTACCAGGGCGACGCGCCCATGAAGTTCGATTTTCTCAAAGACATGCGGAAGGGCGATATCCTGACGCTGTCGGTCTACTCACTGGGCGCGCACAGCGGGACGCACATCGACGCCCCGATGCATTTCGTCGCCAACGGCGCGCCGATCGACCAGGTGCCGCTGGACCCGCTGATCGGTGCCGCGCGGGTGATCGACATCCCCGACAGCGTACGAGCGATCGACGCGGGCGAACTGAACCGGCACGACTGGAGGGGCGCGAAGCGCGTGCTGTTCCGGACGCGGAGCACGCTGCGCGGCTGGATGGACTCACCCGAATTCCATAAAGACTTCACGTACATCGCACCGGACGCGGCGCAGCTCCTCGCGGACGCTGGAGTCCTGCTGGTCGGCGTGGACTACATCTCGGCGGAGCAATTCGGCGCTCCGGCGCCGCGGACGCACCAGATTCTGCTCGGACGCGGGATTCCCATCGTGGAGGGGCTGGACCTGCGCCCGGTGCAGGCGGGTGACTACGACCTAATCGTGCTACCGCTCAAGGTTCGAGGGCACGAAGGGGCGCCGGCGAGGGCCATCTTGCGGAAGGGTAGGGGCAAGCCAGCGTTTCGAGTGATCGCATTCTTTACCGGCAAGGAGGATCAGGCCCATATCAGCTTTCTACGGGAAGCCGAGCGATGGTTTCCGGAAAAGGCGGCGCAATACAATTTCAGCTATGACACCACATCCAATTGGCACAACCTGAATGGAGACTTTCTTTCTGGATATGAGGTCGTGGTGTTTCTGGATACGCGTCCGGAAGAACCTGCACAGCGAGCTGCGTTTCAGACGTACATGGAGCACGGCGGAGCCTGGATGGGCTTTCATTTTGCCGCTTTTGCTTTGACACCTTCAGCGTACCCGGCCAACTGGGACTGGTATCAGACCACATTTCTCAGCTCGGGATCATACGTCAGTAACACCTGGAGACCGACGTCGGCCATTCTCCGCGTCGAAGACCGCAAGCATCCGGCGACGTCCCGTCTGCCCGAGACTTTCAAGTCTTCGCCAAGTGAGTGGTACCGATGGGAGAAAGATCTGCGGCAGAATCCTGACATCGACATTCTGCTGTCGATAGACTCGACCAGCTTTCCGCTGGGCACCGGGCCAAAACCGCACGAGATCTGGCACAGTGGGTACTATCCCGTGGTGTGGACCAACAAGAACTACAAGATGATCTACCTCAACATGGGTCACAATGATATTGACTACGAGCACAAGTACGGAACCACCAACATGACGTTGTCACATACCCTGAACAACCCGATTCAGGATCAGCTGATCATCGATGGCCTATTGTGGTTGGGGGCCAGGAAGGAGCGCCGCTAGCCGCGCGTGACCCTCCACAACACGAGTAGCGCCACCGCGGTCG
>DATHKX010000087.1:0-4219 GCA_035488835.1 Gemmatimonadales bacterium
GCGCTCATCGTAACGACGGCGGCGGTGCAGCTGCTACACCTGCCGGTGGACACGATCGGCAGCCGGTTCGGCGTGATCAACGCGGCCCTGCCGGCACCCTCGCTTCCCGCGGTCACCTTCCACCAGATGCCAGGGCTGATGGGCGCGGCATTCACGATCGCACTGCTCGGCGCCGTCGAGTCGCTGCTCTCGGCGGTGGTGGCGGACGGCATGATTGGCGGCCGCCACCGCTCGAACATGGAGCTCGTGGCGCAGGGCGTCGCGAACATCGCCTCGCCGTTGTTCGGCGGGATTCCCGCCACCGGCGCTATCGCGCGTACGGCGACGAACGTCCGGAACGGCGGCCGCACGCCCGTCGCCGGCATCGTGCATGCGGTCACGCTGCTTCTCATCACGCTGTTCTTCGGCCGCTGGGCCGGGCTGATCCCGATGGCGACGCTGGCGGGGATCCTGGTGGTCGTGGCCTACAGCATGAGCGAGTGGCGCACGTTCCTGGCCGAGTTCCGAGCGCCGAAGAGCGACGTCGCCGTACTGCTCACCACGTTTCTCCTGACCGTGCTGTGGGACCTGACGGTCGCGATCGAGGTGGGGATGGTGCTCGCGGCATTCCTGTTCATGCGGCGCATGGCGGAAGTGACGAACATCAGCGTGCTCACCCACGAGCTGCAAGATCCCAAGGACGACTTCGAGAACGATCCCAACGCGGTGCGGCGCCGGGTCGTGCCGCCGGGGGTCGAGGTGTACGAGATCACCGGGCCGTTCTTCTTCGGCGCGGCGGAGACGTTCAAGGAGCGGTTGGGGCGCATCGCGGTGCGGCCCAAGGTGCTGATCCTGCGGATGCGGCACGTCCCCGCGATCGACTCCACCGGGCTGCACGCGCTGCGCGACCTCGTCAGACGCAGCCGGCGAGACGGCTCGCTGGTGCTCCTCTCGGACGTCCACGCGCAGCCGGTGGTCGCGCTGGAGCGGGCGGGTCTGTACGACGAGCTGGGCGAGAACAACATTCACGGCAACATCGACGACGCGCTGAACCGGGCGCGGGAGCACCTGGGGCTCCCGCCGCTGGCGGCGCCGACGTTCGCGACGCCCACCGTGGCGCGGGAAGGGAAGGAGCGGGCCTAGCCGATGCCCCCACCGATAATCGCCGAAGGCACCGGGTACGTGCTGTTCGCCTACGACGTCGCGCACGCGTTCGACCTCGCAGCGGCGGAGCGGCGGCTGGCGAGCGCCACGCAGCGCCAGACGGTCAAGCAGAAGCGGCGCGCCCCGGCGTTCTTCGAGTACGACCCCGCGCCCCTGCGCGTGACCGAGCCGGCAGAGTCGCTCGCCGTGGGTGAGCACGTCACAGCGCCCCACGTCGAGTTCGTGCTGTACGACTTCGGCGCCGTATCCGTGAGCTACGCCATCCCCCTGCAGGGCCCGCTCACGGGACTCCCGGCACTCAGCACGATCCTGTACGGCAATGAGCAGCTCCAGGCAGACTCGCGGCGCCGGGTGCAACAACTGGTCGAGGCGCTCGGCGATGGCGCGATTCGGTCCCGCATCGCCGACTTCGTCGAAGATTACGTGGTGTTCCAGATCGAGGCGTTCAGCGAGCCGCTCGAGGCCTCGATGCTGTGGACCGAGCATGCGCAGACGGTGGCTCAGGTGCTGCGCGCCGAGTCACGCCCCCTGTCGCAGCAGGAAGTGAGCGATGCGCTCGCGTCGCGCCTCTCGTTCGGGCCGAACGACGCGACGCTGATCGACACCGACGTGACGCTGCTGTTCGATCCGGAGGGGGAGGACGTGCGCGCGGTGATCGAGTTCGCCAACACGCAGCTGCTCGAGATGCGGTACCTGGACGCCCAGCTCGACGAGGCGCTAGAGCAGGCATACAGCCTGCTCGGACGCTCACCCGGCCTGCGCCGGTTCCTGCCCAGTCCCTATCGGCTTCCGCTCCAACGGCTCGGACGGCTGCAGCTCGACGCCGCAGTCCTGTTCGAGCAGGTGACGAACGCCTTGAAGTTGATCGGCGAGCAGTTTCTCACGCGCGTGTACGGCCACGTGTCGCGTCGCTTCCATCTCGCGGAGTGGGACGTGAGCATCACTCGCAAGCTGCAGACGCTCGACGGCATCTACGGGAAGCTGGCGGACCGGGCGGCGACGCAGCGCATGGAGCTGCTCGAGTGGATCATCATCGTGCTGATCGCCGTGTCGATCGTGCTGCCGTTCTTCTCAGGGCTCGTCGCGAAGTGAGCTAGTAGGGCCGCTCCCGCGAGCGCTGGTCGCGTGGCAGAATCATCGCCCGCACCACCGCCGTGGCGTCCACGGCGATGAGCAATCCCTCCTCCGGCAGCGACTGCACCCCGATCACGATGCCCGCCGGCGGGTTCCGCTGCGGGAAGAAGTCGGGCGCCGCGTGCCGAATGGCATCGAGATCCTTGGGCGAATAGTTCACCACGTAGATCGTCAACTTGGCCACGTCGGCCGGCGTCGCCCCGCCGATCCGTAACACTGTCGCCAGATTGGCGAACGCCTGGGCGGCTTGGGCGCCCAGGTCGCCGGGACCGACGAGCCGGCCGGTGCTGTCGAGAGCGATCTCGCCCGACACGTACAGCGTCGGGCCGATGCGCACGGCGTGCGTGAAGCCAGGCAGCGCCGCGAGGGTTCCGGGATTGATGTAGCGCGTGGAGACGGGATCCGGCACCTGCCGGACCGCGCCCGGGGTCGGAGCGACGCAGGCGGCGAACAGTGGGATGGCAAAGAGGCTGGGAAAAGCGATGCGCATGCGATGCTCCTCAAGAGGTCGGTAGACCGGACGTCACGCCACTCTGTATACGCCGTCCACCGGCCGGAGTTCAAGGGGCAACCGAATCACCGCGCTCGAGCAGCGCCGCGAAGTCGCGCAGCTCCGGCAGCCCGAGATCGGACGCGACCCAGTAGCTGTAGGCGGGCGTCGTCCAGTGCAGCAAATGGTAGCCCTGCCGAGTGGTCGCGGGGCGCCCTCCCGTGAGGCCGCCCGCGGTGGGCCACAGGAAGACGTTGATCAAGTGCTGCCGCCGCCCATACACCAGAGCCGCGACCGGCCGGCCGCCCACGTATTCGAGCCTTCCGCCGATGAGCGGGAAGCCGCGACCGGCGAAGTCGTATACGGGTGGCGAGAAGTCGAGCTTGCCGTTGAACCACGGCTTCACCGTGTGCTGGTCGGAGGACTGCACATCGATGAGATGGCCGGGCATGAGCGAGCGCACGTGGCTCCCGAGCAGCTGATCGGCGAGCGCATCGCTCGCGGCCTGGCGCAACCCCGCCTGCCAGCCCCCGACGGCCACGACGGCGAGCGATGCGGCAACGGCGAGCGCGGGCCAATAGGAGCGGGAGTGTACCGTCCGCTTCAGGTCCGCCCGCACGGCGGAGCGCACGCGAGCCCGGAGCGTGTCCGGCGCCGGGAAGCGGAGCATGTGCTTGCGCACAGCGGCACTCAACGCGCGGCGCCGCCGCTCCAAGCGGGAGCAGTTGGGGCAAGCGCGGAGGTGCGCCTCGAGCTCGGCCGCGTCGGGAGCGGCGAGCTCGCCATCCAGGTATGCGTCGAGCTGGGCTTCGAAGGCGGGATGCGTCACGTCAGCAGTCCTCCGTTTGCGCGCACAGCACCTCCTCGAGCCGCCGGCGGGCGCGCGACAGCCGCGACATGACCGTGCCTACGGGCACGCCCGCCACGTCCGCGATCTCCTTGTAGGACAGCTCCTCCAACTCTCGCAGCACGATCACCTCGCGGAACTCTGGCGGCAGCTCATCAATCGCGCGATGCAGCGCGACGCGCTCGCCCTGCGCCACCAGGGCTGCCTCTGGATCCTCGCCCGCAACCACCTCGCTGTGGCGCTCCTCATTGAACTCGGTCGTGAGCGTGTCGCCATGGTGCCGGCGCTGCCAGGTGTACGCCGTGTTGCGAACGATCGCGAGCAGCCAGGCCCGCCCCTCGGCGCTTCCGGCACCGCGGAAGGTCCCGAAGTGCCGGAACGCGCGCAGGGAGGCGTCCTGCACGACGTCTTGTGCGTCGTGATCGCTCCGCGTGAGATAACGCGCCAAGGTGTACGCGGCGTCAAGATGCGGCAGCACGACGGCTTCGAATCGCTCGAGTTCGCTCGACTCCAACCGGTCCTCGGGGTGCGCGGTACGCCATCGAGTGAGGACTCCGCGGGCGGCTGGGTTATTCCCGAAGGAATAAGAGCCGGGCGCGTGGGGT
>DATHKX010000088.1:0-6113 GCA_035488835.1 Gemmatimonadales bacterium
CGACCATGGTCCATACCATCGACGGCGAGATCGTCAACATCGAAGGCGATCCGCGGAGCCCCCACAGCGAGGGCGCTCTGTGTCCCAAGGGCGCGGCAATCTACCAGCTGCACAAGAACCCGAACCGTGCGACCAGGGTGCTCCATCGCAAGCCGGGGGCGCGGCGCTGGGAAGAGGTCGATCTCGAGTGGGCCATGGACCGGGTCGCCGGCCTGGTGAAGAAGACCCGGGACGAGACCTTCGTGGAGCGGCTGGAGAATGGCACCCTAGTCAATCACACCACAGCGATCTTTGCCCTGGGCGGTGCCACCCTGGACAACGAGTGGAACCATCTTCAACAGAAGCTGATGCGCGGCCTGGGCGTGGTGGCAATCGAAAACCAGGCCCGAATATGACACTCCTCTAGCGTCCCCGGTCTGGGGACCCGGCTCGGTCGCGGCGCGGCGACCACCTACCCGCGCAACCTGGAGGACTCGGACTGCATCGTCATCCAGGGCTCGAACATGGCCGAATGCCACCCGGTGGCGTTCCGCTGGCCCATGAAGGCGAAAGTCGAGCACGGCGCGAAGATCATCCACGTGGACCCGCGCTTCACCCGTACCAGCGCCATGGCCGACATCTACGCGCCCGTGCGCGCAGGGTCGGACATCGCGTTCCTGGGCGGCCTCATCAACTACGTGCTGCAGGACGCGGGCTGGAACGGCGACGCGTTCTTCCGGCAGTATCTGGTCCACTATACCAACGCCGCCACGCTGGTGCGCGACGACTTCAAGGACAGCGAAGATCTCGGCGGCGTGTTCTCTGGTCTGCTGGAATACCGCGGCAACACGGCGGATTGGCCGTTCGACGGATTCGTAGGTCAATACGACGAGTCCACCTGGCAGTACGCGCGCCGCGGCGCGGCGCGGGACGAAAGCCTGAACGACCCGCAGTGCGTGTTCCAAATCCTCAAGCGGCATTTCGCGCGGTACACCCCGGAGATGGTGGAGCAGGTCACCGGATGTCCCAGGGAGAAACTGGTCGCCGTGGCGCGGACCGTGCTCGACAACTCGGGCAGGGACCGCACCACCGCCTGGGCCTACGCCGTGGGTTGGACCCAGCACACCTACGGGCCGCAGATGATCGGCTGCTGCGCGCTGTTGCAGCTGTTGCTCGGCAACGTGGGTCGGCCGGGCGGCGGCGTGCTGGCGCTGCGCGGGCATGCCTCGATCCAGGGCTCGACCGACCTGCCCACCCTCTACCACAGCATTCACGGCTACATGAATGCGCCCTCGGCGCTGCGGCCCCACCACGCGCTGCGGGCCTACCTGGCGGCCGAGACGCCCCGCACGGGCTATTGGGCGAACACCCCCAAGTTCTTCGTCTCCTACCTGAAATCGATGTACGGCGACGCGGCGCACGCGTCGAACGACTTCGGTTACGACTGGCACCCCAAGATCACCGGGGACCACTCGCACATGCCGATGTTCGTGGCGATGGCCGCGGGTTCGGTCAAGGGCCTGATTTGCGTGGGACAGAATCCGGCGACGTCGCTCAACGCGGGGCTCGAGCGCGCGGGGATGCGTAAGCTCGAGTGGCTCGTCGTGAAGGACAACTGGCTGCTCGAGACGGCCACCTTCTGGGAAAAGGCGCCCGAGGTGGTGCGGGGCGAGATCAAGCCGGAGGACATCCAGACCGAGGTCTTCTTCTTTCCGTCGGCCCAGGTGGCGGAAACCGACGGGAGCTTCACCAACACGCAGCGCATGCTGCAGTGGCATTTCAAGGCCGCCGATCCGCCGGGCCAGTGCCGTTCCGACCTGTGGTTCACGCACCAGCTCGCCAAGCGGCTGAAACGGCTGTACGCCACGAGCACGCTGCCCCGGGATCAGGGGTTCCAGAAGCTCACGTGGGAGTTCGACCCCGATCAACCCGGGAGCATCGCCGGCGAGCCGGACCCCGAGAAGATTCTGCGAGAGATCAACGGTTACCACACGGGCGAGACGGACCGCCACCTCGCGGGTTTCGGCGACCTGAAGGACGACGGCTCGACGACGTGTGCCTCATGGATCTATTGCGGCGTGTACCCCGCGCCCGACCGCAACCTCGCGGCCAAGAGGGAGCCCGATCCGCCGGGCGTGGTCGGCGCGGAGCTGAACTGGGGTTGGGCTTGGCCCGCCAACCGGCGCGTGCTCTACAACCGCGCCTCCGCGGATCTGGACGGCCGTCCGTGGAGCGAGCGCAAGAAGTGGGTGTGGTGGGACGCGGCGCACGGCCAGTGGGTGGGCCGCGACGTGCCCGACTTCGCGCTCACCAAGGCGCCCGATGCGCCGGGAGATCCGAACGGAACCGGGCTCGACGCGCTGTCCGGCCGCCAGCCGTTCATCATGAAGCCGGACGGCGTCGGCTGGCTGTTCACGCCATCGGGGCTGCTCGACGGGCCGCTGCCGACCCACTACGAGCCCGCGGAGTCGCCGGTGCACAACCCGCTGTACCCGCGTCAGACGAGCCCGGTGTTGAAATACTGGAAGCACGGCGACAACGCGCTCGCGTCGGTCGGCGATCCCCGGTTCCCGTACGTGATCACCACCTATCGGCTCACGGAGCATTACCTCGCGGGAGCCATGAGCCGGTGGAATCCCTGGCTCACGGAGCTGCAGCCCGAGCTGTTCATCGAGCTCTCCCCCGAGCTCGCGACTGAGAAGGGGATCCACAACCTCGACTGGGTGAAGATCGCCACGCCCCGCGCCGAGATCCGCGCCAAGGCGCTCGTGACGCGCCGGCTGCGGCCGTTCCGCATCGCCGGCAAGGTCGTGCACCAGGTCGGCATGCCGTGGCATTGGGGCTGGGAGGGCGTCGTCACGGGGGACGTGGTGAACCAGCTGACGGCGCTCGTCGGCGACCCCAACGTCAGCATCCACGAGGGCAAAGCCTTCGTGTGCAACGTGGAGAAGGCCTGATGCCCGAGCCCATGGGATTCTATACCGACACGACCGTGTGCATCGGCTGCAAGGCGTGCGAGGTGGCGTGCAAGGAGTGGAACCAGCTCCCCGCCGCCGGCGGGGGCCGGCGCGAGCTGTCCGGCGACAGCTACGACAACACCCGCCGCCTCGACGGCATCCATTGGCGTCACGTGAAGTTCGTGGAGCAGTTCAGCGAGGACCGGAGTCAGGAACGCTGGTTGATGATGAGCGACGTGTGCAAGCATTGCGTGCGCGCCGCGTGTCTCGAGGTGTGTCCCACGGGGGCGATCATCCGCACTGAGTTCGACACCGTGGTGATCCAGGCGGACGTGTGCAACGGCTGCCGCATGTGCATCGCTGCGTGCCCGTTCGGTGTGATCGACATCAACGACGCATCGGGCACGGCGCAGAAGTGCACGCTGTGTTACGACCGGCTGCAGGCCGGCATGGTGCCCGCCTGCGCGCAGGCGTGCCCCACGCAGTCCATTCAGTTCGGGCCAATCCGCGAGCTCAAGGAGCGGGCCCAGCGCAGGGTGAAACAGCTCCACGTGCTGGGCGAGCCGCGCGCCCGGCTGTACGGCGCCGACGAGTCGATGCTCGGCGGGCTGAACTCCTTCTATCTCATTGCCGACGAACCCGAGGTGTACGGTCTGCCCCGCGATCCCAAACTCCCGACGCGAAATCTCTTCAAGAGCGCCACCCTGTCGACCGTGGGGGCGGCCCTGGTTGCACTCCTGGGTGTGGTGAGCTTCCGGAAGCGGAGGATGGACGAGCGTGTCTGACACCTTTTTCACCGCGTCGCCGCACTGGACCTGGTGGATCATTCTCTACTTCTTCGTCGGCGGCATCGCGGGCGGCGCGGTCATGCTCGCGACGCTGCTGCGCTTTTTCGGGAAACCCGAGGACCAGCCGATCGCGCGGCTCGGATATTATCTGGGCGTCGGCGGTGTGGTCGTGAGCGGCCTGCTGCTCACGATCGATCTCGAGCGTCCGCTGCGTTTCTGGCACATGCTGCTCCAGTCCCACACCGGGCTCCCGATGTTCAAAGCCTGGGCCCCGATGTCGGTGGGGGCGTGGGGCCTGATGCTGTTCGGGGGATTCACGTTTCTCGCGGCCGCCGGCGCCGCGGCCGAAGAGGGGCGGCTTCCCTGGCCGCGGCTCCGCATCCTGGCGGAGGGCACGCTCGGCCGCGTGATCGGTGTGCTCGCCACTGGGTTCGGGCTGTTCATCGCCGGATACACCGGGGTGCTCCTCGCCGTGTCGAACCGGCCGATCTGGGCGGACTCGAACTGGCTCGGGATCCTGTTCCTGTTCTCGGCGGCGTCTACGGCGGCGGCGACGCTGCTCTTGCTCGCCACCAGAACGGGCCATGGTGCCAGCGCCGGCGCCGCGTGGCTCGCGCGGTTCGACCGCGGTGCGCTCGTGCTCGAGTTGCTCGCGCTGATCGCGTTCGTGGTCTCCCTCGGGCAGGTGGCCCGCGTGCTGGTCGGCGGGTGGGGCGTGCTGCTCCTGCTCGGCGTCGTGGGCCTCGGCATCCTCACGCCGCTGCTGCGTCCCGAGCCCCACGTGCGCGCCGCGCGTCTCGTGCTGGTCGGGGGCTTCCTGCTGCGCACGGTGGTGTTGCTCGCGTCGGCGCCGATTCATGCGGAGGGAGCGGGAGTGACCCTCCGATGAGGGGCGCGAGCATCCTGCTGGTGGCCGCGCTCGCCGGCTGCGCCAGCCCGGAGGCGCAACGCAGCCGCGGCGCGGGAGCGGGCGCCGATGTCGGCAATCGCGGTTCGGTCGTCGTGTTGCACGAGGGCGCCGAGCCGTACTACGAGACTCCATGCGTGACGAAGGTCGAATGCAACGGACCGATGCCGGTGAGGCAACAGCTCGACTAGACGCGCTGGAGCGAGCCCACCCGGAATGGCGCCCGTGGGTCGAGCTGCTGCGGGTGACGTTCCACGCAGCGGCCGATCCTGCCGCTGACACATTGCTGCCGGACGACGGCTTGCACGCGCCCGCGCCGGGCGATCCGCTACTGCACGGCCGCGAGGTGCGCGTCGACACGGCGCATCTCCAGCGTCGCCTCGAGCGGTTGGGTGATCTGGTCGGGTTGGGCCAGTTGGCCGAGCCGGACGTGTTGGAGCTCGCCCGCGGTGCGGTGCGTCAGGATGGCGCCGTATTCGAGCGGGCCGCCCAGGCGTCCGCGGGCGACCCCGGCGTGCTCGAGACCATCGTGAACCTCGCGGTGTGGCCGTTGCTGCAGGCGTGCGGCCGCGCGCTGCAGGACCAGATCCCGCCGGGGTGGACTCAGGGTTACTGCCCCGTATGCGGAGCATGGCCCGTCCTCGCGGAGCTGCGCGGGCTCGAGCGGGCGCGGTGTCTGCGCTGCGGGCGCTGCGGCGCCGACTGGCAGCGGCCCTGGCTCGCGTGTGTGTACTGCGACGAGCGGGATCACGAGCGGCTGGGATCGCTGGTCATCGCTGGGCGGCTCGAGGGCCGCATGGTCGAGACCTGTGTGACATGCCACGGCCACCTCAAGTCCCACACCACGCTGTTGGCGCTCGCGGCCCGGGAGCTGCTGGTCGCCGATCTCGAGACGGTGGAGCTCGACCTCGCGGCGTGGGAGCGGGGCTTCCGGCGACCGTCCCGGCCGGGCTACCTGATTGCGCCGCGGCTGACGCGAGCGGAGTCGTGAGCGATCGCGAAGGGCTGCGGCCCGCCGTCGTCTGCCGCCAGCTGCTCGCGGCGCTCGCCGCCTCCGACGGCCGCCGCCGCCGGCGCAAGCGGGACACGACCCCGGACGCGATCGGCCTGGCGATGAGACGACAGCTGCTCGAGGACGCCGTGACCGCTGATCCCCCGCCCGAGGCGTTCGAGGGTTGGCTACTGGCGCGCTCGCTCGCTGACGAGGCGAGTGGCCCCATGCGGGCCACGGCCCTGGCCGTGCTCGCCGAGTGGCGCCTTGCCCGGGAGTCCGGCGCGTTCCGCACCTGGCTGGAGCAGGGGGCGCCGTCGGACGACGCGTAGGGGTCGAGGAAACCTTTGCGTCGCCGGCATGATGCCGGCCGTCTCGATCACCTGATCGAGGAAGCCCGTTCCTTCGCGCCGGCGATCGAGCGAACGTGGTCCACAGTGCGCTCGGCCACCTCGAACAGGCGGTACAGGTCGGCATGGAGCGCGTCGACA
>DATHKX010000089.1:0-2769 GCA_035488835.1 Gemmatimonadales bacterium
GACGTTCATGATCCAGCACCACCAGGGCGCGATCACCATGGTGAATAAGCTGTTCGGCACGGGCGCGGGAGAGCAGGAGAAGGTGTTCCGCTTCGCCTCGGATGTGTTCGCCGACCAGACCACCGAGATCGCCCGCATGCAGAAGATGCTCGCCGCGCTGCTGTTCCAGGGGCGCGGTCAATGATGCGCTTATCGTCTCCGCTTCCTCAGAGGACTAACGCCATGATCTTGCGCGCAGGTCGATCGCTGGCCGTCACCATTGGATTGTGCTCCCTCGCCGCCTGCGCGTCCTCGGGTGGCACGAACATGTCGACGGTCGCGCCCAACCCCGACCCCCGGGTCGGCCTGCGCGCGGGCCTCATGAACGCGGCGGAAGCGTCCTGGAATCTGCGGGTGCTCTCGAAGACGTCGCCGCCCGCGCAGTTCGCCGGCATCACCAACTCGGATCTCGCGTTCACCGGGAATTACGCGATTCAGGGGAACTACAACGGGTTCCAGGTCTGGGACATTGCGAACCCGGCCAAGCCGACGCTGAAGGTCGGGTTTGTCTGCCCGGCGTCGCAGAGCGATGTGTCCGTCTACAAGAACCTGCTCTTCGTGTCGGGCGAGGGGATGGGTGGGCGGCTCGACTGCGGTAAGGAAGGGGTACACGACTCGGTCAGCGCCAGCCGGCTGCGGGGGATCCGGATCTTCGACATCTCCGACATCGCCAAGCCGAAATACATCGCGAACGTCCAGACCTGCCGCGGCTCGCACACCCACACCGTGGTCGTGCCTCCGAACGACAAGGACAACGTGTACGTCTACGTCTCCGGATCCGCGCCGGTGCGCTCGCCCAGTGAGCTCCCCGGATGCGTGGCGGCGTCGCCGGACTCGAACCCCAACAGCGCGCTGTTCCGCATCGAGGTCATCAAGGTGCCGCTGGCCCACCCCGAGCAGGCGGCCATCGTGAGCTCGCCCCGGATCTTCAGCGGCCTGACGGCACCGCCCAAGCACGGCGAGACGCCGGAGGACATCGCCGCCTCGGCCAAGGCCGCGGCCGACTGGCGGGCCAAGGGGGGCTTCACGGCAAGGGTAGGGGAGATCGAATACGTCCTGGAGCCGGAATGGACCAAGCCGATGCTCGACAGCGTCGTCAAGGCGCGCGGGGGAAGCGGGGCGCCGACGGCGGCGGACAGCGCGGCGACGCGGGACGCCATCCAGAAGATGGTGGACGCTATGGTGGGCGCTAACGTTCCCGCGCCCGCGAACGGCGTGCGGCCCGGGCCCAACCAGTGCCATGACATCACCGTGTATCCGGCGATGGGCTTGGCGGGCGGCGCGTGCGGTGGGTACGGACTGCTGCTGGACATCCGCGACGTGGCCAACCCCAGGCGGATGGACGCCGTGTCCGACTCGAACTTTTCGTACTGGCACTCCGCCACGTTCAACAACGACGGGACCAAGCTCCTCTTCTCCGACGAGTGGGGCGGCGGCGGACAGCCCAAGTGCCGGGCCACCGACAAGCACGAGTGGGGCGCGGACGCGATCTTCACGCTGGTCGACAACCGGATGACGTTTCAGAGCTACTACAAGATGTCGGCGCCGCAGACCCCGTTCGAGAATTGCGTGGCCCACAACGGATCGCTGATCCCGATCCCGGGCCGGGACGTCATGGTCCAGGCCTGGTACCAGGGCGGCATCTCCATATTCGACTGGACCGATCCGGCCCATCCGAAGGAGATCGCATTTTTCGATCGCGGGCCGGTCGACTCGACCAAGATGGGCGACGCGGGTTCGTGGTCGGCCTACTGGTACAACGGCGTGATCGTCAGCTCGGAGATCGGCCGCGGGCTCGACATCTTCGAGTTGCGGCCGAGCGGGTTCATTTCGCAGAACGAGATCGACGCGGCGAAGCTGGTGCACCTCGAATATTTCAATGCGCAGGACCAGCCCAGGTTCTTCTGGCCGGCGAGCTTCGCGGTGGCGCGTGCCTACCTGGACCAGGTGGCGAGGTCGAACGGCCTGCCGCCTGGACGGCTGGCCGCCACACGGACCGCGCTCGCCCGCGCCGAGCGGCTTTCAGGAGCCCAGCGTCGGGAGGCCCTCCAACAGCTGGCAACGCAACTGGACGGTGAAGCTCAGGGAGCGCAAGGCCAGCTGCGAACGCTCGCCTCAGAGGTCAGGGATCTGGCAGGAGCGCCTGCAGGGGCGGGGGCGGACCGCTGACGTCGGTGAGCTCGCGGGACGGAAGACTCACGGCTCGAGAGCGGAGGCCTCGGCGCACTCGCGTCACGCGTTGGGGCGTGCGTCCATGCCGAAATCGGCTTTTACGCGGTCATACCAGGCATCGTCGTTCAGCGCGCCCCAGGCGACCCACTCCTCGTCGCTCATTGCCTTGCGCCACTGGAGAAACGGCACCGCGTCGGGTCCCACCGGATGCCGCAGCTGCCAGGTGCCGCTGTCGACGATCTCGAGCACCTTCTCTCCCACCACGGATGCGGGCACCGGGTGCTTCAGCGACGTGGTGAACATCGCAGCGAAGCGACGTTGCTGGGGGTAAGGTGAAGGGGTCTGCGGTGTCTCGATGCGTCTGGCCATTGGTGTGTCGATGATGCCCGGCTCGACAATCGCCACCCGTACGTTGAACGGCTTCGCCTCCTGGGCCAACGATTCGCTGAGCGCCTCCAACGCAAATTTCGATGCCGTGTACGGGGCCATAGGCGAATTCGCGATGCGTCCGGCGATCGATGCCACGTTGACGATGCAGCCGCTCCGGCGTTTGCGCAT
>DATHKX010000090.1:0-4637 GCA_035488835.1 Gemmatimonadales bacterium
GGGGAGGCGGCGGGGGAGGCGGCCCGGTGGGTTCGGTGACGGTCGGCGCCGGCATCCAATTCGTGAGCGGCCACAACGGGAGCTCGAATGCGGCTGTCGACACCGTCTCGGTCGGTGGCACCGCCACTTGGACCTGGACCGGGTCTCTGCCGCACAGCGTCCAGTCCGTCGGCTCGACGAGCTTCGCGAGCAGCAGCACCATGACCGGGAGCGGGTCGTATGCGGTCAGGTTTGATGCTCCCGGCACCTACCAGTACGACTGCGCCGTCCACGGCCAGTTGATGACCGGCACGATCGTCGTGCGGTGATGATCTCGATGATGCCTGACGCGCTGCTCGTGCGACAAGTCCGCGTGAGCGGTGCGCTTGCATCCCGACCTCTCAAGGAGGACCACGAAATGCTTGCGTTGATGACAGTTTCACAGCTCCTCGCGGGATGGGCGCGCCTCTACGGCCACACGCCCGTGAGCGCGACGGTCACCTATTTCCATCTTGTGGGCATCCTGGTGGGGGGCGGCGTAGCCGTCGCCGCGGATCGAGCCTCGCTCCGCCTCTCGCCCGCGACCGACTGGCGCACGGAGCTCGACCGCCTCGCCGCCGTTCACCGTTGGGTGGTCGGCGGCCTGGCCCTCATTTTCGCGAGCGGCCTGCTCATGGCCCTGGCACAGGTCAACAGCTTTGGGACCTCGGTAGTCTTCTGGACCAAGATGGGGCTCGTCGGCCTGCTGCTCGGCAACGGATACGCGCGGTTGCGAACCGAGATTGCCCTGCGGCAGGGTTCGGTGGCCGCATGGGGTTGGTTCCGACGGACGTCGATTGCTAGCCTTGTGCTGTGGTTGCTCGTTCTCTTCGCTGGCACGCTGCTCCACTCCACCAGCTGATGTATGCGCCAGGCCGTGAAATCAGAACATGAAGCCGGCGCGCACGTAGATCGCCGTGCGCTCGGGGCTCCTCGCGGCCGCGATCGACAGTGTGCTGTCACGGCGGTGCTGCCAAGCGAGCCAGAGTCCGCCCCCGGCTGCGGCGTGCCAGCGATCTGACCCCTCCCCCGGGATCCAGACCCGCCCCGCGTCCGCCAACCCGAAGATGCCGAGATCGCCGAACGGCAGGCGGCCGGCCAGGAGCCGCAGCTCGGCGTTCGCATAGGCGCCGCGGCGGCCGGCGAACCGCTGCTCGGGGTAGCCGCGGACCGTAGTCCCGCCGCCCACGAACACGAGCTCTTGAAATGGCACGGTCCCGCTCACTGCGGCGCCGCCCGCACGAAGCGCGAGGGTCGCGGCCGACGGTTCGCCCGCCGAGAGATACGTGGACGCCTCCACCGAGAGGCTCCCGAACGGGCTGGCGACGTCCCAAACGGCGGGATACCACTGCCCGGCGAAGGTCACATGCAGGCCGCGGGCCGGTGCGGCCGTGTGGTCGCGCGTGTCGAGCTCGAACACGGCACGCGCGCCGACCTGGCCATAGTTTCCCGCGCCGTAATACGGACCGGTCGTGGTGAGGACGGTTCCGGGATCCGTGGGGGTATGGGCGTACTTGAGCAGGGGTCCCAGCGTGAGCCGGAGGCGGGGCACGAGCGGCAGCGCCACCCGCGGCGCGACGAGCAGCTGCTTCTGGCGCATCCGGTACACGCTGTCCGGCTGCGAGCCATTGGTTTCATTGCCAATTCCGTAGAACCGCGTGAGCTCGAGTCCCGAAGCGCGCAGCTCGATGTAGAGAATCGCAGGGAGGAGCGGTCGCCGGAACTCACCTGCCGCATCGATACGGTACGTTCTGGCGCTGGTCGCGTATGCGGCCTCCGCAAGCAGGCGGGTGCTCGGAGGCAGCGCGCGGAATCCGTACCGGGTGTGACTGACGCCGGCCCCCACCAGGAGGCCGATGTCGGGCGAATAGCTCGCGCCGAAGAGCGGCACCGTCTGCGGCTGCCATGCATCCGGGCCGGTCTGCCCGGAGGCCGGCGTCGGTCGCGCCAGTCCCAACGCTCCGAGAGTCCCGACCGCGAGCACGCCGCGGATGAGTCCGGTCATCAGCGAGAACATTCCGTCCACGGGCCCGCGGAGCAAGACTTGGTATTCAAGACTTAGTATTAGGGAAAGGAGCAACGGCACCAATGAGCACCAGGTCACTACTTGTCGCCAGCGTGCTACTCCTGATGGCATCTGCGGCGCTGGCCCACGACCTCTTCCTCAAGCTCGACACGTACTTCCTAGAACCGCACGCCCGCGCGCGGATCACGGTCTTGAATGGCACGTTTGCCAAGAGCGAGGGCTTCGTGGCGCCGGAGCGAATCGCGGACATCAGCGCGGTTTCCGGCGGCGGGCGAACTCGGCTATCGGCAGCGAGCACTTGGAGCCGGGGACCTGACAGCACCAGCGTGCTCCGCCTCGCGCTGGGCGACCCCGGCACCTACGTCGTGGGCGTTTCGACCCGGCCCCGCGAGATCGAGCTCCGGGCCGAGGAGTTCAACGCCTACCTCGAAGAGGACGGGATCCCCGACATCCTCGAGGCGCGACGCCGCAGCAACGAGGTCGCTCAGGGTGCGCGGGAGCGCTATTCCAAGCACGTCAAAGCAGTCTTTCGCGACACGCCGCTCCGGGTGCGCTGCCTGGTTGATGGGCGCCCGGTGCAGCGTGGCACCCGTACGGGTCCTGACGGCGTTGCTGAGGTCACGCTCGACGCGGCGGGCAGGTGGTACGTCAAGTTCGTGCACATGGTGCGTGGCACGCAGCGAGGGCTGGACTACGAGTCCAAGTGGGCCACGCTCACTTTCGAGATTCGCTGAGGGGAACACACGCCCGACGACCTTCAACACCATCACCACGCTGCTGCTCCCGAGACCGGAGCGCGGCCGGCAGTGGACCACGCTCAGTCGCACCACACCCACATGGTGGACGACTTTCGCCGTCGCTTCTGGGTTTCGCTCGCCCTGACCGTCCCGGTCCTCGCGACGTCGGAGATGCTGCAGCACCTTCTCGGACTCCGCGGCGGGCTCGGCTTCCACGGCGACCAGTATGCGGAGTTCGCCTTCGCATCGGCCGTCTACTTCTACGGCGGCTGGCCGTTCCTCACCGGGCTCGTCGACGAGCTCCGGAAGCGGCTGCCGGGGATGATGACCCTCGTCGCGCTCGCGATCACGGTGGCCTACGTCTACAGCGCGCTGGTCGTCTTCGGGCTCCCCGGGAGCGTGTTCTTCTGGGAAACGGCGACGCTGATCGACATCATGCTGCTCGGCCACTGGATCGAGATGCGCTCGGTGCTCGGCGCCTCGCGGGCCCTCGAGCAGCTCGTCCGGCTGCTGCCGGCCGAGGCGCATCGCGTCCGGGCCGACGGCTCCGTCGAGGAGGTGCCGCTCGATGCGCTGCGGCCTGGTGACCGGGTGCTGGTCAAGCCCGGCGAAAAGATCCCGACCGACGGGCGAGTCGTTCAAGGCCGCACTAGCCTCAACCAGGCAATGCTGACCGGCGAGTCCCAGCCAGTGGAGAAGGGCGAGGGCGACGAAGTCATCGGCGGCGCCGTCAACGGCGAGGGGGCGATCACCATCGAGGTCCGGCGGACCGGCGCCGACACCTACCTCTCTCAGGTGATCGAGCTGGTGCGCAACGCGCAGGAGGCACGTTCCCGCACTCAGGATCTCGCAGACCGCGCGGCCCTCTGGCTCACGCTCATTGCCATCGGCGGCGGGTCGGTCACGTTCGTCGCCTGGCTTGGCGCAGGCCGCGAGTTCAGCTTCGCGCTCGAGCGCATGGTGACCGTAATGGTGATCACCTGCCCGCACGCCCTCGGCCTCGCGGTGCCGCTGGTAGTCGCGGTATCCACCGCGCTTTCGGCGCGAAACGGTCTACTGATCCGCGACCGCTCGGCGTTCGAGCGGGCGCGCGAGCTGGACGCAGTCGTGTTCGACAAGACCGGCACCCTCACCGAAGGTCGCTTCGGCGTTACCGACATCGTGCCGCTCGACGGGCGCACCGAGCACGACGTCCTGCGCCTCGCCGCCGCGCTCGAGAGCCGCTCCGAGCACCCCATCGCCGCCGGAATCGTGCGGGCCGCGACGGAGCGCGGCGTGCAGTATCCGGCTCCCGACGGATTCGCCGCCATTCCGGGGAAGGGCGCCTCGGGAGCGGTGGACGGCGTGGCGGTAAAGGTCGTGAGCCCCGGCTTCCTCAAGGAGCATGGCCTGGCGGTCGCGGACGCGCGCGTCGCGCGGCTCGCCGAACAGGGGAAGACGGTCGCGTACGTGCTCGCCGACGGAAAGGCGATGGGAGCTATCGCTCTGGCCGACATCATCCGGCCGGAGTCCCGCGAGGCGCTGGCCCGGCTCAAGGCGATGGGCATCAGGTCGATCATGCTCACGGGCGACTCCAGGAGCGTAGCCCGCTGGGTCGCGGCGGAGCTGGGGCTGGACGATTACTTCGCCGAGGTGCTGCCGGATCAGAAGGCGGCGAAGATCGAAGAGGTGAAGCGGCGCGGCCTCACGGTCGCGATGGTCGGCGACGGCGTGAACGACGCCCCCGCCCTCGTCGCAGCGGACGTCGGGATCGCGATCGGAGCGGGCACCGACGTGGCGATCGAGTCCGCGGACATCGTGCTCGTGCGGTCCGATCCACGCGACGTGCCGGTCATCGTGGAGCTCGCTCGGGCCAC
>DATHKX010000091.1:0-6842 GCA_035488835.1 Gemmatimonadales bacterium
ACCACCTCCGGCACCGCCGGCGTGACGTCGTTCAGCTCACGGGAGAACACCCGCACCTCGTCGCCCGCCTTGTGGACCTGGATGCGGGCGCCGTCGAGTTTGTATTCGAACGCGGCTTGCCCCTTCCCCAGACGCGCCAGGGCATCCGTCACATCATCGGCGGCCTGGGCGAGCATCGGCTGGAGCGGGTGGAACAGCTCCACGCGAAAGGCCGTGAGGCCAGCCGCTCCCTGGGTCAGCGCGGCGCGTGCGACGCGACCCAGGTCGGCCGCGAGCATCGTCGCCCGGCGGACGGCCTCGGTCTCGAGCCCCGCCGCCCGCGCGACTGCCTCCGTCACGAGCCCTTCGAGCGCTCCCTGACGCAGCTCGCCGATGATCAAGCGGAACAGGAATTCCTGCTCGTCGGCCGTGGCGCGGGCGAACAACTCACCGAGGAGGCGTTCCTTCGTCTGGGCCGAGCCCTTACCGGTGGTATCCGCGAGGCGTTGGAGCGTAGTATTGACACGGGCGAGGTCGAGGGTCGGCGCGTCGGCCACATGCTCGCGTTTCGCGGCCTGCAGGGTGGCGTAGCCGATCCCGATGCGCCCCTGGCGGAGGGAGCCCGACAGGAAGGCGATCGCGATCTCGATCTCTTCGGGGCCCGTGCGCTTCAGGAGGGCGGCGACGAGCTCGATCTTCGCGAGCCGACCTGTCGTTTCCGCGACGCGGCGCGAGGTCTGGACCAGCTCAGTGAGAAGCACGTGTTCGTCAACAGGCGGGCGCTACAACATCACGTCGCCGCCCGGATCGGTGCCGCGCAGCCGCTCGAGGCGGTCGCGGGCCTCCTGCAGGCGACGTTCATGCTCGGCGTCATCGATGGCGGCGCTCGACCAGTCGGGCTTGCCGTCGGCGTCGAGCCGCACCCGCAGCACCACGCCCTCGCGCACTTTCACCGGCAGGGTCTTCTTGAGCACATCGAGCCCGACGCCGTCGTCTCCGACCAGCACGGCCACCGCCAGCTCGAGCCGATCGACCGAGTAGAACGCGTGCCGCTCGCTCATTCACTCATGGTCTCGCGCAGGCCCGGAGTATTCGTTGAGCACGATATAGCTGCCGTCGCGCTTGGCTTCGATGATCACCGCACCGTCCCGGTCGGTGCGATACACCCGTGCGCCGGCGGTCTGCCACTGCTCGATAACCTGGGGCGACGGGAGCCCGTAGGAGTTCCCTGCTCCCACCGAGATCACGGCAACCTGCGGGCGCGTCGCCTGCACCCACGCGACCGTGGTGCCGTTCCAGCTGCCGTGGTGAGCGACCTTCACGACGGTCACCCGCGGGACGGAATCGTGCTGGAGCCAGTGACCGAGCTCGTACTGCTCTGAATCCCCCGTGAGGAGCGCCCGGAACGCCCCGTACTCGAGCAGGATCCCCACGGACCCGTTGTTCTGATCGACCGGCCGAGAGGGCGGCACCAGAACTCTCAGACGCGCGGAGCCCACCGTGATGGTCCGCGCCGTCGCCTGGAGGTATTGCGCCCCACTCGCTTCCACCGCGCGCAGCGTGCGTTGGTACGTGGCGGTGGTATGGGGAATGCCGTTATCGAGGTAGGCGCGTACTACCCTGGACGCGATCACGTCCGCCATGCCGCCGATATGATCGGTATGATTGTGCGACGCGACGATCAGATCGAGGGTGTCGTAGTGATGTGACTGCAGGTAGGGGACGACGGGCCACGCGCCGGGGCCGGCATCGATCAGGACTCTCTTCCCCTCAGGTGTGACGATGAGCGCCGCATCGCCCTGGCCGACATCGAAGAACCGCAGCTCGAGCGTCTGCGCGTGGACCGGACAGACGACGAGCAGCCAGCCGAGGGCGGCAGCGGCCCGCTTCAAGGCGCGAGCAGCTTCCGGACGTTCGAGAGGATCGCCTCGAGCTGGCTGTCGACGCGGCGCTTCTCGAACAACCGGCCGCGCAGCCACGCGATGATAGACCGCGGGGCCCACACGTCCCGCACCGTCACGGCGGTCGATTCGGCCGTGGGGTCGAGCCGGAAGAACGTTTTCCAGCCGTTCCGCTCACCGCGCTCCACCCAGCCGAATGTCGTCGGCGGCGTGAAGTCCACGACCTCGAATTCGGTCGTTCGCTGCCCGAACCGCACCTTGAACCGCACGCCCTTCCTGAGCGGCTTGTCGCTCTCGGTCCCGCCGCATCCGGGGAGCCACTCGGCCATACGCCCCGGGTCGGTGAGCAGGGCGAAGACCCGCTCGATCGACACGGGGACGGTGTGGATGACGGTTCGGCTGACAGGGCGCATGAAGGGCTCGACGGTCGGTGGTAGGCTCGCACCACAGAGCCGCGGTGTCAACCTTCTAGCGCGTGAGCACCGGGAGATAAGCCTTCCACGGCCCTACGGCTGCCGTGTACTGCTTCGCCATCACGCGCGAGATCTGGGCGATGTGGCCGAGGTCGTGGACCACCCACGCCGCGAGCAGCTGCGAGAGCGTCACCTGGCCCAGCTCGGGATGCCGGCCGCGCAGCGCCAGCTGCTCCCGGGTCAGATGCCAGCCCTGCAAGGTCGCGACACCTTCGGCGCGCAACTCGCCAAATCGATCGAGCAGTCGCTCGAGCGACCAGCCGGCGAATCGCCGGGCCTGCGCGAAGCGGTCGAACGGCTCGAACGCCTGCGACTCCCCCTTCGTGAGGATGATCTTCGCGCGCGGGATCCAGTCGGTCTCCTCGCCGTGAATCAGGTGCCCCAGCACGTCCTGGGGACTCCACGTGTCGGGGCCCTCGGTCCCGCTCGTCCACGGAGAGGGGAGCCCGCTCAGCATGGCCTGGAGCGTGCCCGGCGTTCGGGTCAGGACGTCGAGCCCTAGGTCGCCTGAGAAGTCCATACCGGTGCGCCTCCCTGGTGGCGCGGCTGAAGCCGCGGCTCGGCATCTACCGCTGAAGCGGCAATGCTGTGCCCGTTTACGGGCAATCGCCGAGCCGCGAGTTCACTCGCGCATGCCCCGACGATACTCATTTACAACCTCATCCGTTTCAAGAACGCCCCGAACCGCGGGTCGTCTTTCACGGGGTCGAAGATCGGGTCGACCTTCATGTAGGTCAGCCAGCCCCGCCGGTCCTCGTACGCGCGGTCGAGCCAGTGGAACACCTGATCCACGTTCCTCAAGCCGAGGTGCGCGATGCAGAAGGCGACCGGTGTCACGTAGCGTTCGCGCGCGCGGGCTTCGAGCTCGGCGACGAGCTCCTCGGCCTCGCGGCGCCGGCCCGAGAGCGCCAACACGTGCGCCACACCCGCTGTCGCGTAGGACAGATCGGGCGAGAGGGTGATCGCCTCGCGAAACGCGCGCTCTGCCTCGGCGTAGGCGCCTTGCTGCATCAGCACCAGGCCCAGCACGCGATAGGTGTCTTCCGAAGTGGGGTTCATCGCGATGGCGCGCCGCAAATGGTACAGCGCCTGCTCGTAGCGACGGGTGTAGTAACTCAGCCACCCCACGCCGCGACGGACCGAAAGCGACGACGGATCGAGCTCGAGCGCCGTGAGCGCCTCCATCACCGCCTGCTCCGTCTGCCCACTCACCAGCAGCACGAATGAATACCAGTGATGCGCCGTGGCAAAGCCCGGGTTCAGCTCGAGCGCGCGGTGATACTCGCGCATCGCTCCCGGCCAATCCCAGTCGTGCACGTGCAAGACCCAAGCGAGCGAGGTGTGTGCCTCAGGCAGGGTTTCGTCCAGCTCGAGCGCCTTGAGGGCGTACTCTCGCGCGAGCCGGTACCCCTCGGTGACGGGCACGCTGCGGTAGTCCACCTGGAGCGCGTAGGCGTCCGAGAGCCCGGAGTACGCCAGCGCGTATTCGGGATCGAGGTCGATCGCCTGCTTGAAGAAGGAAATCGACTCGAGCACGCCCTCCTGGCTGCGCTTGTTCCAACAGTAGCGGCCCTTCAGGTAGAGCGAGTAGGCCTCGAGGTTGTGCGTATAACGCTGCGGCGTCGGGTCCGCGATGTCGGCCAGGAAGGTGGTGCGCAGTGTGCTCACGATGGTCCGGGAGATCTCGTCCTGAACGGCGAACACGTCGTCCAGTGTGCGATCGTAGCGCTCCGACCAGAGGTTGCGCCCATCGTCGGCCGCGGAGAGCTGCGCGGTGATGCGCAGCCGGTCACCCGACTTCCGCACCGTCCCCTCGAGCACGACCGATACGCCGAGCAGCGCGCCGATGGCGCGGATGTCCTGCGGCTTCCCCTTCAGCGCGAAGACCGAGGTGCGGGACGCGATCCGCAGCCCTTCGACCTTGGTGAGCGCGTTGATCAGCTCGTCGCTGATGCCGTCGCTGAGGTATTCATTGTCGGGATCGGCGCTGGCGTTGACGAACGGCAGCACCGCGATGGAGCGCGTCTTGCCGACGAGCGACGGTACGACACCGGGCCCCGTCTCGTCCAATGCTGTCGTGAACTCGGCGACGGTCGCAAAGCGGTCCGCCGGATCCTTGGCGAGCGCCCGGGCGAGCGCCTGCTCGACGACCGCCGGCGCGTCGGGGCGCCGGGTGCGGAGCGGCTGTGGCGGCTCGCTCAGGTGCTTCGCGATGATGGCGCGGGCGCTGCCTCCGGAAAACGGGGGCGCTCCGGCCAGCATCTCGTAAATGACGCAAGCGAGTGCGTACACGTCGCACCGCCCGTCCAGCTCGCGGTCGCCCGCGGCCTGCTCGGGGCTCATGTACTCGGGCGTCCCGATGGCGAGCCCGACCTCGGTGACATGATCGCCGCCCGCCTGGACGATGGCGCGTGCGATCCCGAAGTCGGCGATCACCGCATGCCCGTCGGCGAGGAGCACGTTCTCGGGCTTTACGTCCCGGTGGACGAACCCCTCGCGGTGCGCGTAGTCGAGCCCCGCGCCCAACTCCCGCGCGATGGCCAGCGCGTCCTTGAGCGGCAACCGCTGCTCACGCACCAGGCGCTGCCGCAGCGTTTCCCCGCGAACATACGGCATCACGTAATAGAGGGATCCCGCCGCCTGGCCGGAGTCGATGAGCGGGAGCACGTGGGGGTGGGTGAGCCGCGCGGCGATCGCGATCTCTCGCAGAAATCGCTCGGCGCCGATCGCGGCCGCGACGTCGGGCCGTAGCACCTTGATCGCGACCTGGCGCTTGTGCCGGAGGTCTTCGGCGACGTACACGGTCGCCATCCCGCCGCGGCCCAGCACACGGTCGATCGTGTAGCGGTCGCCGAAGGCGGCCGACAGGGCTTCCGGCACCCGCTCCATACGGGGAAAACTATCCCCTTGGGTGAGTCATTGCGCCGGCCCAGAAGTTCATGAGACCTTTGAGGCATATGCTTTGCCGCATTGGCCTGGCCGGTTTCCTCATCCCCGCGACTCTCGCCGCACAGGGGGCGCCGTGCATTTCCCGGCGCTCGGGGAGCGTTCCTGCGGAGTACGCGGCCATCGTGGCGCAGGAGCGCGCGCTCATGTGCGAGCGGCTCGCGACCCGGATCCCCGGAGTGCGGGTGGCCGTGGCGGTGAATGGGAAGCTGGTGTGGTCGGAGGGCTTCGGGTACGCCGACGCCGAGCGGAAGCGACCCGTCACGCGCGAGACGCAGTTCCGCATCGGGAGCGTATCGAAGCCGCTCACGGCCGCCGCCGTCGCCCTGTTGTACCAGCAGGGCAAGCTCGATCTCGACGCGCCGGTGCAACGCTACGTGCCGTCGTTCCCGGACAAGGGCTACCCCATCACCACCCGCCAGCTCGCCGGTCATCTCGCCGGCATCAGGCATTACAAAGATCGAGAGTTCTTCCTGAACCGTCGCTTCGCCACGGTGCTCGACGGGCTGACGATCTTCCAGGACGACTCCCTCCTATTCCCGCCCGGCACGCGGTTCTCCTACTCGAGCTATGCCTGGAATCTCATCTCCGCGGTGGTGGAGGGCGCGTCGGGGGACGACTTCCTGCACTACATGTCAGCCCATGTGTTTCGCCCGCTCGGCCTGGCCCACACGGCGCCCGACCGCACCGACAGCCTCATTCCGGGCCGCACGCAACCCTACGATCGCGACAGCGGCGGGAGCTACCGCATCGCGCCCGCGGTGGACAACAGCTACAAGTGGGCGGGAGGTGGGTTCGTGTCGACGGCCGAGGACCTGGTGAGATTCGGGTCGGCGCTGCTCGAGCCGGGGTTCTTGAAGCCCGAAACGCTGGACCTGTTGTTCACGTCGCAGCGCACCAGCGCGGGCGAGGAGACGGGGTACGGGATCGGGTTGTTCGTGACGACCGACAGCTTGGGCCACCGCTGGGCGTTCCACGGGGGCGGCGCGGTAGGCGGGACGGCGGTGTTCGGCCTGGACCGCGATTCCCACGTAGTCGTGGCCATCCTCACGAATCTGACGGGCGCCCCGCTCGACCCGGCGCGGGAGATCCAGGCGGCGTTCGACCGGGAGGCGGTATCCCATGGCCCGTGATTCGCGGCTGAAGCCGCGGCTCGGCATGTACCGCTGAAGCGGCAGAGCGGCGTCAGTTTACTGACAGCGTCGGCCGACCCACTACGCGAGCGAACCAGAAGTTGAAGGCCGGCGGGGAACTTGCCCACTCGCGCGCGGCCGGGCTAGCTCGGGCCGATTTCCCCGTCCGGCATGGAGGAGGTCGTATGAGCGTCATCGATGACGTGCAGCAGGCGAACCGGCGGTTTGCCCAAGACTTTGGGCTGGGCCATCTACCCATGCCCCCCGCTAAGAAACTTGCGATCGTCGCCTGCATGGACGCGCGCCTGACGATCGAGCCGGCGCTGGGATTGAAGACGGGAGACGCCCACATCATCCGCAACGCGGGCGGCATCGTGACGGAAGACGCGATCCGCTCGCTCCTGATCTCG
>DATHKX010000092.1:0-2821 GCA_035488835.1 Gemmatimonadales bacterium
TTGGTGGCGAACACACCCGTGAGGAGCGCCCCAGCCACTCCCGCGAGCCCGTGGCAGGAGAACACGTCCAACGAGTCATCGAGCGTCGTCTTCGCGCGGATCTGGATGGCGGTGTAGCTCACGAGCGCCGCCAGAGCGCCCACGGCCAGTGAGGCCGTCACGGTGATGTAGCCCGCCGCCGGCGTGATGCCGACGAGGCCGACCACGAGGCCGGTGGCGGCGCCGACGGCGGTCGCCTTCCCGGTGCGCAGCAGGTCGAGGCACACCCACGCGACCATTGCGGTCGCGGCCGCGGTGTTGGTATTCGTGAACGCGAGGGCGGCGAGCCCGTTGGCGGCGAGCGCCGAGCCGGCGTTGAATCCGAACCAGCCGAACCACAGGAGCCCCGCGCCGAGCAGTACGAGCGGGACGTTGTGCGGCACAATCGCCGTGCGCTTGAAGTCTTTCCGGGGCCCGAGCATGCGGGCGGCCACGAGCGCGGACACGCCGGCGCTGATGTGCACTACCGTCCCGCCGGCAAAGTCGAGCGCGCCGAGCTTTGCCAGCCAACCGCCCGACCCCCACACCCAGTGGGCGAGTGGGTCGTACACGAACGTCGCCCAGAGGACGAGGAACACCACGTACGCGCGGAAGCGCATGCGCTCCACGATCGCGCCCGAGATCAGCGCCGGCGTGATGATCGCGAACATCAGCTGGAACATCGCGTGCGCCTGCAGGGGAATCGTGGCGCCGTACGCGGCATCGGGCTCGAGGCCCACACCCTTGAAGCCCAGCCAGGCGAGCCCGCCCCACCAGGGCGTCCCGTGCCCGAACGCGATCGAGTAGCCCACCAGCACCCACTGCACGCTCACCACGCCCAGCGCGACGACGCTCATCATCATCGTGTTGAGCGCGTTCTTGGGCCGCACCAGGCCACCATAGAAGAATGCGAGGCCGACCGTCATCACCATGACCAGCGCGGTGGAGGTGAGGACCCAGGCGGTATCGCCCGCCGAGATGGCGTTCATCACTTCTCCTCGCCGGCGCCGGCGCCGGCATGCTGTGCGGTATTGAGCGCCGCGCGCTGCACCGCGTCCGCGTTGACGGCGGTGAGCGCGGCGTTGTCGATCTCGCCCGTCCTGATGCGGATCACCCGCTCAATGGCCTGGACGAAGATCTTCCCGTCGCCGACTTCGCCGGTGCGGGCGGAAGCCAAGATGGCCTTGATGCACGGTTCGACGAACGGCTCCGAGCACACCATCTCGATCTTCACCTTCTCGTGGAACTCCATGACGACCGTGGTGCCGCGGTACTGGCTCACGATCTCTTGCTCGCCCCCGTGGCCGCTCACGCGACTGAGGGTGATCCCCGTGACGCCGGCCTGGAACAGCGCCGCCTTGACCTCGGGCAGGCGTTCGGGCCGAACGATGGTTGTGATGAGTTTCATGACGAAAACCTACCCCCCGTAACATGCGCTGTCAACCGAATCGTGCATCAAATGCACGGATTGAACGTCATCCCGACAACTACGCCCCACAGCATACCGTATGCCGTCACGGAAACCGTGCAAGTTGTGCACTTTGGCTGGATCACCCCATCCATTTGGGCTAACCGGTTGTGGGGGGCACACGACACTTGTGCGGCAGCGGGATGGGGCCGGTCGGCTGACCACGGGCGGGGACACCTCCGTCTCGCCCCGCGTGCTCGCCTCTTCCGGCATGGAACTCGCCCTCACCCCGTGCCGTCACCGGGAACGGGAGGGCTCCATGCACACAGCGCGAGTCGTCGGACTGCTCGCCGCGCTTTCCTGCGCGGCGGTCGCGGCCCAGGGGCAGTACCCGCAGCGCCGCGACGGCTTCTGGATCGGCTTCGGCCTGGGCTATGGCTCGGCCAACATCACATGCGACGCCTGCGGCAGCGGGCCACGCACCGACGGCATCACCGGGTTCGTGAAGCTCGGCGGTGCACCCAGCCGCAACGTGCTGGTCGGCGGGGCAATCAACGGCTGGTCGCATTCCGACGGCTCGGCCACCGAGACCATAACCAACCTCACGGCGTCGCTGTACTTCTATCCTGCCGTGAGGAGCGGGCTGTTCGTCACCGGCGGCCTGGGATTCTCGAATTATCACGTCAATTCGGCTCCGTCCTTCGACGGTACGGGTTGGGGGTTCACCGCCGGCGCGGGTTACGACATCCGGGTCGGCCGGGACGTGTCCCTCACGCCGGTCGTGAACTACGTGTATGGCGCCGTGGGCGACGTGAACGAGAGCGGGGTGGGAAGGTTCGCCACCGGTTGGAAGCAGAACGTCGTCGAGTTCGGTCTGGGCGTCACGTTCCACTGATTCGGGCACGCTCCAGTCTTTTCATTATCTTGACCCACCCGTCAATGCTCATGTTGCTCGTGGCGCTCGCCTCGCAGGTCCCCCCGCCGTGCCTGCACGCCGCGGCCGTGGCTGGCGAGGCGATCGCGGGTTGGGAGGAGTACCGCCGTGGGGCCATCGCGCAGGCGGCGACGCACTTCGCCCTCGCCGATTCCCTGTGCCCCGGTGATCACGCCACGCAAATCGGGCTCGGCTTCGTCCGTCTGCGGCAGGGCCAGCCGGGCGCCGCTGCCGAGCGATTCCAGCGGGCCGTCGCGAGTGACGCAACCGACGCCGAGGCGTGGTACGGGCTCGGCCTGGCCCGCTCGCGCCTCGGCCAGCGGGCGGCGGCGGCGGACGCATGGCGCCGCACGCTACGCCTCGCCCCGCGGTACGAGGACGCCGAGCTCCAGCTCCTGGCGCTCGGGATCGACAGTGGGCTCGCAGTCCCCGCCGTCGTACGGCCGGTCGACCCTGATGTG
>DATHKX010000093.1:0-4897 GCA_035488835.1 Gemmatimonadales bacterium
CTCGCCGATGCCGTGGCCACGGCCGGCGCCGCACTCGTCGCCGTCCACGCCCGGCCTCGCCTGCCCTCCACCGGCGTGCACTGGAAAGACGGCGTGGTGGTCACCACCGACGGCACGATCCGGCGGGAGGACGACATCGCGTTGGTCTCACCTATGCGTCGAATGAGCTATCCCGAAATCGACATTCTGGGTCCCATGCAGTGAGCGCGCGCGTGAGCATTAGGCCATCCTCCTTACGGCGTGAGACGATGCACCACCTTGACGACGAAGGCCCCGTTGAGCGGGCGGGCCAGGGCCCGGGTGTCCGGGAAGCGAAACCGGGCAAGCGGCTCGGTGGTGTACCCGGAGTTCCACACCACGAACACATCGTCCCCGATCACCGGTATCCAGTGGAACCGGACATTGAAGTCGACGCGCTCGCTCTCCTTGTCGTACTGGACGAATGCGAGCAGGCTCGTGCGGGTATTGAAGTCGTACTCCAACCGGCTCGCCAACAACACCGCCGTGAACGCACCGACCGGCAGCTCGGCCTTTGTGCGGGTCAGATCGGTGCTCACGATGAGGTGGCCACCGCCGCGCCACGCCGCCGTAAGCTCGAGATCGGTGCTGTGACCACCGTAAAACGCGCCCCAGTTCACCAACGCTCCGAAGCTCAGGGGGCGGCCCGTGTTCATGAAATACTGGAGCTCATAACGCGACCACCAGTAGCGGCCGGGCTGGATCACGACGCCGCGGAAGACCTCGAAGGTGCCGCTGGGCGCGTCCATGAGGCGCTGGAAGTTGATTTCGAAGTGATCACCATTCTGCCGGTCGCCGCCGAACACCCGCCATTCGAACCACGCCGTCTGCCAGTCCGCGCTCCGCAAGAGTGAGCCCGTCTCGTTCGCGATGATGTCCCAGCTCGGGATGGGAAAGGTGAAGTCGAGCTGCCGGATCCCGAGCACGCCGGGCCGCGGCATGAAGTCCACGTGCCCGGTCGTCTCCCAGATCCCCGTGCGGCGGACGAAGCCCAACGGCGGGGCGAACCCCGAGTCGATGCGGTAGAGTGAGACGAAATTGTCGAACAGATCGTTCGGGTTATCGGTGGAGAGCCGCCACGCGAGCGGGGTCCCAGGCATCCCCGGCGTTTGGCTGCCGGCAATCCAGAACTTGGGCTCAAGGTTGGCCCCGTGGGCTACGAGCGGGAGGTCGAGGTCCACGCCGCCCGCCCGTTGCACACCTTGGCCACCGGATCCTGCGTGGATCGTGCCGATCGCCCCGATGTACGATCGGTCGAACAGGTCGTGTTGGACCCGAACGACCGCGTCGTTGGCCTTGTCTGCTCCGCCGGTTTGCGCGTCGAGCACACCGATCCTCCACGGCCCGAGCCGTCCGTAGAGCCGACCCCCGGTGAGAATCGGCACCGGCGTACCACTCGTGTCGAGGCCGACGCGGCGCGAGTAGAACAGCTGCACCCGGCCCGGCGTCCCCAGGTCGAATTGCCCGCTCGATTCGAGGAAAAACTGGCGCTTTTCGGGGAAGAAGAAGGGAAATCGGGTGAGGTTGATGACCTGCTGGTCGGCTTCTACCTGCGCGAAGTCGGTGCTGACCGTGACGTCTGCGGTCAACGTCGGCGTGATGCCGAGCTTGGCGTCGACCCCGCCCTTGCCGCCGAAATAGCCGCCCATTGTCTCCCTGCCGACGCTGTCGTGCTCCGTCTCCACGGCCCGACCGAGCGCATACGGGTACAGCTCGAGATCGTGGGGACGGTGCAGATCCCCGAGATCGGTGATCGTTCCTTCATTGTTCAGGCGGTAGAACCCCTGCGCCCGGCCGTACGAGCGCCACAGGTCTTCCTCGTTCTTGCGTCGAATGAAGCGCCGGACATTGAATCCGAACTCCGGGTTCGTCCCGGCGTGAAACCGCAGCGCGAGCAACGGCGTGCGGAACTCCGCCGTCCATCCAGCACTGTCGCGCGACACGGCGACCTCCCAGATGCCGTTCCAGTTGTCGTTCAACTCGTCGACGCCCGAGAACTGCGCATCCCACATGGCGCCGTTGGGGTTCGTGGCGAACACGAAGGCGCTGCGCCGGTCGTCGTAGCTGTCGATCAGCAGCTGGACGTTGTCGTCGCTCGAGAGGTCCGCATCCCGGCGGAGCTGGCTGGGGCGCACGCCGCGCATGTTGGAGTCGTAGCAGCGGACGACGATGTAGAGAGCCTCGGCGTCATACGCCACCTTGACGACCGTCCGCTCCGTGGCGGGAGACCCCTCCAGCGGTTCGCGCTGGCGGAAGTCGTCGATCGAGTCTGCCGCCGCCCAGAACGGCTCGTCCAGCCTGCCATCGAGTGTCACCGGCGCCCGGATCAGCGTCGCTCGAATCGTCGCAGAGCTCGCTCGCCTGCCTCCCGAGGTATCCTGTTGAGCCGCTCCGATGCGACTCAGTATGCTGATCCCTGCGAGCGCGATGCTGACGCGCGTCCTCACCACGCGTTCTTGAGCACAAGCCCGACAAAGCCCGCCGCAAGAATCAACACTGGCTCCGGGATCTTCTTGGGGACCAGCAGGAGCGCCAAGGTCACTAGCGCGATGAGGATCGTTGGCCCGTCCATGAGCGCCCGCCGCCCGAGGATCACGGCGGCCCCGGCGATGGCCCCGGTCGCCGCGGCCGTGACCCCGTCCACAAATGCCTTCACGTCCCGGTTCTTCGCCACGCGATGAAAGTACGGCGCTAGGAAGATCGTGATGAGATAGACGGGCAAGAAGACCCCGATCGCCGCGAGGGTCGCGCCGGCGAGTCCCGCGACGAGGTAGCCGATGAACGCCACCGTGATAACCACGGGCCCCGGCGTGATCATCGACACAGCCACCGCGTCGATGAACTGCCGCTGTGTAAGCCAGTGGAACTGTTGCACCACACCGCCGTACAGGAACGGCACGATCGCGAGCCCGCTTCCGAACACGAAGAGGCTGGCGCCAGCGAAATACGTTAGGATCGTCCAGAGCACTCCCACCGACGCCGGGCCGTCGAGACTGGCGGCGATCCCCGGAGCGACCGGCAGAAGCGCGAGCGCGGGGGTCGTCGGAGTCGTCTGCCGTCCGCGGAGCAGCATCGGCACGAGCCCGCACACCAGGAAGACCCAGATGATCTCGGACTCGGTCCAGGCCGTCACCACCGCGCTGACGGCGAAGAGAATCCAGAGCAGGTGATCTCGGCCCAGCGTCATCCGCACGAGTTTCAGCGCACTGCGGGCGATGATGGCGATCACCGAGGCGCCGATCCCGTAGAACAACCCTTGCATCCACGGCAGCCCGCCGAAGCGGACGTACAGCTCGGACAGCACGAGCACCATCAGAAACGAGGGCGCCACGAACGCGATCCCCGTCAACGTCGCGCCGAGCACCCGGCCCCGCACCCACCCGAGGTAGATCGCGAGCTGGGCCGCGAGCGGGCCCGGGGCGAGCTGCGCGAAGGCAAGGCCCTCCTTGTACTCCTGCGCGCTGAACCAGCCGCGCCGCTCCACCAGGTCCTGCTCCATGTGCCCGGCGAGCGCGATCGGCCCGCCGAACCCCAAGGTACCGAGCCGCAGGAAGTAGAGCAGCAACGCTCGCAAGCTGGCTCGCTCGTCGGCCATGGACGGCGCCTCCCCTCGATCGCGGCGGCGCCGAGACGTTGCAACCTGCGCCTTATCTTGACCCGGAAGTCGTCGGGCTAGTGTATCACGCGAGAAATTCCGCAGCAAGGCTCCGCTGGACCGGGATCACTGGGCGAACGACGACGCGCTCAAGCTGGCACACGGGCTCCGCGCCGCGTTGGACGAGATGAACCTCAAGAAAGCTGGCTAGTGGATCAGTGCACTGCACCGACATCGGGAGCGCCATCGAAAACGACGACCCCCTGAAGATCTTTCAGGGGGTCGCGTGTTGTGAGTTATGCGTCCCTTACTTGGTGCCCGGGGCGACCTCGTCCAGGTCCGCCGCAAGCGCGAGCGCGGCAGCCCTGCGCCCCAGCTCGAGTCCCGTCTCAAAGTCGAAGCGATAGTGAATTCCCGCATACAGCCGCGACAGGCTTGCCTCCTGGGCGACGGCTGCCACTCGAGCACGCTCGCTTGGGAACGCGGCGGCGAGTACGCCGCTATACGCGCCCGAGAAGCAGGAGTGGGCGGACGGGTACGACGGGTGCTGCGGCGTCGGGAACACGGTCACGATCCCCGTGTTCGCCTGCGGGGGCCGGATGAACCAGTAGTAGTACTTGGCATCGAAGCATCCGATGATCGCGTCGAAGGCTGCCGCGCTCATCAGGAACATGATCCGCGCGGCCTCCGTGTCGGTGCGGTGGTGCGAAACGATCAGCTCGCGCGCGATTCCCATGAAGGCAGTTTGGGACCGCGGCGACTGGTTCACGTTCCAGTAGTTCGCGATGTCGATCTGCTCTTGGGTCCGGTTGACCGAGATCTGATAAACCTCGGCCAGCGCCGCGTTGAAAGCAGCGCTTCCAAATGCGGGTGGCGGAGGCGGCCGCAGCTGATCCTGGGACGTGAGAAAGAAGGGACGCGCGCCGAGGTTGCCGCGTGCGATTAGCGGAGGAGGGGCGTAGATCCAGTGGCCAGGTCCGACGGGGGGCGGTCCCACGGGCGGGAGCAGTGGATTCGTGAGCCCAACGAGGTCGCCCTGCGCGAAGGTGAGCACCCGCGCCCCTACCGCCCGACCGATCGCTTCACCTGCGGCGAAATCTGCGTGCTTCGCGCCAGGCCACGGGTCGGACGCCTGTTGCGCGTCGAGCGCGGCCTCGAGCTGGGTGCTGGCGGAGGGGAAGAACGAGCTCAGCACGGCGACCGAAGCGCCACCAATAGCCGCAGCGATCGGGGGGTGCGGCCCAGGGGCTGCCTGTGCCGCCTCGGCAGCGCGGAACTGAGCGA
>DATHKX010000094.1:0-11007 GCA_035488835.1 Gemmatimonadales bacterium
TCCTGCCCGGCATTCTCCAGGAACTGCTCCGTCGTCCACAGACCGGAACGGATGTTGGTGAGATCGGCGTAGTAGTCCGTCACGCCCTCCGACCACCAGAGCAATGGTGTGTATTGCTCGGCGTGGTAGTCGTACGGCCACATTTCGGCGGGGCGGATGCGCTTCACGTTGAACAGGTGGAAGTACTCGTGCGACATGAGCGGTACCATGAAATCGCCGAAGTTCCCGAGCGCATCGGCGAACGCGCCCTGGGGCATGATGTCGAACTGCGAGGCGCTGTGCTCCAACCCGCCCCCGAAGTTGACCGGCTCGCGGATCACGTTGAAGAACACCGTGTAGTGATCGTACGGCGGGCCGCCGAACAGCGCGTTCTCGCTCTTCGCGATCTTCTCGACCGCCGTCCGCATGTTCCGCTGTACCGCCGTGGTGTAGGCGTCGGCCGGCCACACCGCGATCCGGATCGACTTGCCGTCCACCTGCAGTGAATCGAGGCTGTACTTCCCCACGAAGGTCTGTGCGTCCGCGAGCTCGTGGTAGTTGGGCGCGATGTACGGTCCATTGCCGCTGCCCCGCAGCGCCGTGGTCACCTGCCAGCCTGCCGGCAGCGTGAATCGGACCTCGGCCGGCCGCTCCGGCTGACGCTCCTCGTACAGAAACACATTGGTGCCGAGGAACTGTCCGAAGTCACCCGCGATGCGCGCGAGCGAGAGGTCGATCGTGTCCGCGAGGTAGTCGAACTCCGCCGTCACGCGATCGCTTTTGCCGGTCGCGACGCGCCACGTGTCTTTATCGAAGCGGTCCCAGAACAGCGGCTGGCCTTGCGAGTTTTTGGCGCCGAAGTGGCGCACGTACCGCGCATAATTCTGGATCTCGTAGCTGCCGGGACTCCACGCGGGGAGGGACACGTAGAGCGTATCCTTGCCGCGCGCCGGAAACTCGGCGCTCACGTGGAACAGGCGCGCCGCCGGCGACGGAATCGAGACGTCGTACTTGACCGGCGCTGGGGTCTGAGCGGACAGCGGGACGGCGACGAAGAAGAGGAGCAACTGGCGCACGAACGACTCCGGGTAGGTGTGAAGGTGTGACTACTACCCCGCGCAAAACGAAGCGGCCCAGACGCTTAGTCGGGCCGCTGGGGTGACCGGGGTGCTGGACGCGCGCTCAGGGTGTGACGCGTTCGCTCGCCTCCGCCACCATGGCGCGCAACTCCTTGCTGGGCTTGAAGACAGGCACCGGCCGCGCGGCGACTTCCACCGGGTCACCGGTGCGCGGATTCCGCGCCATGCGCGTCTTGCGCTGGCGGATCTTGAACGTGCCAAACCCGCGGATCTCAATGTTATGCTGCTCGGCTAGCGCCGCTTTGACCGCGTCGAGAAAGGAGTCAACCACACGCGCGCAGTCCTTTTTGGAAATCAGGGGACCGGCGGTGCGAGCGATTTGTGCGGTGACCTTTTCGACCAGGTCGGCCTTCGTCATCCATCCCCCTTGAAGGGCCCAAGGGCAGTCAAGACGAGGCGCCAACATACGGGCTTACCTATTGTGTGTCAAGAGCTTGGAGGAACTGTTCGAAGTGCCCCTGGGCGTCGTGCGGTCCCGGCGAGGCCTCGGGATGATACTGCACCGCGAAAATCGGGTATTCCCGATGCTTCACCCCTTCGACGGTGCTGTCGTTGAGGTTAAGGTGCGTGACCTCAAGCGCCTTGGCACCGGGGACGCCGCCGGTATCGCCCCGGACCGCGAAGCCGTGGTTTTGTGAGGTGATAAGTACTTGTCCCGTCGCAAGATCCCGCACCGGGTGGTTCCCCCCCCGATGCCCGTACGGGAGCTTGGCCGTTTCCCCCCCCAGCGCCAACCCCAGCAGCTGATGGCCGAGGCAGATCCCGAAGATCGGGAGCGAGCCGTCCGCCAGATCGCGCAGCGTGGCGATGGCGTAGGACACCGCCGCCGGATCTCCGGGACCGTTCGAGAGGAACAGACCGTCGGGTGCGAGCTCGCGGATGCGCGCCGCCGGCGTGGCGGCCGGGACGACTGTGACGCGGCAGCCGTTTTTGAGAAACAACCGCAGGATGTTCCGCTTCATGCCGTAATCGTACGCCACGATGTGGCGACGCGCGTCGGCCGGCCCCTCGGTGTACTCGGCGCCGACGGTTGCCCGGGTCGCGAGATCGAGGCCGTCCATCGATGGGCTCGCGGCGAGCGCGGTACGCACGGCGTCGTTCGGCTCATCGCCCAACGCCACGGCGCCGCGCATCGCGCCCTTCGAGCGGATGTGGCGCGTGAGCTGGCGCGTGTCTACCTCGGCGACGACCGGGACGCGTTCGGCGGCGAGCCAGTCCGCCAGGGCACCGGTGGACCGCCAGTTCGACGGCTGCACCGAGAGCTCGCGCACCACGACGCCCTCGACCCGCGGCCGATCGGACTCGATGTCGTCGGGATTGATGCCGTAGTTGCCGATCATCGGCGCCGTCATCACGACGATCTGACCGAGATAGGACGGGTCGGTGAAGACCTCCTGATAGCCGGACAGATTGGTGGTGAAGACGACCTCGGCATACGTGGGCTCGAACGCCGTAGGCGCGGTGCCGGGGAACCAGGCTCCGTCTTCGAGCAGCACGTAGGCGGGGTGACGGTCAGCGATGGGGCGGTGGACTCTGGTTGGAGGGTTGATCGGTCCGCGGCGCCGGGGTGGCGGGGAGCGGCAGGGGGGTGGGCTGCACGGGAGCGGGTGCGGGCGCGCCTCCCTCGAGCACCGAGCGCGGCGCCGCGCTGTGCGCCGACAGGACCGCAAGGATCAGCGAGATGAACAAGAAGATGCCGGCGCACCACCAGGTGATCTTCGTGAGCAGCGTGGTGGCCTGGCGGCCCCCCATGAACTGCTCCGTGCCGGCGCCGCCGCCGAGCGACGCCAGTCCCCCGCCCTGGCCCGCCTGCAGCAGGACCGCCGTCGTGAGGATCAGGGCGTCGAGAGCGAGAAGCATCAGCAGGAGGTTGTACATGCGGCGGGGAAAATACCTAGGCGGCGCCGGTCTGCACAAGTTGCGCCCAGCCTTCGGGATCGAGCGAGGCGCCGCCCACCAGCACGCCGTCGATCTCGCGCTCGGCGAGCAGGGCGGCGGCGTTCTTCGCGTTCACGCTGCCACCGTACAGGACGCGCGGTGCGGGGGCGCCGCGGCCCTGCAGCCAGCCGCGGATCTCCCGATGTACGGCGCCGGCGTCTTGGGGGGTCGCGTTGCGGCCGGTGCCGATCGCCCACACCGGCTCGTAGGCGACCACGACGCGCGATAGCGCCGCGCCGTCGAGACCACTCAGCGCGGCAGCGAGCTGGCGGACGACTACCGCCAGCGTGTGCCCCGCGTCGCGCTCGGCGAGCGTTTCGCCGACGCACAATACCGGCGGCAGTCCCGCTCCCAGCGCCGCGCCCGTTTTGCGACGGGTGTCGTCGTCGGTCTCGCCGAACACGTGCCGTCGCTCGGAATGGCCGATCAGCGTGGCGCGGGCGCCAGCCTGGAGCGCGAGCGGGGCGGAGACCGCGCCGGTGAATGCGCCTTTCGGCTCCCAGTAGATGTCCTGGATGCCCACGAGCAGGTCGCCGCGGTCGCGCGCCGTCTGGGCGGCGGCTTCGACCGACACTGCGGGGGGGAAGAACCACACCTCGCGGTCCTCCCGGCGGTTGTAGCGGGCGCGGAACGTCTTCACGTAGGCTCGGGCTTCGTCCGGCCCGAGGTGCATTTTCCAGTTGGCGGCGAAGAGCAGCCGTCTCACGCGTCCTCGAGGGCGGCGACGCCGGGGAGCGGCTTGCCTTCGAGGAACTCGAGGGCGGCACCGCCGCCCGTGGAGACGTGGGTGAGCTTGTCCTCGAGCCCGGCCACGGCCGCGGCCGAATCCCCGCCGCCCACGACCGTCGTGGCGCCGCGCTTCCCCGCCTCGATCAACGCTTCCCCGATGGCGCGGGTCCCCTCGTCGAACGGCGGCGTCTCGAACACGCCCATGGGGCCGTTCCAGAAGACGGTCTTGGCCTTCAGGATCCGGGCGCGGAAGTCGAGCCGGGTGGAGTCATCGATATCGAAGATGGCGCAGTCCGGGGGGATGCGATCGCTCGACACCTCCTGCCGTTCGGCAGCGCGCGCGAGACTCGGCGCCACGACCGCGCCCCGTGGCAGGATCAGCTTGGCGCCGGCCTTGGCGAGGAGCTCCTTGGCGAGGTCCTCCTTGTCGCGCTCGACCAGGGAGCCGCCCACCTGGAATCCGATCGCGAGGAAGAAGGTGTTCGCCATCGCACCCCCGATGAGGATCTCGTCCACCTTGGGGAGCAGCGCCTCGATCACGTCGATTTTCCCCGAGATCTTCGCCCCTCCGAGCACCGCGACGAACGGTCGCTTGGGCTGGTCGAGCGCCTCGCCGAGGTAGCGGAGCTCGCGTTCCATCAGAAAACCGCTTACGGCGGGCCGGAGGAGGCGGGCAACCGCTTCCGTGGAGGCGTGCGCGCGGTGGGCCGAGCCGAACGCGTCGTTGACGTAGAAGTCGCCCAGCGCGGCGAGCGTCTGGGCGAACGCGGCGTCGTTCGACTCTTCGCCCGGCCAGAAGCGCGTGTTCTCGACCAGCGCGACACCGCCCCGCGGGAGGCGGCGGCTGGCCGCGACGCCGGTGGCCGGATCGGGGATGAATTCGACCGGCGTTCCCAGGATGCGCTCGACGTCGCGCACGATCTGTTTGAGCGACGCTTTCGGGTCCGGGCCCTTGGGGCGGCCGAAGTGCGACAGCAGCACGACCCGCGCGCCCTTCTCCCGCAGATAGGCGATGGTGGGGACCGCGGCGCGGATGCGCGTGTCGTCGGTGACGGCGCCGTTCTTGAACGGCACGTTGAAATCCACGCGCACGAGCGCCCGCCTGCCGTCCAGGGCGGCCGGCGGGAGATCGCGCAGGCTGCGTTTTCTCACTTGCCGGCGAGGTGCGCGAGCAGGTCGACGCAGCGCGCGGAATAGCCCATTTCGTTGTCGTACCACGACGACACGTGCAGGAACGTGCCGTCGATCACGTTCGTCGAGAGCGCGTCCACCACGCTCGAGTAGAAGCTGCCGATGTAATCGACCGAGACGAGCGGCTCGTCGCTCACGTCGAGGATGCCTTTGAGGCTCGCGCGGGCCGCCTGCTTGAAAGCGCCGTTCACTTCTTCGATGGTCGTCCTCTTCTCGAGTTCCGCCGTCAGCTCCACGACCGATACGTCGGGGGTGGGCACGCGCAACGAGATGCCGTCGATCTTCCCCTTCACTTCCGGAATTACGAGGCTCGTGGCCTTGGCGGCGCCGGTGGTGGTCGGGATGATGCTCAGCCCGGCGGCGCGGGCGCGGCGCAGGTCCTTGTGCGGCAGGTCGAGGATCTGCTGATCGTTCGTATAGCTGTGGATCGTCGTCATGAAGCCGTGCTTGAAGCCCCAGTTGTCGAGCACGACCTTCACCACCGGCACGAGACAATTGGTGGTGCACGACGCGTTCGAGATAACGTGATGTTTCGCCGGGTCGTATTTCTGGTGGTTCACCCCCATCACGATCGTGATGTCCTCACCCTTGGCGGGCGCCGAGATCACGACCTTCTTCGCGCCGGCCGCGAGGTGCTTGTCGGCGTCGGGCCGGTCCGTGAATCGCCCGGTGCTTTCGAGCACCAGGTCCACGCCCAACGCCTTCCACGGCAGCTTCTCGGGCTCCTTGATCGCCGACACCTTGATGGACTTGCCGTTGACGACCAGCGCGTCGCCCTGCGCCTCGACCGTCCCGGGGAAGCGGCGGTGGACGGAGTCGTACTTCAGGAGATGCGCGAGCGTCCTGGTGTCCGTGATGTCGTTCACCGCCACGAACTCGAGCGCCTGCTGCTGCATGAGCACCGCGGCCCGCAGCACATTGCGCCCGATGCGACCGAACCCGTTGATCCCGACACGTACCGCCATGGTTCTCCCCTAGGTGAAATCCGGTACCACCGCGCGGCCGAACGTCACGGCCGAAACCGTGCCCGCGCCCGCCCGCTCCAACGCCCGGGCGGCCTCGGCGAGCGTGGCACCGGTGGTGAAAACGTCATCGACCAGAACGAGTGCCCGTTCCAGTGCGGAGTGCGGAATGCGGAGTGCGGAGTTTTCTCGCGAGCGTTCACTCCGCATTCCGCACTCCCCATTCCGCACTTGGAACGCCCCCGCCACGTTCGCCAGCCGCGCCTCAGGTGTCAACGCCGTTTGTGCGGCCGTGTCCCGCGTGCGGACCAGCAGGTCGACCACCGGGCGCCGCCAGCGGCGACCCAGGGCACGCGCCAGGCGCTCGCTCTGATTGTAGCCGCGGTCCCGGAGGCGCGCGCGCCCCAGCGGGACGGGGACGAGAAGGCCCGAGTCCAGTCCCGGCACGTCGAGCCCGACCATGGCGGCGGCGAGTTCCGGGGCGATGCGCGGCAGACCGCCGTACTTGAGCGCGTGGACCGCCTCGCGCGCCCCCGCGTCGAGCCACACCGCGGATCGCGCCAGCCCGAACGCGGCCGGCCACTCGGCGCAGAGCCGGCAGCGGCCGAACAACGGCTCGGGTTGCCCGCAGCGGGCGCACCACGGGGGACGAACGGGGCGCCAGCGGTGACGGCACACGTCGCACACCAGCCGGGCGGAATCGCGGAACGAGAGGAGGGCGCGGCACAGCAGACACTCGGCCGGGAGGAGGAGCTGCTCGACCGCCTCACGCACCAAGGGCGCGGTTCACGGCGGCGCGCATCACCTCGAGGGGCGCCGCGTGCTCGGGGAAGAAGCGGCTGAAGGCCGCCGCTCCCTGGTGCACCAGCACCTCGCGGCCGTCCTGCGCCCGCACGCCCGCCGCGGTGAGCGTGCGTACCCAACGGGTGCCGCCAGGAGCGTACACGAGGTCGAGGGCGGCCCGCAAACGTGCCGCGCTGTCCGGGTCGAGCGGCAAGGGATCGGAGTCCTTCAAGCCGGCCGGCGTCGCGTTGATCGCGATATCGGGCTCGAGTTTGCCGCGCGCGGCCTCCGCGCGGGTCCCCTGTCCGCGGGCCCAGGCGGCGAAGTCGCGCGCCCGCGCGGCGTCGCGCGACAGCACGTGCAGCTCGGCCTTCGCCGTGGCCGCCGCCAGCGCCACGGCGCGCGCGGAGCCGCCCGTGCCGAGCAGCAGCCAGCTGCCGGCGCCGTCCGCGCCGAGCTGGCGCAGGGCGGCCAGGATCCCCGCGACGTCGGTGTTGTCGCCCACGAGCGCTCCGTGCTCCGTCCAGAACGTATTGCAGGCGCCGACGCGAGCGCACACATCGGTTTTCCGCGCCACGCATCGTTCCGCCGCCTCCTTGTGCGGCACGGTCACGTTCCCCGCCCCGCCGACGCCGGCGAGCGCGGCGAGCACGGTCGCCAGCTCCGGGGCGGGCGTGCGCAGCGCGACGTACACGGCGTCCAGACCGAGGACGCGGATCGCGGCGTTGTGCATGGAGGGGGAAAGCGAATGGGCGACGGGATCGCCGATCACCGCCAGCAGGCGCGTGCTAGCGCTGACTTCCACTCGCGAACTCTTTGACGATGCGCTCCACGGCCGTCTGGAGGAGCGCCTCGAGCTCGACGCACGTGTCGCGATACACGTCGAGGTCACCGCCGAAGGGGTCGCTCACTTCGGCGTCGTCCCCCTCGCGGCCGGCGTATTCGCCGAGCACGAATACGTGGCCCTCGCCGCCCAGCTCGTCCACACGCGCCCGGTGGTGCCGCGCCATTGTGAGGATCAAGTCGGCACCGTCGACCAGCTCACGCGTCAGGAGCTGCGCCCGGTGGCCCGAGAGATCGAGCCCGCGCTCGAGCCCCACGAGGTAGGCTCCCTCGGAGACCGGGGCGCCGTCCCAGGCCCCGGTGCCCGCCGAGGCGACGCCGATCCCCTCGATCCCGCGCTCCACCAGGGCGCGCTCCAGCAAGGCCGCCGCGAGCGGGCTGCGGCAGATGTTGCCGGTGCACACCAGGAGAATCCGTTTCGTGTTCAGCTCCTCTTGTCAGGGAGCGAGTCGTCCCGCGGCGCGTCGCAGCTCGCCCAGGGTCAACGCCCCCTCGCGGATCAGCCGGGGCGCCGGTCGCGTGCAATCAACCAGCGTCGACGGGGGCGAGTTCCCCAGGACGCCGCCGTCCAGCACGAGCAGCGTCCCCGCCTCGACCGCCGGCGCGAAGTCCCGCACGATGGCCGCGGCGCCCGGCGCCGGCGGACTCCCCGGCAAGTTAGCCGAGGTGGACGTCACCGGCTCCCCCAGCGCACGCACCAACCTGGCCATGCCGCGATGGGACGTCCAGCGCACGGCGATCCCGCCTTCCGGGCCCCGCAGCACGTCCGGCAGCCGGCCGCTCCCCCCCGGGAGTACCAGCGTGAGCGGCCCCGGCCAGAAGGCCCGCGCCAGCGCGCTCGCCGACTCGTTGAACGCGAGGCCCTGCGCTTCCGCCATGTCCCGGTCGGCGACGAGCAACAGGAACGGCTTGTCGGGCCGCCGGCCCTTGAGGCGTCCCACCGCCTGCACCTCCGGGCCCCGCGCCCGCGAGCCCAGGCCATACACCGTTTCCGTCGGATAGGCGATCAGCCCGCCCCCGCGGAGGTGCGCGACCGCCCGAGGAAGCGCGGCGGTCACTTCCTCCTCCGTCTGAAATGGGACGGCGCTCACCGCAGCTCACGCGCCAGCGCCTCGGCGACCCGGAAATCGTCGGCGGTCGTGACCTTGAGATTGTACGGCGAATCGGCGACGACCTCCACGGGGAAGCCGGCGCGCTCGCACAGCTCCGCGTCGTCGGTCGGCGCGGCATCGCCGTTCGCGAGCCCCGCATACGCTCGCTCGATCATCGCGCGCGGGAATCCCTGCGGAGTTTGCGCCCGCCACAGGCGGTCGCGTGCGACGGTTCTCGTGATACGCTCCTGCTCGACGTCCTTGACGGTGTCGCTTACGGGGATCGCCGCCACGGCGCCCACGCCGGCACGCGCCTTGGCGAGCACCCCGTCGATCGTCTCCCGGGTCACGAAGGGGCGGGCGGCGTCGTGGACCAGCACCACGACGGCGTGCGGCGGCAGCGCCCCGAGGCCCGCCCGGACCGACTGGGCCCGCGTGGCTCCGCCGGCGACGAGTCCCAACCGGTCGCCCACCAGCTTGCCCAGCCACTCGGGGGGTCGCGCTTCGAATCCGGCGGGCACGACCACGACCACCTGCCCGACGTCGGGGTGGGACGTAAACGGTCGCAGCGCGCGCAACAGCATCGGCACGCCGAGGATGGGCCGGAACTGTTTCGGTTCGCCCGGGCCGGCGCGCACCCCGGCTCCGGCGGCCACAACCACGACGCCCGCGTCAGGCCGCGAGTCGCCGGGCGAGCTCACCGATGCCGTCCATGCCGACCAGATCGAGCCCGGGCAGGCTCACCCGCGAGCGGGCGGACAGGAATACGCGGCGGAATCCCTGGCGGGCCGCTTCGCTAAGGCGTCGCTCGACGGCCGCCACGGGGCGGATCTCGCCGCCCAGGCCGACCTCGCCCAGGAACACGGCGTCCGCCGGAAGCGGTCGGTCGTGCACGCTCGAGACCAGGGCCGCCACGACGGCGAGATCGGTCGAGGGCTCGACCAGCCGCACCCCGCCCGTCACGTTCACGAACACGTCCCGCTCGTTGAACGGCAGGCCGCCACGGCGCTCGAGCACGGCGAGCAGCACCGCCAGGCGGCGATGGTCGAGTCCCGTCGCGACCCGCTGTGGGGTGCCGAAGCCGCTCTTCGCCGCCAGCGCCTGGATCTCGACCAGCAGCGGGCGCGTCCCTTCCATCAGCGCGGTCACGGCGGAGCCGGAGACGCCGGTGGTGCGCCCCGCCAGGAACGCCGCGGCCGGGTCCGCTACGGGCTCGAGACCGGCCCCCGTCATTTCGAACACGCCGATCTCGTCCACAGAGCCGAAGCGGTTCTTCACGGCGCGCAGGATCCGGTGATCCAGCGTGCTCTCGCCTTCGAAGTAGAGGACCGTGTCCACGATGTGCTCGAGCGTCTTGGGGCCCGCAATGCCGCCGCCCTTCGTCACGTGCCCGACCAGTAGCACCGCTGGCCCCGCCTCCTTCGCGAAGCGCATGAGCCGGGCTGCGCACTCCCGCACCTGGCCCACGTTGCCGGGCGCGCCCTCGAGCTCGTCGGTGTACGTGGTCTGGATCGAGTCGACGAACACCACGCGGGCGCCCAGCGCGCGGGCGTGATGGGTGATCGCCTCCAGCCGCGTCTCGCCCAGCACGTGCACCGCGCCGGCATCAACCGTCAGCCGATCGGCCCGCAACCGGATCTGATCGGGCGACTCCTCTCCGGACACGTACAGTGTGGGAACGCCCGCCTGCTCGAGCCGCGCCGCGCACTGCAGCAGCAGGGTGGACTTCCCGATGCCGGGCTCGCCGCCCACGAGCACCACGGATCCCGGTACGATGCCGCCGCCGAGGACGAAATCGAACTCGCGTAAACCCGTTTGCCACCGCTCCACCCCGGACCCCTCCCCCAGCGCGGACAGGCGGATGGGCGGTCGGGCGGACGGAGAGCTCGTGTGCCGGTCCGCCCGACCGCCCGTCCGGCCGACCGCTTCCTCTACGAGGGTATTCCACGCCCCGCACGCCTCGCAGCGTCCGCCCCACTTGGGCTGGTCCGCGCCGCAGTCGGTGCAGCGGAACACCGAGCCTCCCTTAGCCACGGAGGGCCTCGGGGGGAGATTGGCGCGGCGTGTAATTGTCGAAGCGCGTGTATTCCTTCTTGAAGAACAGCTTGACGGTCCCGGTGGGACCGTTGCGCTGCTTGCCCACGATGAGCTCCGCGACGCCCTCGATGCTGTCGTTCGTCTTGGGGTCCGTGGGGCCGTCGTAGAACTCCTGGCGATAGATGAAGCACACGACGTCGGCGTCCTGTTCGATCGCGCCGGACTCCCGCAGGTCCGAGAGCTGGGGGCGCCGGTGCTCGCCGCCGCGCTGCTCGGGCGCGCGGGAGAGCTGGGACAAGGCGACCACCGGAACGT
>DATHKX010000095.1:0-18032 GCA_035488835.1 Gemmatimonadales bacterium
ATGCCGGCGAGCCGCTCGGCGGCGGGGACCTGGTGCGGGGCGAGCCATGCCGGCCACGGCGCTTTGCCCTCGCGCGCGAGCGGCGCGAAGTCGAGCAGCGCGCACGCCCCGAGCGACGCGACCGCCGGCGCCGGGCCGACCGCTCCCGGCGCGAGCAGGCAGGCGAGCGGCTCGGGGAGTGGCGCGAGGTGCTCAGAGAGGATCCGCGGCGGATGCATCGAGCGCACGGCGGTCCGCCGCCTCGAGCTGGTACATGTCCGCAATCGCGTCGTCGTCAGCGGAGTTCGCCCGCCCCTGGTCCGCCAGGGCACGCCAGTGCGCGGGGTTCGCGGGTGGGAGAGGTAATCCCCGCACGACGCGCGCGTTGAAGCGCCGGAAGCCACCGCGGGCGGGATCGGCGGAGAGCCGCGCGAGCGCGGTGAGCCAGCGCGAGTTGAAGAGCGCCGCGAGCGCGTACGCGTCGTCCGCGGCGCGGGTCACGATGCCGTAGACGGTATTCAGCGGAACTACGCCAGCGTCGGGCACGACGGCCGCGAGTCGCCGCCCGAGATCCGGCCAGATCACCCGGTGTGGAGCGTCGGCCAAGGCGATACGGAACAGCTGCCAGGCCGGACCCCTACGGTAGTCGCTGCGGCGGCACAGGCGCTCGACGTGCGGCTCGAGCGCGCGCGCCAGCTCGGCCGGAAGGCGGGCGAGCGGCCGGCCGTCGGGCCCGTGGGTCCACAGCAGGTGCGCGCGCGGTGTCGCCCGCCACGGCCTCAGGTCTCGACCCCGGACGACGGGCCGAGTGCCCGGTCCCGGTTGCGCGACCAGGAACACCTCGTCCGCCCCGGTCTTCACGCCGAGCTGCGGGCTCCAGCGATCGCCTACGGTCGCACAGACGGTTCGCAGGTGACGCGCGACCTGCGTGGCCCCACCGGCAAGGATCCACGGACCGTCGACTGTGAGCGCACGCTGGGGGATAGCCGGGGCTCGGGTCTTGGGCCCGAGGGCGGTGGCCACGCGCTCGCGGCCCGTCGGCTCGACGCGCACGGCCACCAGGGCCATCGGATAGACTGCGGCACCGAACGCACCCATCTGTGCAATCGGAGCCACCCGCTCGAGGCGCGTGCTTGCGGCGAGCCGCCGCCGCAGCGGCTCCGCATAGCCGCTCGACGCGAGCTTCGCGGGGACGAGCAATGCCGCCGCTCCACCGGGTGCGGCGAGCTCGAGCGCGCGCTCCACGAACGCGACCGCGAGGTCGGGCAGGTGCGCAAACCCGGGGCCGCGCGCGGGCCGCCACGTGGTATAGCGGGTTGCCAGCGTTTCCCGCACCCGGGCGGGCACCCGCTCGCCGCGCACCCAGGGCGGGTTCCCGGCGACGAGGTCGAACCCGCCGCGCGCCAGGATGTCGGCGAAGTGGGATTCGAACGCGAAGAACGGGGCGCCACCCTCACGGGACAGGCGGCGCGCGGCCGACCGAAGCTCGCGGCGACTCGCGCGCACGCGCCGGAGCAGCGCGCGCTCGTCCGGGCGGAGCCCCCGCCGCCGTCCGAACAGGTCGCGATCCTTGCCGGCGGCGACCAGCTCGGCGGCGCGCCGTTCGAGGGTCGCTACGGCTGCCGCGAACAAGCGCCCCGCGAGCGCTCCCTCGGCACCGGCGAGCTCGCCGAGCGCCCGCCGCTTGGCCGGTCCGGCGAGGCTGAAGAGCGCGCGCCGGGCGATGGCGAGCCGCTCGACCTCCGTCGACGGAGCCCTGGCTGCCGCGGCACCCCCGCCCAGCGCGCGGGCCAGCGTGAGGGGGTCGAGCAAGGCGTCCCCTTGGCGCACATGCCCGTCGAGGTTCGGCAGTGGAGCGATCCGCGTGAGGTCGGGTTCGTCCTGGTCCGGCACGAGGGCGAGCCACAGACGCAGCTCGGCGAGCCGCACGGCCGTGAGATTCAGGTCCACACCGAAGAGGGAATGCGCCACGACGTCGCGGCGTACCGTGGCGGCGGGTCCCTCGCCCGCGGCGCAGCGCAGCTGTGTGAGCTCGTCCAGTGCACCGAGGAGAAATGCTCCCGAGCCGACCGCCGGGTCGAGCACGGCGATCCGGCGGAGGTCAGGCCGCGCATCGGGCGGATCGCCGTCGTGCATCCAGCGCTCGGCGGCCAAGGGGGCGAGGCCGAAGCGGTGCACGAGGATCGCGGCCAGGCCGGCGCGCACGATCTCGCGCACCAGGGCCGCGGGAGTGTAGTAGCTGCCGCTCGCGCGCCGCTCGGCGGGGTCCATCACGCCCTCGAACACGCGGCCCAACATGTCGGGCGCGACGCAATTGCCCACATCGTCCGACTCGCGTGCCGAGAAGTGGAACCGCTCGAACAACTCGTCGAACGCGTCGCGCCAGTCAAGGTTGGTCCAGCGGGCCGGGCCGTCGCGCCGCTCGAGGGCGGTGGGCTCGAATAGCCCACCGTTCAGGAACGGCAGGCGGCCCAGTGCGCGCGCCGCGCTGGAGCGGCCGGAGGCCGCCCGATTGAGGGCGCCGAAACAGAGCGGATCGAAGACCTGGCGGTGAAAGTGGCGGCGGGCGGCGACGCTCTCATCGAACCGGTGGATCAGGTAACGCCGGTCGCCGTCCAGCCAGCCTTTCGCCTGCACGAAGTAGAGGAACAGCACGCGGGTGAGCGCGGTGAGCGCCAGGGTGTGCCGTTCGGACCGGCTGCGGGGCACCGCCAGGCGATCCGTCAGCCGCTCCAACGTGGCCCGAAAGGCCCGGAAGAACCGCGGCGTGACCCCTTCGCTCGCGAGCGCATCGCCGATCCGCAGGCTGAGCGCGAGCGAGGTTTCTCCGGCGAGGGGGCTGAACCGCTCCAGCGTCTCGAGCGAGCTGCCGGGCGGTCGCTCGAGAGGGATCGTGGCGAGGCGCACCGCGGGGCGCCCGCGTGCGGTCGCGCGCCAGCTCGCGCAGACGAGGCGCCGCGGGCCCGAGCCGAGCGCGCACGCGAGGCCGCGTTCGGCCTGCGCCGCCAGGCGTTGGGCCGCTGCGCGGACCGCCTGCTCGGGGTCGCGGGCCTCGAGCGCGAACACGCGGAACGCCTCGTGACGCGCCACCAGCGCCGCTCGGACTACGCCCGCCGCCTCCGCGTGCGCCGGACCGAGCCAGGGTCCGGGTGGCACGGGCTCCCACGCCGCGTGAAACCCGAGCGCCCCAAAGAGGTGGCGAAGATCGTCGATCTGCTCGGTGCGGGCGAGAAGTTCCCGCAGCACCACGGGACCCCTGGTTCGGAAGCGACCAAGGTGGGGCGAGACGGAGTTGGCTTAGGTACCGGGGTGTTGCGGGGAGGGTCTAATCGTTGCGGGAAACGTGAAACGGGAAACGGGAAACGCGCCGGCCGCGACGTGTACCGTTTCCCGTGTCCCGTGTCTTTACGAGTTCTTTCTTAGCCGTATCGAACCATTCACCGTCTCGAGCGCCAGTCGTCGCCCCCCGCTTCCGATGGTGCCACGCAGGCTGCGGGGCCCGAGCCGTCCCGTGACCATGAGTGGGAAATCGGTCTGGATGTCGCCGTTGACGGTCGTGGCGCGGACCTCCGTGGAGAGACCGGCCGGAAGATCGAGCGTGATCCCACCGTTCACGGTGCGGAAGTCGAGCCCGTCGCTCCACGTGGAGCGGCCGAGCGATGCCACAATCGAGCCGTTCACCGTCTGCGCCTCGGCGTAGCCGGCCGTGGAAATCCGGATGTTGCCGTTCACGGTGTTCGCTTCCACATCGCCCGAGAGGTTGGCCGCCTCGACCTCGCCGTTGACGGTGTTGCCGGCGAACCGCACGCCTTCGGGCACACGCACCGTGAAATCGACGATCACGTCGTTGTCCCGCACGTTCATGTGACCACCCTCGCCTGCCTCGCAGCTGTTCTCCCGGCGGCCGTCGCTGGGGTACACGGCGCAGATCGTGACGCCGTTTTCGTGCTGCACGACCTCGATCTTCACCTCGTCGGGGTCGCTCCGGCGCGCGTGCTTCACGGCGGTCACCTCGACGTCGCCCGAGCCGGCCACGGCGCGGACGTCGCCGTTCACGCCTTTGATCTCGATCGCTTTGCCCGGAGCGACTTTGCCCTTCCAATGAAACTCACCCTGGGCGTCGGCCGCGCGAGGCACCAATGCCAGGGCGACCACGACATGGAGCAGCGCGAGCCTAGAGATGCGCATGGTCATTCCTCTTGGTGGTCTTCGTCATGTTTGTCATGCATGTCCTTGAGCAGCTGTCCCGGACGGCAGATCTTGATGTCGCCGCCGAACGACTCGAGCTCGAGCCGGGCGCTGCCCGAGCCGAGCGTGAAGCTGAAGCGGTGCTTCGTCTTTCCGGTCAACTGCACGGGGAAGCAGGCGCTGAACTCGCCGTTGAACGTCGAGACAGAGACCGACACGTTGGCCTTCTCGGGGACCGACACCCGCAGGTCGCCGTCATGCGTCCCAAAGTGATAGCGGCCCCCGTCCTTGATCGTCCCGTCGTATGTGACGTCGCCGTTGACGGTGTTCGCTTCGGCATTGGCGGACTCGATCTGAATGAGCGTGATGTCGCCGTTCACGGTTTCAGCGGTGAGGTCGCCCGAGACCTCGGTAGCCCGGATCTCTTCGTTGACGCTGCTCAGATCGATACGACCGCGCGCCTTCTCGAGTGTCACGGCTCCCATGACGGACTTGAGCGACACGTTGCCCGACCCGCCCAGGACCGTGATCTCCCCCTGTACCGTCTCGGCGGTGATCTCGTTCTGGGCGCCGTCCACCTTGATGTCGGTGTAGACCCCGGAAAGGTTCAGGGCCATCCACGCCGGCACGGTGACGGCGTAGTCGATCTGCGACGGCCCCCGGCGTCCCGCTTCGGTCTTGACGCGGACGAGCTGATCGGACGCATCGACGCGGATCCGGTCGCGTGTCGAATGGTCGGCCACGACGCGCACCGCGTTGCGGTTCCACGTCTTGACGGCGATCTCCCCCCCGAAGTTGTTGATCTCGAGGCGGGCGCCCGCCCGCACCGGGACGGTCGTGTCGGTCTGCTGCGTCAGCGCGAGCGCCGCGAGCGTCGCCAGGGTCGTCAGCATGCTGGTCTGTCCTCCTAAGTCCGCGCGCCGGCGAGTGTCGCCGCTTGGCGCAGGAGCTCCAGTTTACGCCGCATCTCTTGGGCGAGATGCAGGTTCAGATATGAATTCGCGGGGTCGGCCGCGAGCGCGCTCTGCGCGCTGCGGATCGCCCGGTCGATGATTCTCAGGTTCCTGTCGATCACGCGCACGGTGGCCGTGTCGAGCCGGCCGCGGCCGCGCGCGACGGCGCGCTCGAGATCCGCCACCTGCGCGGCGAACCGCGCGTCGCCCGGGTATGCGGACGCGTTGAGCAGCGCCGGGGCGCGTTCGGTCACGAGGACGGGCGGGGTCGGAACGATGCCGCGCCGCCCGATCAGCCATGTGCCGCCGCCCGACAGCAGCGCGAGCACCACCGACGCGGCGGCGAGCTGCGGTACGGTGAAGGAAAAGCGCCTCACCACCGGCCGCGCCCTCACTCGCGCTGACAGCCCGATCCGAGCCGCCACGGCCGGCCAGAGATCCACGGTGGGCGGGCGATCGTCGAGCGCGCGCGCATTCGTCACCACGCGCCGCAGCTCATCCAGGGTCATTCGGCACCCAGCGCACGAGGCGAGATGCGCCTCGAGCGTCGTCCGCTCGGGGGGCGTGAGCTCGCCGTCGAGATACTCCGAGAGTCGATCAGTCCACTGGTCCTTCATCGTTCCAGCTCCCTTCAGCGCTCGAGCTGCCTGCGGAGCGCCATGCGGGCATGATGCAGTTGTGATTTCGACGTGCCGGCCACGATCCCCAGCATGTCGGCGATCTCCTCGTGCCGGTACCCCTCGATATCGTGCAGCACGAACACCTGTCGCGCGCCGTCGGGCAGCCGCCCGATCGCCTCTTCGAAATCCATCGACAACTCCGGCGCCGCCGGGCGACCCGCTACCCCGTCGAGGATGTCGGCCGAGTCGTCGTAGCGGCTGCGCTCCGTGCCGAGCGTGGTGCGCCGGGCGAGGATGACGTTCACGGCCAAGCGGTGCAGCCACGTCCCGAACGCCGCCTCGCCCCGAAACGACGCGAGCTTGGTCCACGCGCGGACGAACACGTCCTGCGCGATGTCGTCGGCGTGATCCGGACCGACCATCCGCCGCACCAGGCTGTGCACCCGCGCCACATGGGCCCGGTACAGACGCTCGAAGGCGCGGCCGTCACCGGAGGCGGCGAGCGCCGCGTCGGCAGTTTCCGCGTCCCCCAACGCCCGCTGGTCCGGATCTCTGCGCAGTGTCGCCACCCCGGGAGTGGTGAGCTCCATGTGCCTCATTCGATGGGACATAGAGCTAAAAGGTTGTAGGAGCACGGGAAAGGCCACTACTAGACGCACAGACGCACAGGGGAGAATAGTTACAGTAGATTCCGAGCCGCCATGAGCCCCCCTCCCAACCTGCTCGCCCTCGCGGGCCTCGGCCTGCTGCTGGGTTTCCGTCATGCGTTCGAGCCCGACCACTTGGCTGCCGTGTCGACGCTTGCGACCCGCCAGGGCCGTCTGGTCGACGCCTGTCGCCTGGGCTTCGCGTGGGCGCTCGGCCACACCGCAAGCGTCGGCCTGGTGGTGGGCGCGATCATCCTGTTCGGACTGCATCTTCCCGACCGGCTCTGGCCGGCGGCCGACCTCCTGGTCGCGCTGCTGCTGATCGGGCTCGGCGGGACCGTGATCCTGCGCTACGCGCGCGGACGGTGGCATCTGCACGTGCACTCGCACGCCGCAGGTCCACACCTTCATCTCCATAGCCACGCCCAGGGGTCGGCGCATGAGCACGCGCACCCGCAGGGCGATGCGCGCCGCTCGCTGGGGTTCGGCCTGCTGCACGGGCTCGCGGGGAGCGCCGCGATTCTGGTCCTGCTCGTCGCCGCCGCGCCGACTCGCATGGCCCAGCTCGCCTATTTCGCATCGTTCGCGGCGGGAACGATGATCGGGATGCTCGCGGTGTCGCTGTCGCTCGCGAGTGTGGTGCGGCTCGCCTCGACGCGGGGCGCGCGCTGGGCGACCCTGCTCCATGTGAGCAGCGCCGTGGCGAGCGTCGCGGTTGGCCTGCTGCTGGCCGGCCGGGTCGCCGGGGAGTTTTAGCGCTCGTCGATGCGCCTGCGACTCCGTTGGTTCACCCCGCTCCTGCTCCTCGGCTGCCTGGACTCGTTCGCCCCGGCCGGCGCCATGCCGTTCACGCCGCACGCGGTCTACCGAGTCTGGTGGACGGAGATCGAGCGCTGCGCCGGCCTGTGGGGTGACTTCGATCGCGTGGAGTGGTACGAGGTGCCGGGCTCGAGCTACTCCTGTCCCGCCTACGAGGGCCGGTGCGACGGGTGGTGGCGCTCGCCGCACACGATCTACATGGCGCAGGGCCAGTTGTACGACCGTCAGGTCGCCGAGCACGAGATGCTGCACGATCTGTTGCAGCGCGGGGACCACCCACCGGTGTTTCAGGCCTGCGGCGTGTGAAAGACTAGACGCACAGACGCGTAGACGCACAGGGGTGAACAGGATTGAGTAACAGTAGCTCCGTTCACTCTCACTGTTCTCCCCTGTGCGTCTGTGCGTCTAGCTTGTGTAGGTCCTGCCTCTCCATTGGACGTTCCCACCCCGCCATGCCGACCGGATCATGATATACGCCACCATGGCGGCCCCGAGCGGATAAAGCAGCGCGTAACGCACCGGCGCTCCCTCCGCCCGGTACAGCGCGATCCATATCGCGAGCGATACGAGGGTCGTGGCCGCCGCCCAACTCCAGCCGTACACCGCCCACAGCAGCGGCGGGAGCACCCAGCAGAGCGCCGGTAGCCACATCAAGTAGGGCGCGACGCGCCGGACGAACGGGAGCGGTGGAAACATCAGCGGCACGCCCAGCGCCAGGTTCTTGGACCACCCCTCGACGATCTCCGCGAGGCTGCGGTACATCCTGACGCTCATGAACTGCGCAGCGTGTGTCAGGAAGATGTCGAGATGGTGTCGCACGTACGCCTGCGCCAGCGCCACGTCCTCGGCTATGGTGCCTTTCACCGCTTCATGCGTGCCGACGGCGTCGTAGGCCCGACGCGTCGTGAGGATGTAGGCGCCGCTCGCGATCGCGTCCCAGGTGATCCGCGTTCGGTTCACCCGACGCAAGTCACCCACCCGCGACGCGAGTGCGAGGAGCACGTGCGGCTGTACCAGCCGCTCCCAAAAAGTCACCATCTCCTGGCGCGCCACGACGCTCACCAGGTGCACGCGCTCGGCCGTCAGGACGGTCACGGTGCGGGGAAGCAGCTCGGGGTGATGCCAGGTGTCCGCGTCCGTGAACAGGAGCAGGTCGCCCCGCGCCACGCGATACCCCTGGACGATCGCCCACGACTTCCCGAACCATCCCTCGGGCAGCTCGGCCCCGCGGACCAGCTGCAACCGACCTTCCGCCGCGTCCGAACGCGCCAGGCGCTCGACAATTTCGCCGGTGGCGTCGCTCGAGCGGTCGTCCACCACGATTACCTCGATGGGCCGAAACTCGGTCGCGAGGATCGACCGGACCGAGCGCTCGATGTTCATCGCCTCGTTCCGCGCGGGGACGATCACCGAGACGAGCGGACCGGCGCGCTGCGGGGGATAGTCGACCAGACGGGGGCGGCGGATGGCGTAGCGATAAACGAGCAGCACCAGGAACAGGCCGTACCCGGCGGGAATCAACCACGTCACTCGAGCTTCTCTTCCTCCACCGCGGCCACGACGGTCGCGGCGGTGAGCGTGCCGAAAACGTTGGTCATGGTGCGGAACATGTCGGGAATGCGATCGAGTCCGAGCAGCAGCTGCAGGCCGGTGAGGGGGAGCCCCGTGGCGGTGAACGCCGGCACCAGGCTCACGATGCTCGCGGAAGGAACGCTCGCGACCGTGAGCGAGGCAAGGAACACGGCGGCTCCCGCCTGGAACGTGCCGCCGAGACCGAGCGGGACGCCGTACAGCCGGGCCACGAACAGCACCGCCACCGCCTGGAACAGCGCGCTGCCCGCGCGGCCGATGCTCGCGCCCAGGGGCAACACGAAGCTCGCCACCGTGCGCGAGATCCGCAGGTCGCTCTCCGCGGCTTCGAGCATGACGGGGAGCGTGGCGAGCGAGGACGTGGTCGAGAACGCCATGAGCAAGGAGGCCCGGATGGCGCGCAGATAACGCCCCGCGCCGAGCCGCGCGACCAACGCGACGACCGGGAGGAGCACGACCGTGATGAGCACGGCGAGCCCCGCGATCACGGTCAGGATGAACACCAACATGGCCTTGATGAGGTCGACGCCGAACTGCGCCACAGCGCCGGCCACGATCGCGAAAATGCCGAGCGGGGCGAGCAGCAGCACCCAGCGCACGATCCGGATCAGCGCCTGCGTGGCCACGTCGGCGAGGTCGGTGAGCGTGTGGCGCTTCTCGTCGGGTAGCGCGGCGGCGGCCACCGCGAAAATCGTGATGAACACGATCAGGGGGAGGAGATTGCCGTCTACAGCGGCTCGCACCGGGTTCGACGGGATGAGCTCCACGATGAACCGGGCACCCGTGGTGATCTGCTCCGCCGCGTGTCGCACCGCTCCAGAGTCGGCGGCCGCCGCCTGACGGAGCGCCGCTTGCTGATCGGCAGTGATGGGCGCGAGCGGCAGGAACAGCGCTGCCACGACGAAGCCGATCAGGATCGCCGCGAGCGTCGTGCCCCAGAAGAACGCGAGCGTCCGAACGCCGAGTCGACCCACCCGTCGCAGGTCGCCGAGCCCCGCGACGCCGGCGAACAGCGCCGTGGCGACGAGCGGGATCACGACCATCGACAGCAGGTTCAAGAACAGCGTGCCGAGCGGCCGAAGCCACTGCGTCACGGCCAATAGACGAGGCGAGTGCGTCAGGACGGTGGCGAGGCCCAACCCCAGCCCCGCAGCGAGCCCCAGCGCCATCCAGACGTGGCTTCTGATCCGTGGCACGGTATTATTTCCGGGCACAATGATCACCGACGCCACCACGCTCCGCAACCGTTAGCGCTCTGGCCACACCGTCCAAGCGATCGTTCCGCCTGTCGGGCGCCGCGGGGTCGCCCGTGGCCGTCGAGGTCACCAGCGCCGCGGGGCAGCGCCCCGTGGTGGTCTTGAGCGGCCGGCCCACGCCCGGGCTCGGCGAGCGGCTCGCGCGGGCCGGGTTCGCGGTGGTGTCGTTCGACCCGCCGGGAGCGCCGGACCTCGACATCGTGCTGGACGCGCTGGGGCGCGGGGTGTTGGAGGTCGACGCGGACAGCTATGCGCTGATCGAGCAGCGCGACGATGGCTCGATCGCGCTGGCTCGCGCCGCGGCGGGCGTCCGTGTGCCCGGGCTCGTGGTGCGCGAGATGCCGGTCGAGCTCGCGGCGGCGGCGATTGTGCAGTGGCTGGCGAAACATCTCGTGTGATCACTCTCGCGGCGGTCCGTCGGGCGCTGCGAGACCACCGCCCCCAAGTGGCCGATGCGCCCGAGGCCCGCCCCGCCGCGGTCGCGCTCGTCCTGTTGGAAGGCCCGGAGGGTCTCGAGCTCATCCTCATCAAGCGTGCCGAGCGCGGCGACGACCCGTGGTCCGGTCAGATTGCGCTTCCGGGCGGCCGTTACGAACTCGGGGACCGCGACCTCGAGGCGACGGCCGTTCGGGAGACGCGCGAAGAGACGGGAGTGGACCTGTCGGGCGCGGAGCGGTTGGGGGCGTTGGACGATCTCTATCCCCGCACGTCGCTGCTGCCGCCCGTGGTGGTGCGGCCCTTCGTTTTCGCCCTGACGCGCCGCGCCGCCCTCGTCCCGAGCGACGAGGTGCAGCGCGCCTTCTGGCTGCCGCTCGGCCGACTCTCGGAGCCGGGCGTGCGCCGCGAGGTAACCGTGACCGTGCGCGGCGGCGCACACACCCTCCCGGCCTACCTGGTGGACGACGACCTGATTTGGGGGATGACGGAGCGGATTCTCACCCCGTTCGTGGATCTCGTGAGCCAATTTGAGTCTCGATAATAGCCTCTAGAAATCAACATATTCGCTTGACAGTATCTCATAATTAGCATAGACTAAATGCGCTCGGGTTTCAGAAGTCAACTCGTTGCCCTAAAACCTGATACTTGGCACCCAACACCTGCCTCCGCGGCAGGGAGAATCGGCATGCAGCCAGCTTTACGCGATCCCAACCCTCCGCTGACACGGTCCGTGGAGGACTATCTCAAGGTGATCTACCATCTCTCGAGCCAGGGCGGGTTCGCCGCGACCAGCGACATCGCCGCAATGCTCGAGGTTTCCCCGCCGTCGGTCAGCGGCATGGTGAAGCGGCTCTCGGAAACCGGGTTGATCGAGCATGTGCCCTACCGCGGCGTGCAGCTCACCTCGCAGGGCCGGCGGGCGGCGCTCCGAATGATCCGCCGGCACCGGATCCTCGAGCTCTATCTCACGCAGCACCTCGGTTACGACTGGGGTGGTGTGCACGCCGAAGCGGAGCGGCTCGAGCACGCCGTGTCGGACGAGCTGATCGAGCGGATGGCGAGCGCGTTGGGGCACCCCCAATACGACCCGCACGGTGATCCCATTCCCACGGCGGCCGGTGATATCGAAGAAGCGGAGCTCGTCGCGCTCGCCGACGCGCGCGTCGGCACCAAGCTCGAGCTGCGGCAGGTGGGGACGCAGGATGCGGCGCGCCTGCGCTACTTCGCGGAGCAGGGGCTCACCCCCGGCGTGCTGCTCACCGTGAGTGATCGCCAGCCGTTCAACGGCCCCACGACCATCGCGCTGGTGCCCTCCGGGGACCCGCGCGTGGTGGGGCGAGAGCTGGCGCAGCTCTTGTTATGCCAGGAGCTCGGCGCGTGAGCGGGCGGTCGCCGGTCTGGCTCGGTGTTCTGGTGGCGGCCGCGTCCACCCAGGCGGGCGCCCAGCAGCAGACGGGTCCGCCCCCTATTGCCGATAACAGCTTCCTGATGGAAGAGGCCTACAATCAAGAGCCCGGCGTGGTGCAGCACATCAGCGTGTTCCAGCTGTTCCGCGGTGCCGACTCGTGGGCCTACACCTTCACCCAGGAATGGCCGCTGTTCGGCCGGACCCACCAGTTGAGCTTCACCCTGCCGATCGAGCGAATTCACGACGGCTCGTCGGTCGCGACGGGCCTCGGCGACGTGGCGGTCAACTATCGCTATCAGCTGGTGGCGACAGAGCGGCTGTCGGTCGCGCCACGCCTCTCACTGTTCCTTCCGACCGGTCGTGCCAAGTCGGACCTGGGCGCCGGCGCCCTCGGGGTCCAGGCGAACCTGCCCGTCAGCATCTCTGTCGCAAATCAGGTGGTCACGCACTGGAACGCGGGCGCGATGGTCACATCGTCGGCCAAGAACGCGGTGGGCGACGAGGCGACGACGGTCGCGTACAACCTCGGCGCGAGCGTCGTGTGGTTGGCGCGGCCGACCTTCAATTTCCTGGTCGAGGTCGTGTGGACGCGGGAAGAGGCGGTGACGGGTCCCGGTCGCACGGCCGCGAGCGACGGCCTCTCGATCGGCCCCGGGATCCGATGGGCGCACAATTTTTCGAGCGGGCTGCAGATCGTGCCCGGTATCGCGTTCCCGATCGGCGTGGGCCCAAGCGCGGGTGATAACGCCGTACTCTTCTACCTGAGCTTCGAGCACCCCTTCCGGAGCGGGAGTCACTGATGGCGGCGCCACGAGCCGATCTTCCTCTCCCCAACCCGGACCCGGGATGGCGGCGCCCGCGTCTCGCGCCGAGCCTCGCCGAGGTGTATCGCACCGTTCCCGTCAGCACGGGTGCGTGGTGGCGCAAGGCGCTGGCGTTCGCGGGCCCGGGCTACCTGGTGGCCGTGGGCTACATGGATCCCGGCAACTGGGCCACGGATCTGGCGGGTGGCTCGCGCTTCGGGTACACGCTGCTCTCCGTCGTCCTCTTGTCGAACCTCATGGCGATCCTGCTGCAGGGGCTCGCTGCGAAACTCGGCATCGTGACCGGGCGCGATCTGGCGCAGGCGTGCCGCGACCACTTCTCGCGGCCGACCACACTCGCCCTCTGGGTGCTGTGCGAGGTGGCGATTGCCGCGTGCGACCTGGCGGAGGTGATCGGGTCGGCGATCGGGCTGAACCTGCTGTTCGGGATTCCCCTGCCGTGGGGCATCGCGATCACGGCGCTCGACGTGTTGATCGTGCTGTTCCTGCAGCACAAGGGCTTCCGGCTGCTCGAGGCGCTCGTCGTGGCGCTGATCGCGACCATCGCGGGCTGCTTCCTGTTTGAGATCGTCATTTCGCGCCCCGACCTGGCCGCCGTCGCCGGGGGCTTCCTGCCGACCGCCTCGATCCTCGCTGATCCGGACAAGCTATACATCGCGATCGGGATCCTCGGCGCCACCGTGATGCCGCACAACCTGTATCTGCATTCGTCGGTGGTGCAGACCAGGGCGTACGAGGAGACGGCTGCGGGCAAGCGGATGGCGGTGAGGTATGCGTTTCTCGATTCGACCGTCGCGCTCAGCTTCGCGCTGTTCATCAATGCGGCGATCCTCATCGTCGCCGCGGCCACGTTCCATCGCGCGGGCCATACCGGGGTCGCCGAGATCCAGGAGGCATACCAGCTGCTCACGCCGCTGCTCGGCGTGGCCGGGGCGAGCGCCGTGTTCGCCCTGGCGCTGCTCGCCTCGGGCCAGAACTCCACGCTCACGGGGACGCTCGCGGGTCAGATCGTGATGGAGGGCTTTCTGAACATCCGGATCCGGCCGTGGTTGCGGCGGCTCATCACCCGCCTGATCGCGATTGTGCCGGCCGCGCTCACCGCTATCTTCTTCGGGGAGAGCGGTACCGCCAAGCTCCTCATTCTGAGCCAGGTGATCCTGAGCCTGCAGCTGTCGTTCGCCGTGTTCCCGCTCGTGTGGTTCACCTCCGATCGCGTGAAGATGGGCGAGTTCGTGAACCCCACCTGGGTCAAAGCGCTGGCCTACTCCGTGGCCGTCGTGATCGCGGGCCTCAACGCCTGGCTCCTCGCCCAGACGCTCCGCGGCTGGCTCGGTTGATGTACGCCCGAATTCTCGTCCCGCTCGAGCACTCCCCCGCCGACGAGACGATCCTCGCTCACGTGCGCGGGCTGGCCAAGCGCCTGGGGTCGGCCGTCGTCCTCATCCACGTGGCGGACGGGTGGGTGGCGCGGAACATCAAAGAGCTCGACCTGCGCGAGTCGGAGGAGATGCGCGAAGACCGCTCCTACCTGGAGGAAGTGAGCGCCCGACTCGAGGCGGAAGGTCTGGACGTGGATGCGGTCCTGGCCGCCGGTGACCCCGCAAAGGAGATCGCCGCCGCGGCCGAGCGCGAGCGCTGCGACCTGATCGCCATGGCCACCCACGGCCACCGGTTGTTGGAGGATGTCGTTAAGGGCAGCACCGCGACAGCATTACGACATCAGACGACGATTCCCATCTTGATGGTGCGGGCGGAGAAGAAATAGCGACGTTTTTGCGTGACGTCTTTGTGCTACGTCTTATGTAGTTCTTGCCTGTTCAAGCACCCTCAGGATCGCGCCCAGCCTTCGGTCTCTCGCCTCGCGCAGCTGCTCGATGTTGCTCTTGTAGGCCCGCTCGATGCTCTGGATCAGCACGCGCTGCTGCTCGGGCTCGAGTCGCTGCCACGTCGCGAGCTGGGCCCACCAGCCCTCGAAGCTCCCGAGCAGCTGCTGCAGGAAGAGCGTGACGCCCCCGTCGCCAGCGGCCAGGTGATACGTCAGATGCGGGCCCGCGGCCGCCCACCCGAGCGCGGGACCGAGTGAGACGGCGCGATCGAGCTGGTCCACGTCGATCACACCTTCCAGGACCAGATCGATACACTGCCGCCATACCGCGGCGGTGATCCGTCCCACCACATAGCCCGGGATCGGCTTTTTGAGGAGGATCGGCATCCGGCCGAGGGCGCGGAGGTACTCCTGGGCGCGCACCACGGCGGCGGCGGCGGTGCGCGCGGCCGGCACGACCTCGACCAGGGGGATCAGCTCGGGCGGGTTCAACGGGTGTGCCACGAGGCAGCGGTCCTGGCGGCGGCAGCGCGCGAAGATCTCCGCGGGGGGGATGCCGCTCGAGGAGCTGGTGAGCAGTGTATCGGGACCCGTCACCTGCTCGATCGATGCGAACAGCTTCTGCTTCGCGATGGCGTCTTCGGGGATCGCCTCGATCACCCAGTCGGCGTCCTGCACCGCCTGGAGCAGGCTCCGCGCCTGTGTGAACTCGAGCAAGCCGCGTTCCACGATCCCCTGGGTGGCGCGCTCCAGCGCTACCAGCGCGCGGGCGCGGCGCGGTACCTCGGCGGCGGCGCGCTCGAGGCCATGTGCGCTGGCGTCGAACACGGTCACCGGCCAACCTGCCGACGCGCACAGCGCCGCCCAGCCGCAGCCGATGTCGCCCGCGCCGATCACCGTGACCTTGCCGGGCATCGTCGTCACACGCCCGCCCCCTGGGATACGATCGGGGTCGCCGTCTGGTGCACCGCCCAGCGGAACACGCGCTCCGACAGCAGGGGACGCACCAATGCCACGTCCACCTGCGTGGCCACCTTGACCCGCGGGCCGTGCGGATCGATCCGCGTGTGGCCCCGGTGCTCCCCCTCCTCCAGATCCACCACCAACCGCTGCTCCTCGAAGCTGAGCGCCGCGGGGTTCAGGAGCGCCGCGATCGGCAGCACGTCGTTCACGATGCAGCCGTCCAGCCCCTCCTGCTCCTTGTGGAACTCGATGTAGAAGCGGAGCGCATCGTTGATCCAGCGCGCCTGCGGCGCACCGGAGTGCTGCAGCCGCGTCGTCTCGTGCTGGGCGAGCACCATCTCGCGGGTGACGTCGAGGCCCACCATCTCGGTCGGCAGCTCGGCGCGGAGCACGATGTCCAGTGCCTCGGGGTCGCACCAGGCGTTGAACTCGGAATAACGCGTCGTATTTCCCCTGGCGCCGACGTTTCCGATCATCGCGATGTGCCGCGCGACCTTGGCCCGCACCAGCTGCGGATCACCGCGCAGCGCGAGTGCGAGACTCGTCACCGGGCCGAGCGTCACCAGCGTGACGGGACCCGGCTGCTCGGCCAGCAGGCGATCGAGCGACTTCACGAAGTCGAGGATCACGCCCGCCGGCGGCAGCTCCGCGTATCCCAGGCCCGACTCGCCATGCGTGTCGCGGGCCACCGCGAGCGGCCGCTTCAGCGGGCGTCGGGCGCCCACGGCCAGCGTCGTGCGCTTGCCGGCGCGACGCAGGATCGCGACGGCGTTCCGGAACGCGTTCTCCACCACCGTGTTGCCATAAGAGACGGAGATGCCGCGGATGTCGAGCTCCGGAGACGCCAGCGCCAATAGGAGCGCCAGCATGTCGTCGATGCCGGGATCGGAGTCGATGATGACGGGAAGGGGGACGCCGGACGGGGAAAGCGTACGATCGGTCACGAACTGAAGGCTAGGGAACGCGAACCTCGTTTGCAATAGTGTCGTGCAGTGTCCGGAACTCCTCCGCTCCGCCGAACCCGAAGATCCGCTCGATTACCCGACCCTGTCGGTCGAGCAGCACGGAGTAGGGCAGGCCCCGATAGTGATAGACCTGCTTCATGCGGCCGCCTCCTACCAGGATCGGGAACGGCGGCCGGTACCGTCGCACGAACGCCAGCATGAGCCGTGAGTCCACGTCGTCCGACACGCCCGCGATCTCGAAGTCCTTGCGGTCGAACTCGCGGTACAGCTCGGCCATGTGGGGGAACTCCTCGCGACAGGGGTCGCACCACGACGCCCAGAAGTTGACGAGTGTCACCTTACCCGCGAACCGCGCGAGCGTGACCGTATCGCCCGCGAGGTCGGGCAGCGCGAACGCGGGGCCGAACAGCTCCCGCGCAGCTGGAGCGGCGGCGTCGGCGCCTCGGACCAACGAATCGGCGTCGAACACGGCGAGTGCGCCGCTCGCGTCCACCGCCACCGCCGTCTCGCGGGGACCGAGGTGCCGGGTCGCGAGCATCGCGCCCGTCGTCGCGTCGAGCACGTCCACCCGCAGCCGCGTCGCGGCGGAATCGTCGGAGCCGAGCGCGTAGAGCCGGCCGCCGGGGGGAGGCCCGAGCGCCAGCGCAACATTCACGAGCGCCTTCTTTAGCTGCAGCTCCCGGCCCTTCGCGGGTAGGAACTCGGGATCGGACTCGTTCCGGAACAGGCCGCGCTTCGTGGTCCAGGAGACCTGTCCGTCCGGCGCGTACTTCCGGATCTCGTCGCGCACCAGCGGCGCGTAGTACACCGCCCCGTCCGGCCCTACGGCCACGGCGCCCGCGTTCACCACGTAGTCGAGCAATGACGTCGCCGGCCGGCGGATGGTGCCGACTCCCCCTCCGGTGGGACGCCCCAGGGTATCGAGCATCCGGATCAAGGGCGCTGTGTCGGACTCCGGCGTGCTGAGCTGGGGCACGTAGTAGGGAGATCGGCTCGCGGCCACTAGCGCCCCGCCCGCGGCATACAGCGACGCGACGTCCGGACTGTCCCATTCGCGCACCACGCGGCACCCCCCCCCGCCCGAGATGTCGACCACGACGCCCTCGCCGGTACGCTCGGTGACCAGCAGCTGCGCCCCGCCGAGCGGTGTCACGGCCATCGGCGTGGCGAGACGGGGATTGGTGATCCGGCGGGTGACGCGCAGCTCGCCATCGAAGGCGAGCAGCCAGCCATGCTCGGGATCGGGCGCCCACGACAGGCCGCCCAGCGATGCGGCCGGCGAGCGGCCGAGAAACAGCAGGGTGAAGCGGGGCGCCGGGGGGCGGCAGGCGATGAGCGCCAGGAGCAGGACGGCCCCGCCCCCCGTCGCACGCCGCATCAGGACGCGGCCGAGACCGTCTTGATCTCGATGGTGTGCAGGCCGCTGACGAAGCGATGCGTGCCCGTCACCTTCACCTTGCTCTCCGCGTAGGGCATGAGCTTCGAGTTCTGGGGATCCCCGGGCTTCGAGCTCACCGGCAAGTACATGGTGCCGTCGCTCGAGAGCAGCCCGAGCGG
>DATHKX010000096.1:0-14107 GCA_035488835.1 Gemmatimonadales bacterium
ACCGTCGCGGGTCCGGCGTCGCGCATGACCAATGGAACGGTCAGCACCAGGTCCGCTGCCGCGACACTCTCCGTCCAGTACAGCGGTGGCATGCAAACCATCAGCGTTCCACGTGATGTAAGCGTGACCGCTCTGACCCCCACGACCGACAAGCTCAAGCCGGGGGAAAATGTCTTCGTGCTCGCGAAAACGCAGCAGGACGGGTCGTTCAGCACAACAAGCATCGTTCTGATTGGACCTTAGTACTACGGCGGGATCATCTCTTCGGGCTAACCCCTTGTATCATCCCAAACCCGTTTCGTCGGGCGATTGGTGGGCGCCCGCGGTTCCTCTAGACTCTCCAGCGGAGTTAGTCCACCCACTGGGAGGAACTCATGTTTGCATTAGTGGCGCTCATTCTCATCGTAGCCTGGCTGACGGGCTTCTTAGTGTTCCACGCGGCGGGAGGCCTGATTCATCTGCTCCTGATCGTGGCACTCGTCGCATTCATCTACCACCTGGTCGCCGGACGCCGGGGAACGAGCTTGTAGCGCAACCTGAACGTCTTCAGGGAGTGTCGATGACCGCCCGTGCCGCCGCCTGTGCGAAGGCCACGGCCGACGGCCAGCGCTGGGCTGGCTCGGCATGGAGCGCCCGCGCCACCACATCCGCCAATTCGCGCGGGGCGGTCGGGCGGAGCCAGTTCACCGGAATGGGCGGGCGCAGCAGCCGCTGCATCCGCAGCTCGGCCACGCTTGTGCCCGCGTGGGGCAACCGGCCCGTGAGCATCTCGTAGAACACGACGCCCAGGGCATAGATGTCGCTGGCGGGACCCAGCGCGTCCCCCAGCAGCTGGTCTGGGCTCATGTAGGCGAGGGTGCCCGGCTGGAGCGCGTCGGCTGGCATGAGCTGGGCCATCTCGTGAGCGACGCCGAAGTCGAGCAGCTTCACGTCGCCCCCAGCACCCAGCATGATGTTCTGCGGCTTCAAGTCGCCGTGGAGAATGCCGATCCAGTGCACGTGGTTCAACCCGTCCGCCACGACGCGCAGCACCCGGATGGCCTCCGGGAGCGGGAAGGGTCCGCCGCGCTTCAGGTGCTGTGCCACCGTCTCACCCGGCACGTATTCCATCGCGAGCAGGAACTGGCCGTCGGGCAGGCGGTCGAAGTCGTACACCTGGGCAACGCTCGGGTGGCGCACCTTGGCGACGAGCAGCGCCTCCTGTCGGAACCGCTGCGTGGCGCCGGGATCGGGGGCACACAGTGGCGGGCAGAGCAGCTTGATGGCGGTGAGGCGGCCGAGGTGGACGTGCTCCGCGAGGTAGACGGTCCCCATGCCACCGGTTCCGAGACGGCGCAGCACCCGGTACCGCCCGGCGAGCAGCTCGCCGACCCGGTCTCCCGCCACGCGCCGTTCCGACTCCTGGACGACGTCGCTCACCGCGCCCTCATGGTTCAAGCCCACGGCCCCCTCCTGTCTCGACCAACGCGAGTTCCTCTTGCACCATGTTCCGGCCGATCCACACCACCTTGGCACCGCACATGATGGCGTCCACGGCGTATGGCGTGCGCACGAACGACTGTTCGTCGGAAGTCGGGACCTCGGTGCCCGGGAAGTAATACCAGCAGCGCTCACCCGTCAGATGATTGTGGATCATGCCGACCGTCCCCGTCCACCCGGCGGCCTCGCACGTGGTTTCCGGCACGACCTGCGTCATCGTAGACCGCAGCGGGCTCACATCGGCCGGAGCAATGCGGTCCACGTGCACCACACCGTCGCGGACCTCACCGATCATGCAGCCCAGAAACTCGGTCTGAAACGACCGAGCTTGGAGTGCGAGCAACCGCACCGCTTGATCGGAAAACACCAAGGCCCGCACGGCGGGCGGGCCCGCCGTGGGTGACGTGAGGGCCCCACTCAACTGGAGCAACCACGCGAGCAATGTGCTCGACATCGACCAGGTCATCACCGAATCCTCCTGTCAAAGCGCCTTCCGGGGCTCGCCGTAGATCAGGTTGTCCAGCACTACCAGGTCGACCGTGCCGCCCGCGCTGACGTCCTCGACGTTGGCGCCCAGCGCGCCGGTGCCGAGGGTGATCCGCACCCGGGCGATGATGGCGTCGGCGAACGTGACTCCCACGAAGGAAAACCCGCCTTCGTCGGACCGAACCGGCGCGCTGTACGTGCCCAGGGTGGAGCCGTCCTGTGCAAACAGCTGAATGGTGGTCTGGTTGGCCAGATCCACGTCACTCAACACGACGCCAAAGCCGCGCACCAGCGCCGGGGTCGGCTGGCCGGCGACCCGGAACGACTGGTCGAGCTGGTTGCTGCCGACCGGCGCGAAGACCTCGCTGGCACTGAAGAAGAGGAACTGCGCGGCGTAGTCCGGGTTGATGTCGCTGAACAGCGTGGAGTCGTTCCGGAACCCGGTGCCCGGCGTGGTGAACACCGCCCCCGCCTTCACGGTGGTGTTGAAGAAGTCCGCCGGGAAGTCGTTGCGGTTATTGAATGGGATGGCGGCGGCGCCATCCCAGTTGATCTCGCGGCGTCCGGCCGGCTGCTCGCCGGCGATCCCACCGTTGGCCGCGCCCAGGATAGCTCTGAACTGACTCACCGTGGCGCCGACCCGGCCGGTGGCGCTGAACACCGTCGCCAGCGGCGGCACCGGACCGGGCGCGGTGACCGGATCGTCGTTGCACGCCATCATCACGGCCACCCCTGCCAGCCCCACCCAAATCATCGTGCGCATCTCTCTCTCCTATGTACGAAGGTTGCCTCCTACGACGCGAAGAGTATGGATCGGCGCTGGGATGGGGCATCGGATGAATGGAGGTGGTCCTGTAGTCCTCCGTCTGACAGTTTTGTTCCGCCGCCACTGATTCTTCCGTCGATGATCGATCGCTACCATTGCCTTCGTTCAACCGATTGACCCCTACTCACGACGGAGAACACGATGAAACCGACGGTCTATTTGCCCTTCCTGGGACTGGTGGCTCTGGCGGCGTGCAACAATCTCAATTCGCTGAGCACCACACCGCCCGCGCCCAACTTCACCACCTTCCGCGCCGAGGGTGACGTCATCACGGTGACCAACAACCTGGACGCCTTTCGCGCCGCGCTCGGCGGCGCGCTGAACGCGCCCAACACGCCGCCCGCCGCGAGCGGCCGGCGCGAGATCAACTGGGACGGCGTACCCGCCGCCGTGACCAACGTCGACAACTTCCCGGCGACCTTCTTCAACGTCAACTCGAAGCGGGGAGTGCTGATGTCCACCCCCGGGACAGGACTCCGGGTCGACAGCACCGCTTTTGCGTCGGTCAACGCGGGACTGGCAGACCAGTTCAAGGCGTTCTCGCCCCAGAAGCTGTTTATGGCTGTCGGCTCGAATCAGGTAGAGGTCGATTTCAAGCTGGCGGGTGAGACGACCAACGGACTCACCAAGGGCTTCGGCGTCGTCTTCTCCGACGTCGACCGGGCGGGCTCCACGCGCATCGAGTATTTCGACGGGAACGGCGTCCGCATCGCCAACATCGAAGCCACCGCCCAAAGCGGCGCCCAGGGCTTTTCGTTCCTCGGCGCGGTGTTCGATTCGCCGATCATCGCCCGGGTGCTGATCACCAGCGGCGAGGCCGCCTTGAGCGCGACCCGCACCGATCTGAGCACGGGCGGTACCAGCGACCTCGTCGTGATGGACGATTTCGTATACGGCGAGCCGCAGCCCCTGCCCGTAAGCATGCAGTACTAACACTCAGCTTGAACGGAGTTGTACCATGCGACACATGGCATCGATCGTAACGGCCGCCCTGCTCTCTCTGACCGCTTGCGGCGGCGTGACTTCACCCCAGGGGGGTGGCGGCGGGGGCGGCGGCGGCCCGGTCGGCAATGTCACGGTGGGGAATATCTTCTTCCGGAGTGTCCACAACGGAAGCCAGAACCCCGCCGTGGACACCATCGCCGCTGGCGACAGCATCACGTGGGCCTGGAACGCCGCGGGCTCGCACAGCATCCAGTCGACCGGCGTCCCGGACATCTTCCGGAACAGCGTGGTGATGTCGGGGGCCAACGACACCTATACGGTGACGTTCCGGAATCCTGGAACCTACACCTACCAGTGTGGGGTCCACGGAGCGGCCATGACCGGGCGGATCGTGGTGCAATAGGAAGGCGCGGGCGGGGCCTCCTTCCTTGGAGGAGGCGCCCTCCGCACCTTTCGCCAGGAGACTCGATGCCGACAGCGTTGCCGGAACCAACCCAGCTCAACACCCCCGAGCTCCTGGAAGCGTTCTTCGAGCGCTCCCAGGACGGGTTCTTCTTCATGATGCTCGATCAGCCGGTCGAGTGGGGGCGGGGGTCGGGGGTCGATAAGGACGCGGTGCTGGACTACGTCTTTTCCCATCAGCGCATGACCAAGGTGAATCCGGCGATGGCGCAGCAATTCCGCGCCAAGCCGGCTGAGCTGATCGGCATGACGCCGAGAGACTTCTTCCGGCACGACATCGCGGCCGGACGCCGGGGCTGGCGCAAGCTGTTCGACGCCGGTCACACGCACAGCCTCACCAACGAGCGCCGGCTCGACGGTTCGATGATGTGGGTGGAAGGCGACTACATGTGCTTCTACGACGCCGCCGGCCGCATCACCGGGCACTTCGGGATTCAACGGGACGTGAGCGACCGCGTCAGGGCCTTGGAGGAACTGGAGCAGTCCCGGGCCGAGCTGCGGGCCCTCGCCGCCCGGCTGCAGGCGACCCGTGAGGAGGAACGCACCCGCATCGCGCGGGAGATTCATGATGAGCTGGGCCAGGCGCTCACCGCCTTGAAGCTCGACGTCGCCTGGCTCGAGAGCCGGCAGACCCGGACCGATTCCGGCATCTTCCGACTGGGCGACGCGTCGCTTGCCGACCGCGTGGACCAGACGATGCAGATCGTGCGCCGCATCGCCAGCGAGCTGCGGCCCAGTGTCCTCGATCAGCTCGGGCTCGAGGCTGCCATCGAGTCCCTGGTGCGGGAGACGACCCAACGGACCGGCATCGCGGTTTGTTTCCATGCCGACGACTTTCCCCGGCTCCCCGACGAGATCGCGAGTCACGCCTTCCGGATCATCCAGGAGGCGCTCACCAACGTCGCCCGGCATTCCCAGGCCACACGGGTGGACGTGTCGGTGCGCCGGGTGGGGGCGGTCATCATCCTCGGCGTCGAGGATAACGGGGTCGGGTTCACGCCCCAATCGCTCAGTGGGCTTTCGTCGCTGGGATTGGTCGGCATCCGCGAGCGGGCGTTGGCGTGCGGAGGAACGCTGATTGTTCGGGGCGAGCCGGGGCGGGGCACCGGTATCGCCGTCACGATTCCGGTCGCGAAGCCGTGAGCCGACCGGCCGTGAAGATTCGCATCTTCATCGCGGACGACCACCCGATCGTCCGGCAGGGGCTGCGCCGCATCGTGGAGGCGGACCCGGGGATGGTTATTTCCGGTGAGGCGGACGGCGCCGCGGCGCTGCTCGCGGGGCTCGAGACCGCGGCCACCGATCTCGTACTGCTCGACGTATCGATGCCCGGCGGCCTGTTTCTCGAGACGCTGCGGGAGCTGCGCACCCGCCACCCGACCATTCGGGTTCTGGCCCTGAGCGTTCACCCGGAGGATGAGTGGGCGGTACGGGCGCTCAGGGCTGGTGCCTCGGGATATCTCACCAAGGATCATTCGCCGGATCAGCTGCTGGACGCCATCCGCCGGGTGTATCGCGGTGGCAAGTACGTCAGTCCGACGCTGGCGGAGCACCTGGCCAAGCAGCTCGATGCCGGCGGCCAGCGCCCCCCCCACGAGCTGTTGTCCGATCGCGAGTTCGAAGTCATGCGCCGGCTGGGCAGCGGTCTCACCGTGTCTCAGATCGCCGGCGAGCTGGCCCTCTCCGTCAAGACGGTGAGCACCTACCGCACTCGCATTCTCGAGAAGATGGCGGTCACCACGAACGCCGACTTGGTCCGCTATGCCGCCAGGTATGGACTGATCGCCTGATCGTGTAGTCCTTCGTCTGACGATTCTGTTCCGCTGTTTCGCGCCCCCCCCAGGTGTTGCGTCTGATACTGCCATCGAAGAGCGATCGCTAACGTTGCCCCTGTGATGGAGGCAGTCCCTTTAGTCGCGAATGACCTAGGAGGACGAAATGCGTATGGCAACTGCGGTAATTGGCTTGCTCGCGCTGGCTGCACTCGCGGGCTGCGGCGGCTCAACTTATCCCACGTCTGGGGGTGGTGGCGGGGGCGGGGGCGGGGGGGGCGGCGGTGGTCCGGCCGGCCAGATCGTGGTCGGGAACATCCTGTTCAAGAGCGCCCACAATGGGACCCAGAACGCCGCGATCGACACCGTCGCGGTCGGCAGCACCGTCACGTGGACCTGGACCTCCACGGGATCGGTCGCGCACAGCGTCCAGTCGCAGCGGACGCCCAGTTTCCCGAGCAGCGCCATCCTGACCGGCAATGGCCAGACGTACTCATTCACGTTCACCACGCCGGGTAGCTACGCGTATGACTGCGCCGTGCACGGTGCGGCGATGAGCGGCACCATCGTCGTTCGCTAGCAAGCGTTGTTGGGGTCCCCGGATCCCGAGCGGGATTCGGGGGCCGCAGCAATCTTTCATCTGTGATTCCCCCTTCCGTCCGCATCGGCATCGACCTCGGCGGCACGAAGATCGAAGCAATCGCGCTGTCGCCCGCCGGCGAGGAGATCGCCCGACGACGCGTGACCACGCCGCGTGACTATGTGGCGTCGCTCGAAGCCATCGCGGCGCTGGTGAGGGAGCTGGAGGCCGCTGCCGCCGAGCCCGGCACGGTGGGCGTCGGCATCCCGGGCACGGTCGTGCCGCGAACGGGGCTCGTGAAGAACGCCAACTCTACCTGGCTCAATGGTCGGCCGCTGGGACGCGATCTCGAGCAGCGGCTCGACCGTCCCGTGCGGCTCATGAACGACGCGAACTGCTTCGCGCTCTCCGAGGCCACCGACGGCGCGGCCGCGGGTGCGCATGTCGCGTTCGGCGTCATCCTCGGCACGGGAGTGGGTGGTGGGATCGTCGTCGACGGCCGGTGTCTGTCAGGCGCGAACCTCATTGCCGGCGAATGGGGACACAATCCGTTGCCGTGGCTCACGCCCGACGAGCAGCCCGGTCCGCCGTGCTACTGCGGGAAGCGCGGCTGTGTCGAAACCTGGCTCTCCGGCCCCGGCTTCGAGCGCGACCACGCCGAGCATACCGGTCTCACCCGGTCCGGCCGTGAGATCGTGGGCGCCGCGGCGAGCGGCGACCCGGGCGCGGCAGCGACGCTGGCGCGCTACCACGATCGGCTCGGCCGCGCCCTCGCGTCGCTGATCAACGTGCTCGACCCCGATGTGGTGGTGCTGGGCGGCGGCATGTCGAACATCACCGGACTGCCGGAAGCGACGTCCGCCGTGCTGCCCCGCTACCTGTTCGCCGCCGGCGCGAGCTCCGATCCCGTCGCCACCCGCGTGGTGCGGGCGGCGCATGGTGACACGAGCGGCGTGCGAGGGGCGGCGTGGCTGTGGCCCGCAAACCAGCCTAGAATGAAGCCATGAAGCGATCCACGCGGAGCCTCGGCACCACGGGATACGCCGTCAGCGAGCTCGGCTTCGGTGGCTGGGGACTGGGCGGCTCGCAGTGGCGCGGTGTCGATGACGGCGCAGGACGTGAGGCGCTGCGCGAGGCCGTCGACCAAGGGATCACGTTCTTCGATACCGCCTTGGCGTACGGCGACGGACATAGCGAGCGCCTGATGGGTCAAGTGCTCAAGTCCGAAATCCACGCCGGTCGCGTGGTGGTCGCTACCAAGATTCCCCCGCTCAACGAGGAATGGCCCGGGCGGGCCGGCGCGCGCCTCGCGGACGTCTTTCCCGCCCGTCATATCGCCGCCTCTACGGAGCAATCGCTCCAGAACCTGGGCGTCGAAGCCTTGCCCTTACAACAACTGCATGTGTGGCACGACGCCTGGCTGAACGACCCGGAATGGGAGGCGTCGCACGACACGATCGTGCGCCTCAAACAGGAAGGGAAGGTCCTGCACTGGGGGATCTCGATCAATGACCATGCACCCGAGACCGCGCTGCGCGTGCTGGAGGATCCCACGTTCGAGACCGCCCAGGTGATCTACAACATCTACGATCGTTCCCCCGAGCGCGCGCTGTTCGAGCTCGCGCGGACCAAGCCGCTCGGGGTGATCGTACGCGTCCCGTTCGACGAAGGTGCGCTCACCGGGCAAATACGGTCGGACACGGTATTCCCGGCCGGCGACTGGCGCGCGGAATATTTCGCCGGTGACCGGCGCGCCGAGGCCGAGCGGAGGGGGAAGGCCCTGGCGCAGCTGTTGGATGACCAGGTCCAAACGCTGCCGGAGCTGGCCCTGCGGTTCTGTCTGTCGTCACCGCGCGTAGCGACGGTCATTCCCGGGATGCGTCGCGCCGCGCATGTGCGCCAGAACGTCGCGGCCGCGGTGAAGGGGAAGCTGTCGCCGGGCATGCTCGCCAAGCTCGAGGCGCATGCCTGGGACAAGAACTGGTACTCTGCCTAGGGCTGTTCCCATCGTAGGATAGTTGGCATTGACAACTAATCACGGGAGGTCTACAGTTGAGCATCCGTCTCTCGTGAGGAAGCATCATGACGCATCGTTGGCTTGGGATCGTTGGCGTTGCGCTTCCCACGCTGCTCGGCGCTCAAACGGGACGAGGTCCGTACGCGCGGATCGCGATCTTGCGCCCCCATGATGGGCACACCGTCGAGTTCGAAGCCGGGTACATCCGACACCTCGCGTGGCACAAGCAGGCCGGGGACACATGGGTCTGGTATGGCTGGGGCGTCTGGGCCGGTGAACGCCAGCGCTGGTTCATTTATGCGACCTTCGGGCACTCGGCCGCGAGCCTGGACAGCGCGGTGGCCCCGGCGGAGGACGAGCGGGACAACCTGCTCAACGTCGCGCCACACGTCGAGTACATGGGGAACGCGCTCTACGAGTACCTGCCGGGGCTGTCGCGCGGCACGGGTGAGCCGCAGCCCACCGCTCGGCTCGAGTTCACCACCCTGGACCTCGTGCCTGGGTCCGCCAAGGCGTTCGAAGCCGCCCTCAGCGCGAGCCAACCAGCACTGCAAGGTGAGACACTGTGGTATCGGATGTTGGCCGGTGGAGCCGCTCCGCGCTATGTCCGGCTGCGTGCGCGGCCCAGCCTGTCGGCGGTTCTCGATGGAAAGAGTGACCAGGCGCTCCCCGACGCAGTCAACCGCTGCATCGCACGTACGACCGTCGAGATCTTGACATTGCGACCAACGATGAGTCTCGGCCTCCGGTCGCCGGCACGTGAGTGATGTTCACTGTGCTGCACATACTCAGGGTTCTGCGACGCATCGTGATGACGACTCGCCCCGATGCGTTTGCGTTCGATATCGCGAGTGCGGCGTGGGGGGCGACAGTTCGTGGGTGCGAGGCACTGCCCCAAGGGAGGGTATTGACCATGAAGGAAACGCCCCAGCAGTACATCCAACGCATGCTGAGCTACGTCGGTGGACGGGATCCGCTCGGCATCCAGGCCCGGACCCCCAACGAACTCGAGCGCCTGATCGAGGGAGCATCGCCATCTCGCCTGCGCCAGCGCCCCTCACCTGGAAAGTGGTCTATCGCGGAGATCCTGGCGCATCTTGCCGACGTGGAGATCGTCACGAGCTGGCGGATCCGGGCGATTCTCGGGGCGCCGGGAACCCCCATGCAGGCAATGGATCAGGATGCATGGGTTACCGCCGGGCACTACGACAAACGCGATCCTCGCAAATCCGTCGAGGTCTTCCGCGTCCTCCGCGAGATGAATTTGGCGCTGTTCGCGACCCTGACGCCGGAACAGTGGAAACACCATGGGATCCATTCCGAGCGTGGTGCAGAGACCGTGGAGCACATCGTCCGCTTATACGCGGGTCACGACCTGAACCACACCCGTCAAATCGAACAGATCCTTGCGTCGACCGGACCCTAGCTGCGTGTCAGCCTTCAGCGACCTGGGCCAGCTGCCGCTCACGCGCCGCCCGTGCCAGTGCGTCGATCAGCACGACGACCTGTCGCCGGACGGGCGGGCTGAATCCCGACAGGACCTTGGCGTTCTCTGCGACGATGTCCGCCTCCACCCGTTCATAACGGCGAGTGCCGGAACGAGTCGCCTCGATCAAGGTCGACCGTCCATCGGCTGGATTCGACGTTCGTTTCACCGCGTGCTTTCTCTCCAAGGCGTCGACCACGCGACTGAGCGTGCTCTTATCGAGACACATCGCCGCGGCCAGCTCGTTCAGCGTGAGTGATCCGCGCCTGATGAGGATGTCCAGGACATAGCACTGGGTAATGGTGAGACCGTGATAGCCGACGCGATCCCGATCGCGGAACTGATAGACGCGTAGGAGTTCCGTCATCACTCCGTAGAGGGCAGCGGCGTCGCGTTCCAAGGGTGGCTGCTTCACAGCGCCGCGCTTCCCATGCGATTCTATATAGTTGATCATGACAACTAATATAGCGCATGCGAGCCGCGGCTTCAGCCGCGCCCCCGGGCGAGTCGCAGCCGCTGTCACGTCACGGTCTGGCGGTGGTCGGTGCGCGCGCTACGTTACCCCGCTCTGTCGATTCCCTGTCCGGGAGGTCCCGCGTGCGTACCCACATCGTCTCCCTACTCCTCGTTCTCTGCGGCGCCTCGCTGGGCATGGCCCAGAGCGAAGCGGCTCCCCTGTTGTTGCGGCGGCCTGCCATCAGCGCGACGCAGCTGGTCTTCACCTATGGCGGCAACCTGTGGAGCGTGAGTCGGGATGGCGGCGACGCGCAGCGGCTGACGGCGGGGCCGGGAACGGAGAACGCCGCGGCGTTCTCGCCCGACGGCAAATGGGTGGCATTCACCGGGGAATATGACGGCAATCCCGATGTGTTCGTCGTGGCGGCGGGGGGCGGCGTGCCCAAGCGGCTCACGTATCACCCCGGAGCGGACGAGGTGGTCGGGTGGACGCCGGACGGAAAGAGCGTGCTGTTCCTATCCACTCAGTCGAGCTACTACAATTTTGCTCCCAAGCTGTTTGCGGTGCCGCTCGACGGCGGCTTCCCGGCCGAGTATCCCCTGCCCATCGTGGCCGCCGCCTCGCTGTCCCCGGATGGGTCGCGCATCGCCTACGTGCCCCATCCGCAGTGGCAGCGCGCGTGGAAACGCTACCGCGGTGGTCAGACCACGCCGATCTGGCTGGCGGACCTGAAGGATTCGCACATCGAGAAGGTGCCGCGGGACAATTCGAATGACTTCAATCCCATGTGGGTGGGCGGCACGGTCTACTTTCTCTCCGACAGGAACGGCGCCGTGAGCCTGTTTGCGTACGACGCGAAGAGCAAGCAGGTCAGCGAGGTCGTCAAGAACGACGGGCTGGACTTCAAGTCGGCGGCGGCGGGGCCGGGAGCGATCGTCCTCGAGCAGGTCGGGGCGCTGAAGCTGTACGACCTGACGACGCATCAGACGAAGACACTCCACGTGCGGGTAGCAGGAGATTTGCCGCAGGTCAGGCCGCACTTCGTGAAGGTGGACCCCAAACGGGTTCACAACTTCGGAATCTCACCCACCGGCAAGCGCGCCGTGATGGAGGCGTGGGGCGAGATCTTCACCGTGCCTTCCGACAAAGGAGACATCCGCAATCTGACGCGCACGCCGGTGATCGCGGAGCGGGATCCGGCGTGGTCGCCGGACGGAAAGTGGGTGGCCTACTTCTCGGAGGCGTCGGGCGAATACAACCTCGAGATCCGTGACCAGAGCGGGCTCGGCGAGGCGAGGAAGATCAACCTCGGCAATCCGCCGTCGTTCTTCTACGCGCCGGTGTGGTCCCCGGACGGCCAGAAGATCGCCTACAGCGACAAGCGCTTGAACCTGTGGTACGTGGATCTGGCGAAGGGCGCGCCGGTGAAGGTGGATACCGATTACTACGAGGGGGCGTTCTTCAACGTCCGCTGGGCACCCGACAGCCGCTGGCTCGCATACACCAAGCAGCTGCCGAGCTTCCTGCATGCCGTCTGGGTGTACTCGCTCGAGCAGGGCAAGAGCTCCCAGGTCACCGATGGGATGAGCGATGCGCTGTACGCGAACTTCGACAAGAGCGGCAAGTACCTCTACTTCGCCGCCAGCACCGATGTCGGGCCCTCCGCCGAGGGGTTCGACATGTCCAGCAACAGCCGGCCGCAGACCCGCAGCGTCTACGCCGTCGTGCTGGCGAAGGACCAGGGCTCGCCGCTCGCGCCGGAGAGCGATGAGGAAAAGGGCGCAGAGCCGAAGCCGGACGAGAAAGACAAGCCCAAGAAGGAAGAGCCGGTCCTCGTGAAGATCGACTTCGAGGGGATCTCGCAGCGCATCGTGGCGCTGCCGATCCCGGCCAAGAACTACGTGAACATCGTCCCCGGCAAGCCGGGCATCCTGTTCATTTCCGAAGGGCCGACGGTCATCACGGAATCGGACTTTCCGAACCTGGCGCAGACCCTCTACAAATGGGACCTGGAGAAGCGGAAGCTCGACAAGTTCGTGGAGGAGATCAACGACTACACGGTGTCGTTCAACGGCGAGAAACTGCTGTATCGCAAGGGTGAGCAGTGGGTGATCGCGGGCACGGACGAACCGCCCACGGGCGGCGGCAAGCCCAAGCCCGGAGAAGGTCCGCTCAAGCTGGACTCGATGCTGGTCTACGTCCAGCCGCGGGAGATGTGGAAGCAGATGTATCGCGAGACGTGGCGCATCCAGCGGGATTTCTTCTACGACCCGAACCATCACGGGCTCGATCTCGGCAAGGTGGCGGCGAAATACCAGCCCTACCTGGACGGGATCGCGTCGCGCGACGAGCTGACGTACCTGCTGGAGGACGCGCTGGGCGAGATGACGGTCGGGCACATGTTCCTCTGGGGGGGCGAGGGGCCGGAGCCGAAAAAGGTGAAGGGCGGCCTGCTGGGCGCCGATTTCGCGCAGGAGAACGGACGCTACCGCATCACCAAGGTGTACGACGGGGAAAACTGGAACCCGGGGCTACAGGCGCCGTTGACCCAGCCGGGCGTGAACGTCAAGGCCGGTGACTACCTGCTGGCCGTGAGCGGGCGCGAGCTGCGTGCCTCCGACAACCTGTACAGCTTCTTCGAGGAGACGGCGGGCAAACAGGTGATGCTGAAGGTGGGACCGTCACCCGACGGCAAAGGCGCGCGCGACGTGACGGTCGTTCCGGTGGCGAATGAAGAGAATCTGCGGCGCTTCGCGTGGATCGAGGGCAACCGGCGGAAGGTGTCGGAGCTCACCGGCGGACGCGTGGGCTACGTGTACCTGCCCAACACGGCGGGGGCCGGCTACTCGAACTTCAACCGCTACTACTTCGCGCAGGTAGGCAAGGAAGCGGTGATCATCGACGAGCGGTTCAACGAAGGCGGACAGCTGGCGGACTGGGTGGTGGACTTCCTGCATCGGCCGCTCATGAGCAAGATCATGACGCGCGAAGGGGCGGACTGGAGCAGTCCATCGGCGTCGATCTACGGACCCAAAGTGATGATCGTCAATGAAATGGCCGGGTCCGGCGGCGATGCCTTGCCCTGGTACTTCCGCAAAGCCGGCGTCGGACCGTTGGTGGGGAAGCAGACCTGGGGCGGACTGGTCGGGATCGGCGGCTATCCGGAGCTGATCGACGGCGGATACGTCATGGCGCCGCGCTTCGCGTTGTACGGCCTGAACGGGGAATGGGAGGTGGAGAACCACGGGATTACGCCGGATTTCGACGTCGATCTCGACCCGGCTGCCGTGCGACAGGGGCACGAGCCGCAGCTCGAGAAGGCGGTGGAGGTGGTGCTGCAGCTGATGAAGCAGCACCCCACGCCGCAAGTCAAGCGGCCGCCCTACCCGAATTACCACGGGCAGGATGGGCTGGGACTGAAGGAGACGGCCGCGTCACGGTGATGCTACGCCCTCTAACCCCATTTCCTCGAGGAAGGTCGACCCCCCGGCCTCCATCCCGAACCGCCGCTCGACCCGCGTCAGCACCAGCCGGTCCCGCGCCCGCGTCATCCCCACGTACAGGAGCCGCCGCGCCTCCTCGATCTCGGCCTGGCGG
>DATHKX010000097.1:0-39550 GCA_035488835.1 Gemmatimonadales bacterium
CGCCTCGGTGCGGATGTCCTCGCCGCGGTAGAGGGCGCCGCTCATGCCAAGCTGTACGGGATGAAAGTGGTCGCCCCCTGCGGGACGGCCATGTGCGGCCGGTTCCGCGGCGGTCCCCGCCCCTACAGCTTCGCCCTGCCACGGACCACGTTCGACACGATTCTCCTGGCCGCGGCCGGGCGGGCGGGCGCGGTCGTCCGGGAGGGCGTCGCGGTCGAGAACCTCGTCCTGGACCACGGCACCGTCGCGGGAGTCGTCGGGCGATCGGGAAACAGGGAAACGTACCGCAGTCGTGTAGTGGTGGGCGCCGACGGCTTGCGATCGGTGGTCGCCCGCCGGCTCGGGCTGGTCCGCTCCTCACCGCCGCGCCGCGTCGCGTTCACCGCGCACGTGGCGGACGTGGAGGGGATCGACGGCGTGGGCGAGCTGCACGTCAGCGAGCGCGGCTACGTGGGCCTCGGTCCGGTCGGCGGCGGCGTCACCACGGTGGCGCTGGTGTTGCCGCTCGCCACGGTACGACGGGAGGGCCGGAGCGAGGGCGGGGACTTCCGCAGAGGGTTTTTCGCCGAGCTCGAGCGATTTCCCGGGCTCGCGGGGCGGTTCGACCCCCGGCGTTTGGTTCGCGACGTGCTAGCCACGGGTCCGTTCGCGCAATGGTCGCGCACCGCCGTCGCGCCGGGCGGGGGAGCCCTTCTCGTCGGCGATGCGGCGGACTTCTTCGACCCGTTTACGGGCCAGGGGATCTACGCTGCTCTGCGGGGCGCCGAGCTCGCGGGCCAGTGCCTAATCCCCGCGCTTGCGCGCGGGGTCAGTGGTCGTTCTGACCCCGGGCGCGAGCCCGGGGTGCGCGACACCAGTGGGCCCCTTCCAGTGGCAGCGCTCCAGTCCTACCGCCACGCGCGCCGGCGCGAATTCGCCGGAAAATGGCTGCTCGAGCGACTCATCGGGGTGGGCGTCGGGTGGCCCGCGCTCACCGACCGCGTGGTACGCCGCCTGGCGAGGCGGCCGGACCTCGCAGATCTTCTGGTGAGCGCGACCGGGAATATCGTCCCCGCGCGTCGGGTCCTTAGCGCTAGCGTCCTGGCCCAATTCCTCTGGTGACAACATGTCAGGCGTCGATCCCGCTCAGTTCCGCCAGCTACTCGGTCGCTTCGCGACAGGCGTGACCGTCCTGACCACGCGCGATCCGGCCGGCCGGCCGGTCGGTATGACCGCGAGCTCGATCGCCTCGGTGTCGCTCGAGCCACCCCTGGTTCTCGTGTCGGTGGATCAGAAGAACGACATGTATCCCGCGCTCCGGGCCGCGAAACGCTTCGTCCTGAACGTGCTCGCGGCGGACCAGGAAGCCGTCTCGCGGCGGTTCGCGGAGGACCACCCGAACCGCTTCGACGGCATCGGCTACCGGGAGACCAAGCACGGGATCCCGGTGCTCGAAGGCGTACTGGCGAGCATCGAGTGCGAGAAACAGGCGGAGGCCCCGGGCGGCGACCACACTGTGTACTTCGGCCTGGTCACGGGAGGCACCGTCTCGGACCGTCGGCCCTTGCTCTACTACCGCGGTGGCTACGCCGGCCTCGGCGGCGGAGCCCAATGATCGGAACCGAGCTGCTCGACGATCCGCGGTCCGATCCCGTGCTGGTCGGCCGAGAGCTCCGCGACATCGCGCGCCTGAACGCGCTGTTCGGAGGGACGAGAGCGGTGGTGCGGGAGTTGAAATCATTTTTCGAGCGGCGACGGGCAATGGGAATCCGGAAACGGGAAACGTGGACGCTCCTCGACGTAGGAACCGGCTCCGGGGATATCGCGTTGGCGGCGAGGACGGCCGCCCGGCAGCTGGACATCGATCTCAAGGCGATCGGCCTCGAGCTGAACCCGACCGCGGCGAGGATCGCCAGCGCTGCCGGAGTGCCAACGATCGTCGCGGACGGAAGCGCGCTGCCGCTCGGACCACGCTCGGTGGACGTGGTCGTGGCGAGCCAGGTACTGCACCACCTGCCGCGCCCGGTCGCGGTGCGCTGGATCGCGACGTTGGACCGGATCGCCCGGCGGGTCGTGGTGCTCGCGGACCTGCGCCGCTCCCGTGTGGCCATGGCCGGCGTGTGGGCGGCGTCGGTCGGCCTCGCAATGAGCGGCGTGACCCGCCACGACGCGGTAGTGTCGCTCAAGCGGGGGTACACGAAGACAGAGTTCGACGAGATGCTCCGGCAGGCGGGCGTGCGAACGGTGGCGCGGTACAGACGGGGAGCTCGGATAGTAGCCGCATGGTCACCGTCGACCGAGTAGAGATCCGGGCGCCCATCGAGCGGGTGCTCCACGTGGCAGCGGACGTGGAGCGTTGGCCACAGATCCTTCCTCATTACCGGTGGGTTCGCTTCCTGGAGCGCCGGAACGGCGGCGGCACCGTGGAAATGGCGGCTTGGCGCCCTTTCGGGGCCTTCCGCTACCCCACGTGGTGGGTATCCGAGATGATCGTGGACCGGGGAGCGCGGGAGATCCGCTACCGGCACGTTCGGGGTATCACGCGGCGGATGGACGTCGCCTGGCGGCTGGTGGAACAACCGGGCGGCGTGGCAGTGACCATCGTGCACGAGTGGGCGGGCCCGGCGTGGCCGCTCATCGGTCCCTTGGCCGCCCGGCTCGTGATCGGGCCGGTATTCATCCACGGGATCGCGTCCCGCACGCTTGCGGGGATCAAACGGCACGCCGAGGGCGCGTGAAGAGCGCGAGTGAACTCGCGGACCCACGGGGAGCGCAAGGTGAAAAACGGTAGACGCAGGGTGGTCATCACCGGGGTGGGCGCGGTCACGCCGATCGGCACGGGGGCGGACGGCTTGTGGGCCGGGCTCGCGGCCCGGACCTCGGCCGTCCGGGAAATCACACGCTTCGATCCGGCCCGGTTCAGGAGCCGGATCGCGGCGGAGATCCCCGACTTCCGCCCGCAGGACCATCTCGACGCGAAGCGGGCCAAGCGACTCGACCGCTTCTCCCAGCTGGCGGTGACGAGCGCGCGGTTCGCGCTCACCGACGCCGCTCTGGACCCGGCGCGTGAGGACCGCGATCAGGTGGGGGCGATGATCGGATCGGCGCTCGGAGGGGTGGCGTTCGCCGAGTCGCAGATCGAGCGATTTCGCGCGGAGGGGCCACGCGGCCTGGACCCCGCGCTTGCGCTGGCCGTGTTCCCGGGTGCCGCGAGCTGCAATATCGCAATCGAATTCGGGTTCACGGGCCCGAACTCGACCAACGCCATGAGCTGCGCCTCCGGCACGATCGCGGTCGGGGAGGCGTTCCACACGATCCGCGAGGGGCGCGCCGACGTGATGATCGCGGGCGGCGCCGAGGCGCCGCTCGCGCCCATGACGTACGCCGCGTTCAGCGTGATCCGCGCGATGAGCACTCGCAACGACGATCCCGCCCACGCCTCGCGCCCGTTCGACGAGGACCGTGACGGGTTCGTGATGGGCGAGGGGGCCGCCGTGCTGGTGCTCGAGGAGCGGGAGCGCGCGGTCGCACGGGGCGCCAAGATCTACGCCGAGCTCGCGGGCTACGCCTTCACCAACGACGCCTACCACATGACGGCGCCGCGCCCCGACGGTCGCCAGGCGGCCCGCGCGATGCAGCTCGCCCTTGCGGACGCCCGCGTCGCGCCCGTCGACGTCGGCTACATCAACGCTCATGGGTCGTCCACGCAGCTCAACGACACGACGGAGACCGCGGCGATCAAGCAGGTCTTCGGCGACCACGCCTACCGGCTCAGCGTCAGCGGCACGAAGGGCTACTACGGCCACGCGCTCGGCGCGAGCGGCGCGATCGAGGTGGCGATTTGCGCCCTCGCCATGGAACGACGCTGGCTTCCCCCTACCATCAATCTCGAGCGTCCCGACCCGGCCTGCGACCTGGACTGCCTGCGCGGCGAGGGTCGAGCGGCGGCGCCGGACGTGGTGCTCACCAACTCGTTCGGGTTCGGCGGGATCAACGCCGCGGTGGTGTTGCGACGTCCCGATTGACGTAGATTCCCCGCGGCCCACAACCTCGAGGACCTCGTCATGCCAAAACTGTTGCGGCCGCTTGCGGCCGAGTTCATCGGCACGCTGCTCTTCGTGTTCCTGGGCGCGGGCAGCGTCGTAGCATTCGTCGCCAACGGCCCCACGACCGGCAGCATCGGTCCCGTCGGCGTGGCCCTGGCGCACGGCGTCGGGATGGCCGTGATCGTGTCGATGACGATGAGCATCTCCGGCGGCCACATAAATCCGGCTGTGACGTTCGGTCTGTGGATCGCGGACCGAGTGCCGGGCAAGCTGGTCTGGCAGTACATCGTCGCCCAGGTCCTCGGGGCCGTGGCCGGCGCGGCGCTGGTGAAGGCCGTGCTCCCGGGCGTGGCCGTGGGCGTGGCACTCGTGGGCACGCCACGCCTTGCGAGTGAAGTGGGGTTCATGCAGGGCGTCTGGATCGAGGCGCTGCTCACCTTCTTCCTGGTGAGCGCGGTGTTCGGCACCGCCGTCTCGTCGGAAGCGCCGAAGATCGGCGGCTTCGGCATCGGCCTCGCCATCTTCGTGGCCGCGCTGGTGGCAGGCAGCTTCACCGGAGCGGTGATGAACCCCGCGCGCGCGATCGGACCCGCGCTGGTCGCGTGGCAATGGAACGCCCACGCGGTCTACTGGATCGGCCCGCTGATCGGCGCCGGTGTCGCGGGAGCGTTGTGGAAGGCGGTGCTGCTGCCGCGCAGCTAGAGCGCTTCGGCCACCGTCGGCGCGAAATAAGTGAGGATGATATCGGCGCCGGCCCGCCGGATGGCGTACAGCGTTTCCCACATCGCGCGCGTCTCGTCGAGCATGCCGCGCGCGGCGGCCGCCTTGATCATCGCGTACTCCCCGCTCACCTGGTACGCGGCGAGCGGAGACCCGAACTCCTGCTTGGCGCGGCGGATGAGATCGAGGCACGGCAGCGCGGGCTTCACCAGGACGATGTCCGCCCCTTCCTCGACGTCCAGCCGGATCTCCCGCATCGCCTCGTCGGCGTTGGTCCCCTGCATCTGGTAGGACTGGCGGTCGCCGAACTGGGGGGCCGAGCCGGCCGCTTCGCGAAACGGACCGTAGAATGCCGACGCCATCTTCGCGGCGTACGACATGATCGGGACGCGCGAGAACCCGGCGGCGTCGAGCGCCTTGCGCATCCCCGCCACCCGGCCGTCCATCATGTCGCTCGGTGCGACGATGTCGATGCCCGCGCGCGCCTGCGTCACCGCCACCTTGCCGAGCAGATATACCGACGCGTCGTTGTCGACGTCGCCGTCCTGCACGACGCCGCAGTGCCCGTGGTCGGTGTACTCGCACAGGCAAGCATCCCCGATCACGAGGAGGTCCGGCGCAGCCCGTTTCACCGCCCGCGCGGCCTGCTGCACGATCCCCTGCTCGTCGTACGCCTCCGAGCCGGTCGCGTCCTTGGCCGCGGGAAGGCCAAAGAGAATGATGCCGCCGAGCCCGAGCCGTCGCGCCCGCTCGGCATCCTGCACGAGCTCGTCCACCGACGTCTGATAGACACCGGGCAAGGAAGCGACTTCCCGCCGGATGCCCTCCCCATGGCACGCGAACAGGGGCCACACGAGCTGCGAGGGGACGAGGTGCGTCTCCTGCACCAAGCGGCGTAACGCCGGAGTGCGGCGCAGCCGGCGCATGCGGCGGATCGGGAATTGGCTCATCGGCCGAGCAATTTCGACGCGCCCTGGGCGCGGAGCAAGTCCGCCACGCGCGCCCCCGCGGCCGCGGGCTCCCGTTCGTCGATCTCGGCCGAGGCGGTGATCTGTACGGAGCCATCCTGCGCGGTCACTCGCCCATACAGCCTGCTCCCTGCTCCCTGCTCCCCGCTCCCGCAGTAGGCGGCTACGGGCGCCTGGCACCCGCCCTCGAGCGAGGCGAGGAGCCCCCGCTCGGCAGCCACCTGGCACGCGCTCGCCGGATCCTCGAGCGGCGCTAGAGCGGCCCGGGCCTGCCGGTCGTCCGCGCGGACCTCGAGTCCGAGCGCGCCCTGACCTGGCGCCGGCATGACGTCCAACGGATCGAGCCGCGCGGCGATCTGCCCCGCGAGCGCCAGCCGCTCGAGCCCCGCCCCCGCCAGTAGCGCCGCGTCGAGACCGTCGCGCCCCTCCTTCACTTTTTGTACCCGCGTGGGCACGTTGCCGCGCAGCGGCACGACGTCCAAGTCGGCGCGGAGGTAACGGACCTGGGCCACACGCCGCAAGCTGGACGTGCCGAGCTTGGCGCCCGCGGCCAGGTCGGCGATCGACGTGACGCTCGCCTCGCGCGTGACCAACGCCTCGGCGGGATCTGCCCGCTTGGGCACCGCTGCCAGCATCAGGCCCGTCGGCAGACTGGTCGGCAGATCTTTGAGCGAATGCACCGCGACGTCGATTCGACCGTCGCGCAGCGCCTCCTCGATTTCTTTCGTAAAGAAGCCCTTCCCCTCGAGCTCGTGCAGCGGCCGATCGACCTCCGCATCGCCGCGCGTCTTGATGACGATGAGCTCGGCCTGCACGCCGTGGTGTGCAAGGGCCGCCTGCACCCACTCGGCTTGCCACAAGGCGAGCTTGCTCCCGCGGGTCCCGAGCTTGAGCCGGCCGGTCACGTATCCCGCTTCCCGCGACCGTCAGGGAGTCCTTTAGGGCTTTCCGCATCCCGCTCGAAATGCCGCACGATCGCATCCACGAGCCCGGGGACGGTATAGTCCCGGGCCTCTATCGCGACCGTGATGCCGAGCTCCCGGGCCGTCCCCGCCGTGACGGGGCCGATCACCGCCGCGGCGAACCGGCCGGACGCCGCGGCCGGCCTGCCCACCAGCTCCACGAAGCCCCGAACGGTCGAGGCGGAGGTGAACGTGACGGCGTCGATCGCCCCAGCGAGGATCTCCGCCGCCAGGCCGCTCCCGTCTCCCGTCTCCCGGATGGTCTCGTAGACCGGGATTACGTCGACCACCGCGCCCAGCGCGCGGAGCCTGTCGGGCAACGCGTCGCGGGCCTCCCGCGCCCGCGGGAGCAGCACCGTCTTCCCGCGCACATCGCCCTGCGCCGCGAGCGCCGTGACCACCGCCTCGGCGACGAACCGGTCGGGCACGACATCGGGGATCACCCCGCGGCGCACGAGTGCCTCCGCGGTGGCGGGTCCGATCGCCGCGACCGCCGCGCGCGCCACATCGCGCGGCGCGAGCTCCCACTCCGGCAGCCGGTCGCACACCACCTGCACGGCGTTCTGGCTGGTGAACACGATCCAATCGTAGGGCGGGTCGCGGGTGAGCGCGGCGCGGAGCGCGGCGAGATCGGCGAGTCGCGCGATGCGGATCGTCGGGGCGGCGACGACTTCGGCGCCGAGCGCCTCCAGCTCCCGCGCGAGGTCGCCCGCCTGCTCGCGCGCGCGGGTGACCGCGATGCGCCGGCCCGCGAGCGGGTGGGCGCGTGCGGGACCCGGCGGACGCGACGCGTGTGACATAGATTGGTGCAATCTACCATGCTCCGCTCCCTGCGCTCCGCGCTCGCTCGGTTCGCCGTGCGGCGGGCGGCGGCCTGTCAACGCGAAGCGCCCAAACGCGCCGACTGGTGGCTGCGGCTCGGCTGCGCCGTTGCGCCCACGTTCGCGGAATCCCATCCGGCGCTGGTGCGGTTGCGGCGCGCCATCGAAGACCGCTGGGGCGCGGTGGCCGCGGCGCAGGAAGCGGCGCAGCGCTTCCCCGCGAATCCCGATGCCTGGATGCTGCTGGGGGAAGCCTGGCAGATGGTGTTCCGCCAGCAGGATGCGCTCGTGGCGTATGAGCAGGTGCTCACGATCGAGGAGCGGCCCGATGCTGCGCTCGCCGCGGGCGATCTGTATCGCCGCGCCGGTCGCCACGCCGACGCGGCGGCGCGGTTCGCCCGCGCGTACGCGGCCGGCGGCGGTGCCGAGGCGCTGTGGCTCAATGCCCAAGCGCTGTTCCAGGCGGGTGACTTGCGGGCCGCCGACGAAGCGCTGCACCTCTGGGCCACGCAGGTGCCTGATGGGCTGGCGCGCCTGTCCGAGGCGCGGGCCGAGTTGTTCCCGGAGAAGCCGGGCGGCTAAGACTGGTTGGAGCGACGGTAGAGGGAAACGGCGTAGGCGACCAGAATCACCGCCGTGACAACGTATGCCGCTACCATGTAACCGGCATTCTGGGGCACGTCAGACATGGCTGGGGCTCCCCCCACCGTGCGCGTCGCGCATGAGCGATAGGGCGTAACGCTGGGTCACGAATCCCACATACAACAGCGTGAACGCCGCCAGAGACAAGAGCCACGTCGCTAGCATGCTGCCCGGCAGCGACGGCGCGCTCGGCTTCAGGATGATAGGCTGGGGATGCAGCGTGCGGAACATAAAGACGCTCAGGTGGATGAACGGCACCAGGCACATCCCGCAGATGCCGAGCACGGCGGCGTAGCGGGCGCGGAGCCCCGGATCCCGCACGGCTCCGCGCACGAGCAGGTATCCCACGTACAGGAAGAAGAGAAGCAGGGTGGCCGTGAGCCGAGCATCCCAGGTCCACCACGTCCCCCAGATCGGCTTCCCCCAGATGGGGCCGGTCGTCAGCACGATCGTCGCGAACACCGTGCCCACCTCCGCCGACGCCTCGGCGAACCGGTCCAGGCGTGCATCCTTCAGGAACAAGTAGAAGATGCTGGCCAGACCCACGAGGATCATCGCCGTTTCGGTCCAGATCGCGGCGGGCACGTGCAGATAGAAGATCTTCTGCGCGAGCCCCTGCAACCGCTCCACCGGCGTGAACGCGAGCGCCCGAACGTACACGGCGGCGAGGCACATCAGCGCCACCAGCGTGATCCAGCGACCTTTTTGAGTCAGGGTCATTCGTCCACCGTAAAGCGAAACAGGAGGCTCGCGAGCGACACGAAGACGATGTCGTAAGCGGCGAGCAACTTAAGGTACCCCACCGACTCGCTCAGGGGACGCCCACCGAGGAGCCGCGCCGTAACCTGCACGGCGCCGATGAGTGGCGGGACAAGGAACGGCAGGAGAATCACTACGAGGAGCAGCTCGGCGAACCGGGTTCGCATCACGAGGGCACTGAACAACGTGCCCACCGCAACGAACCCAAGCGTCGCGAGCGCGATGACCCCGATGAGCGGGACCAGCACGTGACCCACGGGCACGTCGAAGAACAGGACGAACAGCGGCAGCCCGACGCCTTCCACCACCGCGACGAACACCAGATTCGCGATCAGCTTACCCCAGTAGAGACTGGTGCGGCTGAGCGGTGACACCAGCAGGCCCTCGAGCGCCTGGTTTTCGAGCTCGAGCTGGAAAGCACGATTCAGGGTGAGCATCGCGGCGAACGTGAACGTCACCCATAGAATGGTCGGGGCGAGATCGATGGTGGGAACGGCCGTGGGGTCGCGTCCGAAGTTGAACACCGTGAGGACGAGCGCGGTGAACACGACGGCCGAGACGAGGGCCGTGCGCGTGCGGAACTCGAGCACCAGGTCCTTACGTGCCACCCTCCACGCCTGCGCGATCAGCTCACCCATCCGTCTCCTTCCCCCCAACCGCCCGCCGATACGCCTCCGCGATCTCGGAGGAGCCTCGCCCTCCACGCGGCGCGAAGTGGACGAACCGGCCGCGCCGCTGGAACGCTACGTCGGTCGCGAGCTCGACCCCTTCGTCCACGTTGTGCGTCGCCAACACGACCACGCGACCTCCGGCGCCTCCACCGCGCAGCTCGCCGAGCAGCGCCCGGAGTTCGGCCGCCGCGGCGAGATCGAGCCCCGTGAACGGCTCGTCGAGCAAGAGGACGGACGGATCGTGGATCAGGGCCTTGGCGATCGCCGCGCGCTGCGCCAGACCCCGGGAGAGCGACCACACCGGCTGATCCGCCCGATCGCCCATGCCGAGACGCGAGAGTACCTCGGTGGCGCGGGGACCGCGGCGCGCCGCGGGCACCCCGTAGAGGGATGCCCAGAAGAGCAGGTTCTCGCGTACCGTGAGGTGTTCGTACAGGTGGGATTGGTGACCGATCCAGCCGATCGCGCGCCGCCCCCCGGCCACCCGCACCGACCCCTCCTGCGGGCGGATCAAGCCGGCGAGCACCTTGAGGAGTGTGGTCTTGCCGGCGCCGTTCGGCCCGAAGACCGCGAGGGTCTGGCCCGACGTGAGGTTGAAGGACACGCCGTCCAGCGCCACGACCTGCCCTCCCCCTTCGCCGAAGGCGTGCCGCAGGCCCTCAGCCGAGAGCATCGATGCGGGCGGCGAGATCTTCCAGGTCGAACGGCTTGACGAGGTACCCCGAGTGGCCGAGGTCGAGCACGTTGATGAGCGGCTCCATGCTCACGTACGAGGTTGTGACGATCACGGGGAGCGCAGGCTGCGACTGCCGGATCTCCTGCAGCAGGGTGATGCCATCGGTGTCGGGCAGTCGGAGATCGAGCACCAGCACTTCGGGGTGGAACTCGTCCATCTGGCGGCGAGCCTCGGTCCCGCTCGCGGCGAAGGCCAGCTGGTAGCGTTCGGTAAAGAATCGCTTGTAGGTTCGCCGCAGCGTCGGCTCGTCCTCGACGAACAGCACTTTGCGCCGCGGGCCGAGGGCGGGGGACCCCATGGTGGGCCAATATATGCAGGTCCCCCCCGCCGTCTACGGGCGGCTCAGCTCGGGCTGCTCTCCAGCTCGAACAGATCGTCCAGCTTGGTCAGCACCAGCAGGAATCGCAGCTCCTCGTTGGCCCCGCGCAGGCATACAGTCAGCCGGCGCTCCGCGGCCTTGCGCTGAATCAACATCAGGGCACCGAGACCGGCGCTGTCGATCTGACGGGTGCCCGCGAGGTCGATAACCAGACGCCCGGCACCCTCTCCCAGCTGTTCCAGCAGCTCGGTGGCCGCACGGCGGAACGCCGTACGTGAGTCGAGCCCCAGCTCCTCGGGAGCGGCCAAGACCTTCTCGCTCGGACGCGTGGACATTGTCACCAGCTCCTCCACAGTCGGCTCCAGTAGTTCACCGGCCGGGTCTTATGCGACTCCGATGCCATACAGCTAACCTGCGGGCGGTCAACCGCTTGTCAAAGCAGGGTGAGGCGTCTCACCTGCTGCGCTGCCGCAGACCGAACGCTTGCGGCGCAGTTTGCAAGGGCCTGCCTTGACCCCCTCCCACTGGGGGCGCGTACCTTACCTGCGTGAAAGATCGCATCGACACGCTGCTCGACGAGCAGCGCAGCTTCCCCCCGCCGCCCGACTTCACGAGCGCGGCCCATGTGAAGGACGACGCTCCGTACCGTCGGGCGCGTCAGGACCGCGAAGGCTACTGGGCGGACTGGGCGCGCCAGCTCGAGTGGTTCCGTCCCTGGGACAAAGTGCTCGAGTGGAAGCCTCCGCACGCCAAATGGTTCCTGGGCGGAACGCTCAATGCCTCCGTGAACTGCCTCGACCGCCACGTGCGCGACGGTCGGGCCGACAAGATCGCCCTCATCTGGGAGGGGGAGCCCGAGCCGCGCGAGGTACGCAAGCTCACGTACCGTGAGCTCCACGGGCTCGTGAACCGGTTCGCGAATGTACTCAAGAACCTGGGCGTCAAGCGCGGCGATCGCGTCGCGATCTACATGGGGATGGTGCCGGAGGTCGCGGTCGCGATGCTCGCGTGTGCGCGCATCGGCGCACCCCATACCGTGGTGTTCGGGGGATTCTCCGCCGAATCGTTGCGAGACCGCATCAACGACTGCGAAGCGAAGGTCCTCGTCACGGCGGACGGCGGCTACCGCCGTGGCAGCCTGGTGCCCCTCAAACGCAACGCCGACGAGGCGCTCGAGGGCACTCCCAGCATCGGCAACGTGGTAGTGCTGCGGCGGACGGGCCAGGAAGTCCCGATGCGAGCCGGCCGGGACCGCTGGTGGCATGATGTGATGGCGCAAGCCGGGCCCCAGTGCGAGCCCGAGCACATGGACGCCGAGGATCCGCTGTACATCCTCTACACCTCCGGGACGACCGGCAAGCCCAAGGGCATTCTGCACACCACGGGCGGCTACCTCACGCACGTGTACGCGACGACCAAGTGGGTGTTCGACCTGAAGGACGACGACGTCTTCTGGTGCACCGCCGACGTCGGCTGGGTCACCGGACACTCCTACATCGTCTACGGGCCGCTCGCGCTCGGCGTGACCGAGGTGATGTACGAGGGGGCTCCGGACTTCCCCGGCAAGGACCGCTTCTGGTCGGTATGCGAGCGCCACGGCGTGACCGTGTTCTACACGGCGCCCACCGCCATCCGCGCGTTCATGAAGTGGGGCCCGCAGCATCCGCAGCAGCACGACCTCTCGCGGCTGCGGCTGCTCGGGTCCGTGGGTGAGCCCATCAACCCTGAAGCGTGGGTGTGGTATCGGCGTCATATCGGCGGGGAGCGCTGCCCCATCGTGGACACCTGGTGGCAGACGGAAACGGGCGGGATCATGATCACGCCGCTCCCCGGCCTGACGACCTGCAAGCCCGGCTCCGGCACGATCCCGTTCCCCGGGATCGAGGCCGAGCTGCTGGACGGCGATGGGGATCGGGTGCCGGTGGGTGGCGGGTTCCTCGCGATCACCAGTCCCTGGCCGGGAATGCTGCGAACCATCTGGGGCGACGACGAGCGCTACCAGAATGTCTACTGGAACAAGTGGAAGAACACCTACTTCACGGGCGATGGCGCGAAGCGGGACGAAGATGGCTACTTCTGGATCCTGGGGCGGGTCGACGACGTGCTCAATGTCGCCGGACATCGCATCGGGACCATGGAAGTGGAGAGCGCGCTGGTGGACCATCCGGCGGTGGCGGAGGCGGCGGTGGTGGGACGCGCGCACGAGCTGAAGGGCCAGGCGCTCGCCGCGTTCGTGACGCTGAAGGAAGGCAATGCCGCGAGCGACGAGCTGCGGGAGGAGCTGAAGGGACACGTGGCGAAGAAGATCGGCGCGCTCGCCAAGCCGGACGACATCCTGTTCACCGCCGATCTGCCGAAGACGCGGAGCGGCAAGATCATGCGCCGGCTGTTGAAGGACATCGCGGAGGGACGCGCGCTGGGCGACACGACGACGCTCGCGGACCCGACCGTGGTGGAGCGGTTGAAGAACCAGTACGAATCGGCGGAGAGCTAGAGCTCGACCTGGGTTCCCACCTCGAACACCTGGTTCGCCGGGATCTTGAAGAAGGCCGTGGCCCGCAGCGCGTTCCGCGACATGAAGGCGAACAGCTGCTCGCGCCACTGGGGCATGCCTGGCCGGTCTGAGGCCACGAGGGTCTCGCGGCCGAGGAAGAACGTCGTTCCCTCCATCCGGATCTCCAGTGTCTTCGTGCGGCAAGCCCCGAGTACATCTTCGATGTCCGGATCGTCCATAAACCCGTAGCGGGCGACCACGGTGTGAAATCCTTTTCCGATGTGTCTGATGGTCGCACGCTCGAGCGCCCCTACATGGGGAACGTCTTCCGTGACGACGGTGAGGAACACGACCTTCTCGTGCAGCACCTTGTTGTGGGCCAGGTTGTGGACGAGGGCCGGTGGCGTGTGATCGGCGGTGCCGTACATGAAGACGGCGGTGCCGGGCACGCGGATCGGCGGCTCCGCCGCTAAATCGGCGAGCAGCATCTTGAGCGGCACCGTCTTCTCCAGCATGCGCTTCCCGAGAATCTCGCGCCCACGCTTCCAGGTGGTCATCAGCAGGAAGATGGCCGCCGCGATGACCAGGGGGACCCAGCCCCCGTAGCGGATCTTCAGCATGTTCGCGCCGAAGAACAGAATGTCCACCCACAAGAAGAGGCCGGACACGAGCGCGGCGCGCGCGAAGCTCCAGCGCCACACCTCCCGACTCATCACGTAGAACATCAGCGTCGTGATGAGCATCAACGTGGACAGTGCCACGCCGTACGCGCCCGCGATGTTGCTGGACGTGCGGAACCAGAGGACCAGCGCGCACGTGAGCCCCATGAGACCCCAATTGACCGCCGGGACGTAGATCTGGCCGATCTCGCGCGAGGACGTGTGCTCGATGCGGAGCCGGGGGCTGTAGCCGAGCTGCACCGCCTGTCGCGTCAGCGAGAAGGCGCCCGAGATGACCGCCTGCGACGCGATGATCGTGGCCACCGTCGCGAGTGCGATCAACGGGTACAGGGCCCAGCTCGGGGCGAGGTGGTAAAACGGGTTCACCGCGGCAGCCGGGTCCCGCAGCAGCAGCGCCCCCTGCCCGAAGTAGTTGAGCAGCAAGCAGGGGAGCGCGACGCCGAACCACGCCATCTGAATCGCACGATGGCCGAAGTGGCCGAGGTCCGCGTACAACGCCTCCCCGCCGGTGACGACGAGAAAGACGGCGCCTAGTACCACGAATCCCCGGCCGACATTTTCGGCGAAAAAGCGCACCGCGTGATGCGGCGAGACCGCGGCCAGCACTCCGGGTTGGTGGATGATCTCGCTCAATCCGAGCACACCGATCGTGGCGAACCAGACGAGCATGACCGGGCCGAACACGGCCCCGATCCGGGCGGTCCCGCCGCTCTGCAGCAGGAACAAGCCGATCAGGATCACGAGCGTCACCGGGATCACCCACGCGGCCAGCGCCGGCGCCGCGATCTCAATCCCCTCGACGGCGCTCAGCACCGAGATCGCGGGCGTGAGGGCGCCGTCCGCATACAGGAGCGCCGACCCGAAGATCCCCAGGATGATCATGACGCGGCGGGGAGACAGCCCTCGGCCCAAACGGCTGCCGTTGACGAGCGCCATGAGGGCGAGCACCCCGCCTTCGCCCTTGTTGTCCGCCCGGATGATGACGATGTGGTACTTGATCGTGACGACGATGATCAGCGACCAGAACACGAGCGACAGCACGCCGAGCACATTGCCCGGTGTAACCGCGATGCCGTGAGTCCCGTGGAACGCCTCGCGGAGCGCGTACAGCGGGCTCGTGCCAATGTCGCCGTAGACCACGCCCAGCGCCGCGAGCGCGAGCGTGATGAGATAGCGACCGCGCCTGCCCGGCCGGGCGTCCGCGTGCGGCGTCATGGCGTCGTCGAGGGCCGGCTGCGGAGACCCATGATGGACAGCACCCAGATCGCCGTCATGATCACGGCGGAAACGACGCACCACCGGCAGATCTCGTGCAGCACGAACAGCTCGATCGCGGTGAGGTACAGCGAGAACGCGAACCCCACGGTGGCGAGTGTCGCCAACAGTTCGGCCGCGCGCCGGTCGGCTGCAAACCTGGGCTGCAGGCCTGCGAGCCCCAGTCCCATCAGCGCCGCGTATCCGGCCACCCCGTAGAAGGCGACGGGGATGCCGAACAGCTCGGCGTAGCGGCTCGCCTGCACGGCCTCGCAGCTCCCGGTGCCGCACTGCAGCTCGCCGAGCACGCCGATCTTGTAGAGCCAGAGATAGGTCGCGACGAGCAGCCCCACGAGCGCGAGGAGCACGATCGCCTGCCGCCGGATCACTTGTGCTTCTTGGTCAGGCTGTCGACGAGGGCCTTGAAATCGTCCGAAGTGCCGCGACCCGTGTACGGACGCCCGCTCACGAAGAAGCTCGGCGTGCCCCGCACCCCGAGCGCCTCGCCCTCCTGCACGCTCGCCTCGAGCCGCGCGGCGTAGCGCTGGCCGTCCATACAAGCGTCGTACTTGTCGAGGTCGAGCCGGATGGCCCGCGCGAAGTCGCGGAACAGCCCGCGGGGGTTCTTCCCCGTCTGGGCCCACTGGTGGTTGTTGAACAACTGGTCGTGCATCTCCCAGAACTTGCCCTGCTCGCCGGCGCACTGGGCGGCCATCGCCGCATACCGGGAGTACTTGTGCGAGGGCAACGGAAAGTCGCGAAAGCGCCACCGCAGCTTCCCCGTGGAAATCAGCTGCTCGCGGATCACCGGCATCTGCACCGTCGCAAACGACGCGCAGAACGGACACTCGAAGTCCGAATACTCCGTGACCTCGACACGCGCGGAGTCCGACCCCAGCGTATAGCCGTGGAACGCATCCGCCGCCGCGACCGGAAGCGGCGCACTCGGCGCGGCGGGCGCGGGGGGCGCGCTCTGCTGCGACCCGTACCACAGCGCCCCGCCGCCGATCACGGCCACGGCCACGAGCAACAGGTAAAACCGTTTCATTCGTCCCGTTCCCTCCGCCACGGTTCGTCATCCTCGTCGTCGTCGAATCCGGCGGCGGCGTCGCGCTCCCGCCGCTCCGCCTCGTCCACGATGCGCCGACCCTCCGCGACCTCCGGCGTATCGTACGTCACTCGCACCTCATAGTGAAACAGCTCGCTCCGCGCGTTCCCCAGGAGTTTTTGGAGCTCCGGCGCTCCCTCGAGCAGTCGGCCCGTCCGGTCCAGCGCCTGAATGCGCTCAGCCAGCGCGCGCAGCATGGCGAGCAAGCGCTCGGCGCGGTCCGGTCCGTACACTTCTTCCGAGTGGTCGCTCATGTGCCCGCCTTCCCTGATGTGACCCACCGCCCGCCCACCGCCCCGTCCATGATAATACCACCCCCGGCGCCCGGGGTCGGCCTTTGCGTGACGCAAAGCGCCCTATTACATTGCGGCGCCGATTGATCGGCGGCCTGCGCGACCCGAGCCGTCTCCCAGTCCCCGCGTTCCCGGTTCAGACCAGAGAGGAGCACCCCACGCATGACCAAGAAGCGTTCGGAACCCCGCAAGATGTCCACCCCCACCCCCTTCGAACAGGCTCGCGACGAGCTGTTCTCGCACATTCTGCGCTGCGGCGTGCTGGAAGCCACCCCCGAGCACCAGAAGGAATGGTTCGACGACACGATGCTATACCTCGCCGAGCGCTACGATGCGTTGGACGAGCCGCAGTTGGCGGAGTTGCGCGTGCTGGGCGAGCGCTACTGCCGGCCCGTGGTAGCGCGGAGCGCGCCCGTGGGCGCGAGCGCCTGAGCGTCGCCGACCGGGACACATCTCCGGGCGCCCCCACTCGCGGGCGCCTTTTTTTTAGTGCGGCCACAGGGAGGGGAGGCGGCGGAAGCGGCGCCCCAGGGCGAGTCGCACCCCACCGCCCAGTCCGAGCTCCGCGTACCACCCCGCCCGGGCGCCCGGTCTCTGGTCGACGCCCAGCAGCGCCGTGAGGTAGCTCGCGCCCCGCGCCCCTTCTGAGCCGACGAACGCCAACCCCAGCCCCCCGTACGGCCCGACACCGGTACGCTCGCCCGGGCGGAGCAGGAACTGCGCGGTCGCCTCGAGGCGGACGCCCAGCGCGCGCTCGTAATCGCCGCACGCGGCCGCAAAGGCGAACCGTCCCTGGCCTGCGGAGCGCCGCGCCACTCCCAACTCCGGGCCCCAGAACCCGTGGTGCGCCAGGATCACCATCGCCCCGGCGCCGATCTCCGTGGCTCGTACGGCTTGGGCGCGCACCGGCATCGCCACGCCCGCGACGAGCCCGGTCGCGGCGACCACGGTCCTAGCGAAGCGCGACGTCGTAGGTGATGTGGATGTCGGGGGCGAGGGACGCGACGACCGAGCAATACTTCTCGAGCGAGAGATCGATCGCGCGGCGGGCCTTGGTCTCGTCCACTCCATCGCCCGAGATCGTGAAGACGAAGTGAAGAGCGGTGTAGCGTCGCGGCTCCTCCTCGCGACGCGTCCCTCGCAGCGCGACCTCGAGGGCCCGCAAGGCCACGCGCTGCTTCTCGAGGATCAGCACGACGTCCGACGCGGAGCACGTGGCTGCGGCGACCAGCAACATCTCGACCGGAGTCGTGGCGACCGCGCCGTCGCCATCCACCAGGACAGGAGGCCGGCCGGGCGCGCCGGCCTCGAACAGCAGCCGCTCGCGCCATCGCGTGGTGACCTCGCGACTGTTACCCGCCACGTCAATTCCCTCGCCGCGTCGTCAGTCCCACGTACAATCGATTGTGGCGGAAGCCACCCATGCCATGGTACTCGAGCAGCCAGTTGAACGTGGACCGGTAGTGCAGCTCGAAGCCGACCACCAGGTTGGCCCACACGTCGGGACAGTCGGGGTCCGCACCGCAGGACTGGTGACCCACCAGGCTGAATCCCGCCCCCGCGTACGGCGTCGCCATCTGCTCGTCCCCGGTGAAGCGATACAGCGCCTCGAGACTGCCGACGTAGCTGTTACGCCCGTTGAAGAAGCCGATCTCGGCGGAGGGACGGATCCGGAAACGGGGGGAGACGAGATTGCCGGCGTCGAGCGTGACGCCGAACACCATCTGCGTGCTGCCGGCCAGATCGATGCCGCCGCGCACGCCGAACCCGAACAGTCCGAGGTGGGTGCCGCGACCCGCCGGTCGTACCTGCGGCGGATGGAACTCCTGGGCGGCGAGCCTCGTGACTCCGCCCGCCGCGAGTAGCATGACCAGCCACACTCGCCGCATCAGGTCCCCTTCCCGCACGTCTGCGTTGCGCGCGCCCGGGCGGCCGCCCGGCCGTAGTCCCAGATGGCGTACAGCCCTACCGCCGCGGTGGCCCAGGCGAGCGGCCGCACCAGCGGAGAGCGGGCGATGAACGCCACCAACGTGAGCAGCTGCAGCACGGTGACCGCCTTCCCACCGGCGCGGGCCGGCAGCGCGGTGGGCCGCCGCCACAGCCACGCTCCCACGTACCCCAGCGCCGCCACGATGTCCCGGGCCACCACGCCCACGATCTCCAGCGGATGCAGCAGGCCGGTACGCGCGACGGTGAGGAACGCCGCCGCCATGAAGACCTTGTCGGCGGTCGGGTCGAGGACGGCGCCGGCGCGCGACCCGCCGAACCGGCGCGCCAGCATCCCGTCGAAGAAGTCCGACGCGGCGGCCGCGCCCACCAGCGCGAGCTGCCACTCCGGCTGGTGCACGAAAGGAAACGCGGCGGCCAGAGGAAGCCGAAGCGCCGTCAGGAGATCCGCCCGCGTCACCCACGGTTTCACTTGCCCCTCCCCCCGGTGCGTCATACCTTCGTCCGCGTGAACCTCAATTTGCTGAAGCAGGCGGCGATCTTCCAAGACCTCGACGACGGCGAACTGGCCCGTGTGTCCGAGGTTTGCCGGGAGCAGAAGTTCGCCGTCGGCCAGCCGGTCTTCAAGGAAGGGGAGCCGGGCAACCGGCTCTTCATTATTTCCGAGGGCGAGGTGCGCATCTCCCGCACCATCCCCGGGTCCGGGGAGGAAGCCCTGGCGGTCCTCAAGCCGGGCGCCTGCTTCGGCGAGATGGCGATCTTCGACCGTTCCGAGCGCTCCACCGACGCGATCGCCAACACGTCCTGCACGTTGATCACGATCGCCCGCTCCGACTTCGAGCTGCTGCTCGACTTCAACCGCGACATCGCCTACAAGGTGTTGTGGTCGGTGGTGCGGCTCTTGTCCGCCCGGCTGCGTGTGACCAACGACAACCTCCGGTCGTTCCTCGCGATGTCGATGTTCTAAGATCGGGGAGCAATCTCCGGCCGTTGGTGTTCCATAGTGGTCCCGAAAAGGCCCCGACGGGCCTGGTCCCTCGCAGCCGACTCCCCTTACACTTAGGCGCTATGAAACGATACGTGTTCGCGATGTCCCTCGCCGCCGCGACGGCGCTCGGGTGCGTCAACCTCTCGGACAACAACCCATCGTTGGTGTTCGTCGTGGCGCCGATCCTCGACTCCGTCTTTGTGGGCGACACACTCCCAGCGCGGAGCGTCTACCTCGATGACGGCGCCGGTCACCACACCGACCCTGGCCCCTTCGTCTGGCGCATTTCCCCGACGTCGGTTGCGACGATCGACGCGAGCGGAAGGATCGCCGGGGTCGCCAAAGGCTCGGCCCTGGTGATCGCGGCGAGGCCCGACAGTATCAAGAGCGCGGCGGTGGTGATCGTGTCGCGACCGCTCGAGATGACCCTGCTCATGGACACGATCTACGTGATGCCGGACGACACGATCACGGTGCCGCTCGCGATCGTCCAGAAGACCCCAGCCGCAACCACGTTGCGATTCGACACGTCGGCCACGCCGAGCGTCTACACTATCGACAGCGTGAGTGGCCTCGTGACCGCGCACGGCGATGGCGTGGTCCGCTACGTCGCTCGCCTGACGGACGGGACGAACGGCGTGGCCGACACAGGAGCGGTGGTCGTCACGAGCCTCACGGATACAACCGGGAACGGTCGCTTCTTCATGACCGCGTTCGGCACGGCCATCCGTCATCAGAGCGGGGGGGCGCTGGCGCTGAATTACGAGAGGCTGAACGGCAAACTCGCGTTCCGACTCATCGACTCGCTCACCACTACGGCGCTGGACGAACGGGTCGTCATCACGCTGCGAGACTCGGTGCTCGCCGCTGGCACCTTCGAGATCGACTCCATCAATCCCAATGAGGCGACGACGCGGATCGGCACGATCGACCCCTTCTGCAATCCGAAGCGAGAGTGGGCGTTCTGGGCCAGCACCCCGTCCGATCCCAATGTCCCCGGTATCGTCGCCTACTCGCACGGGCGGACGCCGACCGATTCCGTGGCGGGGAGTCTGAGCATCACGCAGTACGTACCGGCGGTGGGCGGCGGAGCTATCATCAGCGGCCGCTACCAGTTCAGGGCGCAGCGCCTCGACCTGTACAGCAACCCATTCGGCTCGGAGACGATCCGCGGCACCTTCGTGGCACCGCTGCGCGAGCGGCACACGACCTGTCAGGGGTGACCTTCGAGCACGTCTTCGCCGATCTCGGCGGGATCCCGGCGAACCGGCTCACCGACCCCCAGGGGCTCGCCGGCCTACTGCTCGCCGCCGCCAACGCCGCGGGGTTGAATCCGGCGAACCCTCCGGTGGTGACGCTCGGGCCGCGAGGCGTGTCGGCGGCCTTGGTGTGCCATGGCGGCCACGTCGCCATGCACGGCCTGCCGGAGGCGGGGCTCTGTTTCGCCGACGTGGGGGGCGTGAGCGGGGCGTTGCCGCAGCGCGGGCTCGATGTGATCATCAAGCGACTCGGCGCGCGCGAAGTGCGCACGGACGCGCGCCGGCGCGGTCCCGTTACGCAGGCCATTCACCCGGAGGGTTCATGAACGCACTCACCCCCTACGCGGCCTTTTTCATGCGCCTCGCGGTGGGCGGCGTGTTCCTACTGCACGGTGTGAGCAAGTTTCAGCGCGGCATCCCTGCCACCGCCGCGTTCCTGCACGACGTCGGCTTTCCGTTCGCCATCGTCTTCGCGGTCATCCTGATCGCCGTGGAGACGATCGGTGCCGCCTGCGTCGTGCTGGGGATCTTCACGCGGTTCTGGGCGCTGTGCATGGCCCTGGAGATGATCATCGCGATTCTCGCTGTGAAGCTGCCGCATGGCGGCAACATTGAGCTCGAAGGCCTGCTGTTCGCGGGGGCCATCACGCTCGTGGCGCTGGGGGATGGGCCGCTCTCGATCGCGGTGAAGTTGAAGCACAGCAGCACCTGACGCGCCCGGGGTCTCCCGCAGCGAATGCGTATTTTTGTCGCGAAGGGAGACCCCGGTCTTGGGCGTCTTAGTGCAGGATTCTCAGTAATCCCGCGTCCGCGCTGCCCCGGATGAAGCTTTCCGGGTCGGTCGCCGGGATCGCAACGCCGGTCTCCTTCCGTCCCCGGTGTGCCACCGCGACCATGTACTGCTCGAGCGAGCCGCGGGCCCACTCCGCCGCGTCGTCCTTCATCTGGCGGACAATCTCCTCCCACGTACCCACGTACGTAGCGCCGTTCAGCATGCTGACCCGGTGCACCTCCCCTCCGGATCCCGAGCGCGCTTTCATTCCCTGCAGCTCCGTGAGCAGCGTGCCGAACAGCTCCAGCTGCCGCGGGTCGCGCATCTGGCCGTCCGGCCCCATGGCCTCGATCTCCGCCAGCAGCAGGTCCTCCGGACCAGCGTCCGCGGCCAGCTCGTCCAGGCGGTGATGCCACGGCACGAGCTCAGGGTCGTCGTCCGGTAGCCGGTAGACGCTCTTCTTGAGCTCGATGAGGCGCCAGATCGCGAGGCCGTCGAAGTGGTCGGCCGGCGCGGTGCGCTCGAGGTGGAACAAGGCGGCTTCGTACTCGCCCCGATCGTACAGCAGGTTGGCGAGATAGACCCGCGCCTCGGCGTGCTCGAGGTCGAGCTCGAGGGCCCGCCGGAGCCAATAGAGCGCGCCGCCCTCGTCGGCGAGGCGATGGGAGGCGTAGCCCACGCACGCGGCCGCCTCCGCCGATTCCGGATGCCCGGTGATCGCTACTTCGAAGAAGCTCCGGGCCTGGTCCAGCACGCCCTCGCGGAACAGGGCACGTCCGACCTGGAGCATGAGGTCGTGGTCGTCGCGAAACCCGAGCGCGAGAATGCGGTCGAAACACGCGACGGCACCGGCGCGATCGCCGAACTTGAGCAGCACCTCGCCGAGCCCCGCGAGCGCATCTTCGTGCTCGGGGTCGAGGCCCACCGCTTCCTCGAACCCGCGGCGCGCCCACACATACTCCTCCCGCGCGAGCCGGGCGTATCCCATGCCCACATGCAGTTCGACGGCGTGGGGGTAGAGCCCCAGGCCTTCTCGCAGGGTTTCGATCGCTTCGTCGTATTGGGCTTCGTTGTAGAGCTGATGCGCGCGTTCGTCGTAGTCGTCGGAGCTCAAGAACGGTTCCGACATCGAACGGGCCTCCCGGGAAAGTTGTGCTATGATACGACGCCCCGAGCGGTTACACAAGCGACGGACGCCGGCTATCTTCCCCGCCGATGGCCTCCGCCCTCGCGGACATCCCGAACGGCTCCGTCACCTCGGCGCGCGGCTTCACCGCCGCGGCCGCGCACGCCGGCCTCAAGGCCGACGGCGCACTGGACGTCGCGCTCCTCGTCAGCGCGACGAGCTGTGCCACGGCGGGCGTGTTTACGAAGAATGCGCTCCGGGCCGCTCCCGTGGTCTACGACGCCGACCTGCTGGCCGAGCGGCCGGGACGGATGCGCGCCGTGGCGATGAACGCGCGCGTCGCTAACGCGTGCACCGGCGCGCCGGGGCTCGCCGCGGCCCGGGCGATGGCGCAGGCAGCCGAGCAGGCGGCCGGCCTCCCGCCGCGCACCGCGCTGGTGCTGTCGACCGGCGTGATCGGCGTACCGCTCCCCGTCGAGCAGGTTGCCGAAGGCCTGCGCGCGGCGGCGGAGCGTCTCACGCCCGACGGCGGGCCCGAGGCCGCCCGCGCCATCATGACCACCGACACCCGACCCAAACACTGCGCCGTGCGGTTCGAGACACCCGCCGGAATCGTCACGGTCGGCGGCATCGCCAAGGGTGCGGGGATGATCCACCCGGACATGGCGACGCTGCTCGCGGTGCTCACGACCGATGCCGTCGGCGAGCCGGCCGGGCTGCAGCCGCTGCTGCGCCGCGTGGCCGACCGCAGCTTCAACGCCATCTCCGTGGACGGGGACACGAGCACGAACGACACCGTGTTGCTGCTCGCCGGGGGCGCGTCCGGCGTCGATCCGTCGCGCGACGGCGCGCTCTGGAAGACGTTCGAGGACGCCGTGCTGCACGTGGCCCGCACACTCGCGCTCGCAATCGTCTCGGATGGCGAGGGTGCCTCGAAGGTCGTCGAGATCCACGTGGTAGGGGGGGTGAGCGAAGCGGCCGCCCGGGAAGTGGGCCGCGCGATCGCCCGCTCGGCCCTCGTAAAGACCGCGATCTACGGCGCCGACCCGAACTGGGGGCGCATCCTCGCCGCCGCCGGCGCCGCCGGCGTCCCGCTCGCTGTGGACCGCCTGTCGCTGCAAGCGGCCGCCGCCGGCGAGTGGTTGACGCTCGCCACCGGGGGCGCGACGGCCCACGCGGATTCACGCGCCGCGCGCGCCATCTTCCAGCAGAAAGCAATCCGCCTCCGCGTCGACCTGGGGCTGGGGCGCGCGGAGGCGGTGGTATGGACCTGCGATCTGACGCCGGACTACGTCCGGATTAACGCGGACTACACGTCGTAGGCCGGTCGCCTACGGCTTGGCCTTGCCGCTGTCCTTGGCTTCGGGCTTCGCCCCAGGCTTCGCGGCGTGCTTCTTCCCGTGCTTCTTCATCGACTTCTTGCCGGCCTGCGCCTTCGCGGTGTCGGCCGCCGGCGCCTGACCCTGCATCGGTGACGGCTGCTGCGCCATCACGACCGCGGGAGCGGCGAGGAGCGCCAGCGCGAGGAGCGTGCGACGAATCATGTCTCGATACCTCCGGGAGGGATAACGCGGGCCACCCTGGCCCGCTTCACCGTTGAGACCCGCGCCGGCCCCGCGGCGTCACGGCGGCCGGTTCCACCCTGCAACACCGCCTCTTACGGCGGCGTTGGCGGTGCCGGGCGCCGCGCACCGGCGACGTTGCCGCGCGTCGGCTTCGAGGGTGCGGGCAGATTGGGCAGCTCTCGCCGCACGCTGGCGAGCGCCTCGGCGCGCGTGTGCCCCCGCTGCACCTGCTGCAGCACGGCCGCGGACACGTCCAGGAGACGCTCCCGGGGCACGCCGTCACGGACGGCCTCGATGATCAGCCCCGCCGCCGAATCCGGATCGAAGCGATGGGCCACGAGATCGGCGACGGCGTGCATGGCGGCCGCCCGCGGGGGTCGCGCCAACGCGGCCACGACGCGCTCGACCACCGGTGCGGGCAACCCCCGGCGCAGCGCCCAGGCTACCGTAGTCATTTCGGCGGGGAGCACCGGCGGCTGGTCGCCCGCGCGAACGAGCACGTCGCGCGCGTCGCGCAGCTGCCCCAGACTCACCTGCACGGCAGCGACGATGCGCGGCCCGGTAGCGTGCTTCGCTCCCCCTTCCAACGCCTTTTGGATCAGCGGCTCGGTGGGAAGCCCCTCCTGCGACGCAAACTGGATGAGCGAGTCGACCGCCGGAATCGCCGCGCTCGGGATGCGGCCTTCCAGCCGCCCGCGCACCGACTGGGCGGCGAGCGGGACGGCCAGGAAGGCCGCCCAGGCGAGGACGACCCAGCGCGTCATCGACGGGCCGGCCGGACGATGACGATTGAGTTCTCGCGGCCGAAGTCGTCGGCCACCAGGCGCTCCGCGAGGTGGTCGGGGACCCAACGCTCGCCGTCCACCACGAACATGTACTCGTAGGTGCCGGCCGGGAGCACCACCGTAGCACGCCACACGCCATCGTGGTCCTGGTCTTTCAAGGCGATGGAGCCGGGACGCCAGTCGTTGAACGTGCCGACCGCGTGCACTGATTGCGCCTCGGGGAACCGGCCCACGAACTGTGCGATCCCCTCGTGCTCCGCCAGCTCCGGGCCCTCGTCGCCCGCGGTGAAAAGTGTGAGCGCGGCGACGGCCGCAGCGAACGCCACGCTCCAGGCCGGGCGGACTCGGAGCACGATCGCGCGTGGGGTCACGAGCCAGCGGATCACGCGCCGCGCGGGGGAAGGCGCCGGGCGGCGGATCGCTGCCATCACGCGCGACTCGAGGCTCGCCGCCGGACCGGGGGGAAGCGCCGCAAGAAGATCCGCGGCAGCCGCGAGCTGCGCCACGGTGCGGCGCAGCTCGGCCGGCACGGCCTGCGACGCGAGCTCGCCATCGAGCGCCTGATGAATTCTTGGGTCGATCGTATTCATGCGTGGTCCTCCAGCACTTTCAGCAGCGCTTCCCGGGCGCGATGCACCCGCATCTTGAGAGTCGGAATGCGCTCACCAGTGACTGCAGCCATCTCCTCGTAGCTCAACCCCTCCACGTGCTTCAGCACGAACGCCTCGCGCTTGTCGGGCGACAGGTCCGCAAGCGCCCGCTCCACGAGGAGGAGCTGGTCCGCCCGCTCCAGATCCGCCTCGGTGTCGGCTGGGTCCGCCACGGGCGGCGCGTCATCGAGTGGCACGTCCGCGACCGACCGGCGCACCAGATGACTCTTGCACCGGTTCGTCACGATGCGATACAGCCACGTCCGCAGCCGCGCCGGCTCCCGGCAGCTCGCGAGGTGACGGTAGGCGCGGACGAAGCTTTCAGCCACCGCGTCCGCGGCGGCGTCCCGGCTCCCGAGCATCCGGGTGGCAAACCGCAGCAGGCCTGCCTCGTAGCGACGGATCACGATGCCGAAGGCCTCGGTGTCGCCGCCGAGCACGAGGGCTACCACCTCCGCGTCAGGGGGTGCCCCCCTCACATCCATGAGACCTGCATGGAGATTAGGGCGTCACGCTACAGGCGGGTCAAAGGGCTGGATGTTGCGAACGGGAACTGGGTTAGCGATCCCGCAGGAGCTCTTGCACGGCGCCGAGGTAGCTCGAGGCCCGCAGCCCCTCGCCGCCGACGGCGCCCGCAAAGGCCTCGAGCGTGGCCTCGGCACGCCGCCGATACCGCACGTCGCCCGTGGCTCGAGCGAGCCGCAGCAGCACACGCCCCGCCCAACCATTGCCGCCGGGGAGTAGGTCGTCGAGCACGGGTTTCGTCCGCTCGGCGAGCGCCGGCGCTGTTGGGTCGGTGGCCGCGGCGTCGAAATAGCCCGCCGATCCGGAGTCGGCGAAATCGCGCTCCAACAGTCGTATGAGATCTTCCGCGATCTCCAGGTAGCGCTTCTCGCCCGTGGCCTCACGCGCGGCGAGACACGCCCAGGCGACTTGCACCTGATCCTCCAGCAGCGCGCGCACCGGCGAGCCCGACCCGGCCACGTGGCGGACGGCGCGCCCCCGTGCGTACACGCGCCGCAGCAGCGTGTCGAGCGCCGCGCGCGCACGCCCCACGGCTCCCGAGTCGCTCACCGCCACCGCGGCGTCCAGGATCGACCCGATCACATACGCGTCGCGGTCGGCGAACACGGTCCGGTCGGCCGTGCGGCCGACATCGCCGCTGAGGCGTCGGGCCACGTCCCGCGCCTGGTCGCGATAGCGCGACTCCCCCGTGACCGACCACGCAGACACGAGATCGCGCAGCAGCCCGGCGCGCACCAGCTCCGGTGGATCGTCCCGCGCGCTGGCGGCTACGCCAGCATCGCCGGAATCGACCAGGTAGTCCAGCACGGCGCGCGCGGGCACGAGGTACGTGGAGTCACCAGTGCGAGTATAGACAGTGAGGAGCAGGTCGACGGCCTGCGTGAACCGGAAGCTCGCGACATCGGTATGCGTCCGGGCCGCTGCGGCCGTCAGGCCGCGCACCGCATCGGTCTCACGCTGGACCGCGCCGGGTTTCAGCCCGCCCCGGACGCCGCCACGACGCCCGAGGGCGCGCTCCCGCACCAGCGCGGCACGCCGCAGGATGGAGGAGCGCTGCTCTCGGTAGCTTTTAGCCACATCGGGGAGCACCTGCTTCAGGCCCCGGCCGGTGATCGGATCGTCGAGCGGAAAGTAGGTCCCACCGAAGAACGCCGACCCGTCCGGCGTGAGGAACACGGTGATGGGATAGCCACGCAGGCCGGCGAGGAGCTGCACGGCGGTCGCATAGCGCTGGGCGACGTCGGGACGCTCGTCACGATCGACGCGGACGGGCACGAACAGCGAGTCGATCATGGCGCCGAGGCCCGGGTCGCCGTACACCTCGCGGTCCATCACCCCGCACCAGCGACAGTCGTCCGCTCCCACATAGAGAAGGATGGGCCGGTCGAGGCGCGCCGCGAGGGCGAACGCATCGCGCCCCCACGGCTGCCAGCTCACCGGCTGACGGGCCGCCCGGGCCAGATAGGGCGTCGTCGACTGCGCCATGCGGTTGGTGAGGGGCCCGTGCTCCGAGACGCAGCCAGCCAGCGCCAGCACCGACAACGGGACGAGGAAAGGTGCCGGAGGTCTCATAGGCGCGGTGGAAGATACCCTGTCCGTCGCGCCGCCGTTCCCACGAGGGCCCCGGTGTGGTGGTGGCGGGAACAAGCACCGCGTGCAGTTTGCGCAATCACGCGCTGGACCTCACGAAGACCGCGCGGTTATCGTTCGACCATGGACGCCACCCGCATCACCCCCAAGCCCAATGGCCCCCTAGTCGTCGAGGGCCCGGTCAGGATCGTCACCCCGGACGGCCGGGAGCTGGCGGTACCCCCCCGGAAGGACGGCCGACCGGCGGAAGTCGTTGTCCTGTGCCGTTGTGGAGGGTCTGCCACCAAACCGTTTTGTGACGGAAGTCACAAGCGCAACGGCTTCTCGGACGCCCCGCCAGATGGCCTCGCTCCCACGATTTGAGCACGGGGTATTATGTTGTCTCCGTCCCGGGAGGGGGTGTACCGGGGGAGCCGCCCCTGACCACACCCGCTGCACCCCGCCCCCCTGCCGTGCCCCCGAAGGAGGAGCGCAATGGCGAAGGCTGGAAAGGCCCCGATGGCACCAGATGAAGGCTACTGCGTGAAGTGCAAGGCCAAGCGCAAGATTTCGAATCCCAACCAGGTGAAAATGGCGAACGGCCGGCCCGCGCTGAAGGGCGTGTGCCCGGTGTGCGGCACCGGGATGTTCAAGATTCTGCCGCCGAAGTAAGCCGGCAACCAAACGACAACACGAGCCCCCGGTCGAGCCAGGCCGGGGGCTCTTCGCTACCGGTCGGCAGGCGCGACCCGCCGGGTGCCATCCCCCTGGTAGGCATACCGGAAGGTCAGGCACGCCGTACCCACCTCCTTGCAGTAATAGGCCAGCAGCTCGAGCTTCGCATACGTCCCACCCGCCGTGCGCAGCACATAGATGTGGTGCTTCGATGTGAGCAGGTGGCTGAGCATACTGTAGCCGTACCATTTCCCCACACCGGGGTTGGTGGTGTCCGACGCATTGGTGTTCGGGAGGTAGCCGCCGGCGGGCAGCTCCTGCACCGAGTCGAACGGTACGGGTCCCAGATCGACCATGCCCCCGCCGGGAGCGGTAATCAGGTGGAAGCGCCGGAAGGCGATGTCCCACCCCCCCGAATCCACCACGGCGTTGCGCCGAAAGTCGAAGCGGCGCCAATGTTCGGTGCTCGAGGCGTCCAGGGTATAGGTCGCCGGCCCGACGAGGGAGTCGCCCACGACGGCAGGGTGTGGCACGGTGGGCGTGTAGGGGGGGAACTCCGGTGTGGTGAGCGACCCGATCACCAGCGAGGCGATGAGCAGCGCGAACGCGCCGCCCATTACCAGCACCAGGATGGGCGGCCGGGCGCCGCCGGCGCTCACGCCTCGGCCATGAAGGGGTAGCTGAAGCTCCGCGGCGGGACGAAGTTCTCCTTCACGGCGCGCGGGCTCACCCAACGGATCAGATTGAGCAAGCTCCCCGCCTTGTCGTTGGTGCCGCTGGCGCGTGCCCCGCCGAACGGCTGCTGTCCCACCACGGCGCCGGTCGGCTTGTCATTGACGTAGAAATTCCCGGCGGCGTACCGGAGAGCATCTTTCGCCTCCTCGACCGCCCGGCGGTCCTGCGCGAAAATCGCGCCGGTGAGCGCATAGGGCGACGTTTGGTCCACGAGGCGCAGCGTCTCGGCCCAGCGGGACGCGGGGTAGACGTGGACCGACAGGACCGGCCCGAAGATCTCCTCGCACATCGTCCGATACGCCGGGTCCTGGGCTTCGACGACCGTGGGCTCGATGAAGTAGCCGTCGGTGTCGTCGGCGCTGCCGCCGAACAGGACCTTCACACCCGGGGCCCGTTTCGCCGCGTCGATGTAGCCTTTGATCTTGTCGAACGCCTTCCGGTCGATGACCGCTCCCATGAAGTTCCGAAAGTCCGCGGGGTCCCCCACCTTCACCTCGGCGAGCATCGCGAGCATGCGATCCCGCACGGCGGGCCAGAGGGCATCTGGGACGTAGGCGCGCGACGCGGCGCTGCACTTCTGCCCCTGGTACTCGAAGGCGCCGCGCACCATGCCGGTCGCGAGCACGTCCGGGTCCGCGCTCGGGTGGGCGAGGATGAAGTCCTTACCACCCGTCTCTCCCACCAGCCGCGGGTAGGCCGCGTAGGACGTCAGGTTCGCCGCCGACTGCTTCCACAGCGCCTGGAACACCTCCGTCGAGCCGGTGAAATGGATCCCCGCGAACGCGCGATCGGCAAGCAGCCGCTCCGACACCTGGACCGACGGGCCGGGGATGAAGTTGATCACCCCCGGCGGCAACCCGGCCTCCGCGAGCAGGCGCATGATGAAGTAGTTCGAGAGCACCGCCGTCGCCGCAGGCTTCCACACCACGGTGTTGCCCATGATGGCCGGGGCGGTGGGCAGGTTGCCCCCGATCGAGGTGAAGTTGAAGGGCGTGATGGCGTAGACGAAGCCCTCCAGCGGCCGATAATCGAGGGAGTTCCACACGCCCGAGACGGACAACGGCTGCTCGGCGTAGATGCGCTCTGCAAAGCGCACATTGAAGCGGAAGAAATCGATCAGCTCGCACGCCGCGTCGATCTCCGCTTGATGCGCGGTCTTCGACTGGCCGAGCATCGTCGCGCCGTTGACGATCGGCCGATACCGCGTCGCCAGGAGATCCGCGGCCTTGAGAAACACGGCGGCCCGCCGCTCGAACCCCCACGCCGACCACTCGCGCCACGCCTCCCCCGCAGCGGCGATCGCCGCCTGCACCTCCGCGGGCCCCGCCTGATCCGCCTTGGCGAGCACGTGCCGGTGGCAGTGGGGCATGACGACGTCCACCGTCCTGCCGGTGTGGACGTCCTTGCCGCCGATGACGAGGGGAATCTCGAGCTGGCGGCCGGAGAGCTCTTTCAGGGTCCGCTTGAGCTCCACCCGCTCCGGGGCCCCCGGGGCATAGCTCAAGACCGGCTCGTTGACGGGTGTGGGGATCTTGGGGATGCCGTTCATGAACAGGAATCTAATGGGGATCATGAAGCATGACGCGTGGGAACCGGGGCGCGTTATGCCAAGCGATGAGCTCAATCGACCCGCGTACCCGTATTGGCCACGTCCACCTGACCGTGTCGGACCTCGACCGCGCCCTCACGTTCTACCGTGACGTGCTCGGGTTCGAGGTGACGAGTCGTTACGGGCGGGACGCCGTGTTTCTCTCGGCGGGCGGCTACCATCACCACATCGGGCTGAACACGTGGGCGGGTCGCGGGGCGCCGCCGCCCGCCCAGGGCACCACGGGCTTGTACCACTTTGCGATCCTCTACCCGGACCGCAAGACGCTCGCTGAGGCCGTACGGCGCGTGCTCGAAGCGGGCGTCCCGCTCGAAGGAGCGGCCGACCACGGCGTAAGCGAAGCGATTTACCTACGGGACCCCGACGGGAACGGCGTCGAGTTGTACCGCGACCGGCCGGAGCGCGACTGGCCGCGGGGGCCCGACGGGAGCGTCGCGATGCATACGGGGGCTTTGGACCTCGAAAAACTGCTCGCTGAAGTCGACTGAGGCGGGATTAGGATGCCGGGGCCTCGGACCGTGAATCGACGGCGCGCTGCGCAGGAATGGGGAGCGTGACGGTCACGGTGGTGCCGGTGCCCACGGTCGACTCGACCGCGACGCTGCCGGCGAACATGTTGCGCACCACGCTCTGCACCACGACCAGCCCCATGCCGCTGCCTTCACCGAACGCCTTGGTGGTGAAGCCGGGCTCGAAGATCCGCTCCAGGTCCTGGGGACGAATGCCCGCCCCCTCGTCCCGCACGCTCAGCCTGACGGCGTTCCCCACCTGCGTCAGGCCGACGCGGATCGGTGCCGGCCGTCCGGCGCTCGCGTCGGCGGCGTTGCGGATCAAGTTGACCAGCAGATCATAGAGTGCGTTGGGGTCGCCCTTCAAGTACACGACCTCGAGGGTGGAGTCGAACTCGAGGGGAATCTTCTTCTCCTTGAGGACGCGGCTCTCGAGCGTGCAGCAGGAGCGGACCACGCGCACGGCGTCGAACCGCTCGGACCGCGCCAGCGCGCCACGCGCGCGGTCCTTGACGGCCCGCAGGAAGCTCGCCGAGCGGTCGATATCCTCCACCACCTGGCCGAGCTCGTCGAGCAGCTCGAGCCGGCGGCCGGCGGCCACCTCTGTCCAGCGCCCGAGCGACTCCATGGCGAGGTGCAGGCCGGCGCGCGCGGCCGTCAGAGGATTCGACAACTCGTGCGCGATGATGCCCGGGAGGGTGGTAATGTCGTTCAGAGGGTCGGCGCGGGCAGCCGGGGAGTGGCCGGGCATCGGCTCGCGCCGGTCCAGCAACCCGAGACACAGCCCGGCGAGCTCGAGGGTGAGCCGTTCCCGGCTGCGGCGCTCCCGGCCGTCGGGGGGGGGCGCGGGCGGCCGCGTGCGCACCGGGGCGACCACCCAAAAGCCGTCGGCCGCACTTCGGCACCCCACCCAGCGGCTGCCCTGCACGATGGCGATGTTCCACCGCCGCAGCGTGGCATCGACGTCCAGGTTGGTCGCGTGATGGGTGGGAGCGGGCTCGCTCGAGGCCTGGGGCTCGAGCTCGGCGCGCACGGACACCTCCCAAACCGTAACGGGACGGCCGCCGAGGGCAACGCTCGCCTGGCGGAGGATTTCGCGTCTGCCTTCGACGAATGTCTCCGGTTGCGTCACCGCTGCTCCCACGCGCACCCCGACACGACCGGGCGGCCGGACGAGCCGCCGATCACGATGGGCATCCGTTGGCACAATGGGGCGCGCACTACATATGCGACAAACCGTACAAACCGTCAAGCTAAGGAAGGGCGCGGTTTTGCCCCGCGCGGCGGCCGGGCTTATTGTTCCGGGAATGGACGTTGATCCCCGACGAAAGGAACGCCACGTGACGCCCCCGAAAGCCTCCCCCACTCCACGCGTCGGGCGCGCCCCGCGGGGACCCATCGAGGGCCGGCGCGATCGCGAGCACATCCGCACCATCGTCGTGCCGGATCACGATGATCTCGCGCTGCGCCTCGCCGACCGTATCGTGGAGGTCATCACGCGGGAAACGGCGGCCAAGGGGCGTTGCGTGCTCGGCCTCGCGACGGGGAGCACACCACTCGGCATCTATCGGGAGTTGATCCGCCGCCACCAGGCGGGCGAGGTGGATTTTTCGCGGGTGGTGACCTTCAATCTCGACGAGTACTACCCGATGCCGCCGGACAGCCCCCACAGCTACCGGCGCTACATGTGGGAGAACCTGTTCGCGCACATCAACATCCGGCCCGAGCAGGTGCACATCCCCGACGGCGGCGTGCCGCGCGAGACCCTCGCCGAGCACTGCGCCGCGTACGAGCGGGCCATCGTCGAGGCCGGCGGGATCGACTTCCAGATGCTGGGAATCGGGAAGAGCGGGCATATCGGCTTCAACGAGCCGGGCTCGTCGCCCGATGAGCGCACCCGGCTCGTGACGCTCGACACCGTGACCCGGAAGGACGCGTCCGCGGACTTCTTCGGCGAGGACAACGTGCCGCGGGAAGCGATCACGATGGGAGTCGCCACCATCCTCGAGGCGCGGGAGATCGCGTTGATCGCCACAGGCGAGCACAAGGCCGACATCGTCGCACGCGCCGTCGAGGGCGAGGTGTCCCAGGACGTGGCCGCCACGTTCCTGCAGCGCCATGCGAACGCCACCGCCTACCTCGATCTCGCCGCGGCCGCCGAGCTGACACGCATCAAGACGCCATGGGTGCTCGGCCCGGTGGAGTGGACGCCGGAGCTCACCGAGCGGGCAGTCGTCTGGCTCGCGGAGCGGACCGGGAAGGCGATCCTCAAGCTGACGGCGCGCGACTACACCGAGCATCACCTGAGCCCGCTGCTCGCCAAGCACGGCGCGGCCGGACCGATTAACGGAGAGATCTTCAACCGCCTGCGGGACAAGATCCAGGGGCGCCGCAAACTTCCCACGCGCAAGTCGGTGGTCGTCTTCTCCCCGCACCCCGACGACGACGTGATCTCGATGGGGGGGCTGCTGCGCAAGCTGTGGGAAAACGAAAACGCGACCATCGTGGCCTACATGACCAGCGGCAACATCGCGGTGTTCGACCACGACGTGCGGCGGCACCTCGACTTCGTCGAGCGGGCGGCGACCACGCTCGGCCTCGAGCGCGCGGCGGCCCAGCGCGTGCGCGGAGCAGTGGAAGCGAGCTTCGAGCGGAAAGCGCCCGGCGACATCGACCTGCCGGCGGTGCAAGAGCTGAAGCGGGTGATTCGCGAGTCGGAAGCCGTCGCGGCGCTCGAATCGGTTGGCTTGCCACCCACCGCCGCCCGGTTTCTGAACTTGCCCTTCTACCGCACCGGCCAGGTCCGCAAGGATCCGATCGGCCCGGAGGACGTGGCGATCGTGCGGGCCCTGCTGGTCGAGGCACGCCCCGACCTGGTATTCGTCGCGGGCGATATGTCCGACCCGCACGGCACCCATCGGATGTGCCGGGCGGCGGTCATGGCCGCCCTCGAGCAGTACGATGCCGCGCCGCCCGAGGTGTGGCTGTACCGCGGTGCGTGGCAGGAGTGGTCGCTCACCGAAGCCGACGTGCTGGTGCCGCTGTCCCAGGACGAGCTGCGGGCCAAGATCCTCGCCATCTTCAAGCATCAGTCCCAAAAGGACACGGCGCCCTTCCCCGGCGGGCACGACGAGCGCGAGTTCTGGCAGCGCGTCGAGGCGCGGAACCTGGAAACCGCAGCGCGAGCGGACCGGCTGGGGCTACCCGAGTATTTCGCGATGGAAGCCTACCGCATTGCAGGCAGAATGTGACCGAGGTTCGAGACGCCGAGGCACGCGCCGCGTCGCGCCGCCTGCTCGCGACCAGCGAGCGCGAGCTGCAACGCATCGTGCTCGACATGCACGACGGGCCGGTACAGGACATTTTCGCCGCCCTGTCTCAGCTGCAGGTGCTCGAGCGCGCGCTCGCGGCGGACCCGACCGCTGCGCAGCGCGCGCGCCAGGCGGTACGGCTGCTGGAGCGCGCGCTCGGCGAGATCCGCAACTTCATTGGGGCTTTCCGCCCGCCCGGGTTCGAGCGGCGCGAGCTGGGCCAGATCATCGAGGGCCTCGCCGTCCAGCATGAGACGCTGACGGAGCAGGCGGTGGAACTCGAGCTGCCCGGGGAGCTCGGCCCCTGCGCCCTGCCCACAAAGATCGCGATCTACCGGATCCTGCAGGAGGCGCTCGCGAACGGCCATCGGCACTCGGGCGCCACCCGGCAGCGCGTGAGTGTCGAGCGGCGGGGCCTGTCGATCGCCCTCACCGTCTCGGATGACGGCCGCGGCTTCGAGCCGCAGCGGGTGCTGGCGCGCGAAGAGGACGTGGGCGTGGAGGGGGGACACTTCGGGCTGCGCGGCATTCAGGATCGCGTGGAGATGCTAGGCGGCACGTTCACGCTCGAGAGCGCGCCCGGCCGGGGAACGTCGCTGACCGTCGCGCTGCCGGCGGAATGAGGCGCGGACCATGATCCGCGTGCTGCTCGCCGACGACCACGCCATCGTGATCGAGGGCCTGCGCGCCCTGCTCGACGGCGAACCCGACATCAAAGTCGCGGCCTGGACCACCGACGGCACGGAGGTCGTCAAGCTGGTCGAGCAGCACAAGCCCGACGTCGTCGTGCTGGACCTCGAGCTCACGAGCATCAAGGGGACGGAGGTCATCGCCGCGTTGCGCGACCGGACCACCCCCCCGAAAGTCCTGGTGCTCACCGCCTACAACGACGGCGAGTCGCTCCGCTCGGCGCTCGACGCCGGCGCCGAAGGCCTCGCGCTCAAGACCGAGTCGCCCCAGCAGACGCTGACGGCGATCCGGCAGGTGTACGCGGGCCAGCTGGTGTTTCCGCAGGCCGCACGCCGCTGGATCGAGGGCCGGGCGAGCGCGCCGGGCGACCTCACCCCACGCGAGCGCGAGGTCTGGGCGCTGGTCGCCGGCGGGCTCACCAACCCGCAGATCGCCGAGCGGCTCGGCCTGTCCGACAACACGGTGAAGTTCCACGTGCAGCATCTCTTCTCAAAACTCGGCGTGAAGAACCGCACCGAGGCGGCGCTGAAGTACGCACACGGCCGCTAGCTGCCGCCGGGGCTTGACAGGTCCGGCGGGCATCCCTACCGTGGGGCGGCTTCAGGCGCACCGGAATCTTCTCGTTTGACCCGTGTAGTCGCCGGGAAGAGGCTGGATGCCACACATGCTGGTCCGCGCAGTGGGGTGGAACGGCTCTCACGCCGCCCTCATCGAGGGGGCGTGGGAGCCGTTTTCGCTTTCGTCCTCAATAAGAGGAGGCTGGATCGTATGGACATGCTGATGGCGCTGGCGGTTAGCATCGGTGTGCTGATTGCGCTGTGGGTCAAGGTCGGCGCGATGGCGAGCCTCGCGGTTCCGGCGGGCATCGTCGCGTGGGCCCTGTTTTTCGCCGCAGGCGGCAAGATACAAGGATTGCAGAAGACAATAGCGTCCACCTTGTCTGGTGTCGTGTGGGTGTGGCTCGCGATGACCCTGATCGGGATGATGAACATGGGTGCCTACGCCTGGGTGGTCATCGGCGTGGTCGCCTTCATCCTGGTCATCCAGTCGAAGCTGCCGGCCCTATCCTTTATCCCAGGGGCGTTCTGTGGTGCAGCGGTCACCGCGTGGGCGGCCCCGGCGGACCCGAAAGGCTACCTCATGGTGGCGGTCGCCCTCGTCGCGGGGGCGGTGCTGGGCTACGTGTCGGAGATGGGTGCCGGGATGATTGCGAAGAAGGCGTAGACCGGCGGGATGGTACGGTAGGGGCAAGGCACCTCTTGCCCCCTACCGGAACAGCGCGACAGCCGTCTGCAGCGTCTTGTAGATCCCCCACGCCAGCGGAATCCCCACCAGGATCCAGGCCACAGCGACGAGTGCCCAACTGGCAGGGCTCGGACGCCACGCATCGTTGATTCCGGGTGTCGTCATGCTTCCCTCACCCCTTACGCGCCGCGACTTCATGCGCGAGCTGGCGCTCGGCGGCGAGCTCCGCATCGGTCATGTAGTACCGCTCGGCGACCGGCTTCACGGCCAGGTTGGAGAAAAAGCCGATTACGAGCAGAGCCGCCAGAATGTACATCGTCGTATTGTACGCCTGGGCGTTCGGAACCCCGCGGGCGATCTGGAATTCCCGGATGTAGTTCACGAGCACGGGGCCTAGAATCCCGGCCATCGACCACGCCGTCAACAGGCGGCCGTGGATCGCGCCCACATGTAGCGTGCCGAACATGTCGGCGAGGTACGCGGGCACCGTGGCAAACCCGCCGCCGTACATCGTGAGGATGACGCAGAAGATGGCGACGAACAGCGGCACGCTCCCGATCTTGCCGGCGAACGGCGCGAGTGAGTACAGCACCATCCCCAACAAGAAGAACACGAAGTAGGTCCGCTTACGACCGAGGTAGTCCGAGAGCGACGCCCAGAAGATCCGGCCGGCGATGTTGAATAGGCTGAGCAGCGCGGCGAACCCCGCGCCGATCGTCGCCACCTGCACCCGCTGGTCCTCTGCCAGGTCCTTGAGCGCGCCGGCGATCCCGATCAGTTTGCCGCCGAACACCTCTTGGAGCATCGGGGAGGCCATTCCAATCACGCCGATGCCGGCGCTGACGTTCATACAGAGGACCGTCCACAGCAGCCAAAACTGCGGCGTCCTCCACGCCTGGCTCACATGGACCTGGCGATGGGTGATCATCGCGTTCGCCTGGGCCGCGGGCGGCGTCCAACCCGCGGGCCTCCAGTCCGGCGGCGGCAGCCGGTATCCAAACGCGCCGCACAGCATCGCGACGAAGTAGATGGCGCCCATCGCGACGAACGTCTCCAGCACCCCCACCGAGGTCGGCGTCTTGAAGTGGTTCATGAGCAGATTGGCGAGTGGCGACCCGATCATCGCCCCGCCGCCGAACCCCATGATGGCCATCCCCGTCGCCATCCCGCGCCGATCCGGAAACCACTTGATGAGCGTCGAAACCGGGGAGATGTAGCCGAGCCCGAGGCCGCAGCCCCCGATCACGCCGGAGCCGAGCCACAACATCCAGATTTGGTGGAGGTGCACGCCGAGCGCCGACATAAGGAAGCCGCCGCCCCAGCAGAACGCCGCTACGACTCCCGCCTTGCGCGGCCCTTCGCGCTCGAGCCATCGGCCGAACACGGCGGCCGAGGAGCCGAGGAACACGAAGAAAAGGGTGTACATCCAGCCCAGTGTGCTGATCTTCCAGTCGCACGTCGTCGCGAAGATGCGGGCGAAGAAGCCCATGTCCGCAGGGCAGGCGACCGGCTGGGTGATACCGATGGCGCGGCTGAGCGGCAGCCAGAACACGCTGAACCCGTACGCCATTCCGATGGACAGGTGGATCGCCAGCGCCGCCGGGGGCACGAGCCAGCGGTTGAAGCCCGGCCCGGCGATGATCCGTTCCTTGGCCAGCAGCCCAGCCATTCAGTGACCCTCGTCTGGATTGGGTGGAACGCGGAAACGCGAGAGTATGGAGCTCGCGGCGAATCCTGGCAAGACAGGTGGGTGCGCCCGGCCCGTTAGCGGACGGTGAGCGGCATCGGGTGGCGCACGCTGCCGTCCGCCGCTTTGGTCGCCACGTCGAGCGAGTCGAGATCCCACATCACCATCGTGACTATGTCGGGCGCGGCAGTGAACGTCTTGAGGTCCACGGCGGACAAGCCCCGTTCTTTAAGCGCTCGCCCAGCCGAATCGGCGCGGTACGGATGCGTGTGGAACGTGCCCACCAGCCGCTCTACGCCGTCGCAGTCCCCCGCAACCGCGAACTGCAGCTGTTTCAAATGCTCCGCCTGCAAGAGCCGGCGGATGAACAAAGTGTCGCCCGCTACCTCCCCCACGAGGCAGCCGAGGTACTCCCGCTGCGTCGGCTTTCCGGTACCGAGCAGCTGCGTCAGCGTATTCTGGTCGGCCAGCTCGTCCCAATGGCGGTTGTTTTCAACCCACAGCGCGCTCATAAGGCCCCGCAGGTCGGCGGGGAGGGTGACGACGGAAAACGGCGGGGAGCGGGGAGCGGGGAGCAGGGAGCGGGATCCGCCGGCCTGGAGCGCACCGACCACTGCGAGAGCGACCAGGCCTCTCATCGTTTCTGCCTCGCGTACGTCCCCAGCAGCTGGGCCGAGCCGAGGACGTGGCCCTCCATTGTCGTCTCCACATCCTTTCTTTGAGCACCGGCCTTGAGCGTCAGTGGTGCGTCCAGCGCGTACAGCGTGAAGACGTAGCGGTGGGCCGGTCCCGGAGGCGGGCAGGGGCCGCCGTAGCCCGGGCGGCGGAAGTCGTTCCGCCCTTGTCGTGCCCCACCCAGGTCGAGCGCTTCGACCTTGGCCACGTTCTCGGGGAGCTCGGAGACGGCCGCCGGCAGATTGTACACCACCCAGTGCACCCACGACCCGGCCGGTGCATCCGGGTCATCGGCAATGAGGGCGAAGCTTCGAGTCCCCGCCGGCGCACCGCTCCAGGCGAGCAGAGGGGACACGTCTACACCATCACACGTGTGCTTGACCGGGATGGCGGCACCGTCCGTGAACGCGGTGCTGGTGAGCGTGAATGCCATGTGCCACGGAACATAACGTCACCGCCCGACGGAAAAGCCAAACCCGGGGCTCGAACTGCTCCCCGGGTTGACCGGTCGGGCGAAGTGGGCCGTCGACACTTCGGCCACGACCTTGACCAAGTGGCAAGGTAGGCGGCGGTGCGGCGCCCCGGGTGGAGGCACGGTGGGGAGCCTGTCAGAAAACCGTCAGGGGGGCGGACTGCCGCCTTCGCCGGGTTTACCTTGAAACTCCCCGAGATCTGGTGCATCTCTCCCGAGCGTCCATGAGCGACTCCTCCCGTCCACCGCGTCCGCGGGCACTATTCGTCGCCGCGCTGCTACTGCTCACGCTCGCCCTGGCGGG
>DATHKX010000098.1:0-5090 GCA_035488835.1 Gemmatimonadales bacterium
AGCACCTCGTGCCCGTTCTCGAGCTTCACGCGGAAGGTCGTGTTGGGAAGCACTTCGCTGACCGTACCCATCATTTGTATCGCGTCGCCAGCCACGCTCGGTGCCGCTCTCCTTCTCCCGTGGTGGAACGGGGATGTCACAACCGAACGATATGCGGATCCATGGTTTCGTCCCGCGGCGCGGTGGGCCCGCGCTCGATGTAGGACGCGTGACGGCCGCAGCTCTGGCAGGTCAGCGTCACGCGCTCCGGCGCGAGCGGCGCGGCGCGGCCGCCCCGGCGTCGGGGCGCGCGCACGATCGACCGCGTACTGCAGGAGGGGCAGACCAGAGGCACGTGCTCACGGTCCGCCGCAATCAGCGCCAGCGCTTCGGGCGCCCGGTATTCCTTGATCCCGCGTCGTCCCACGACTGGTCACACCTCCAGGCACGAAATGTAGCCACCCCTGGAAGGTGGGCCTCCTTGACACGCCTGCGACGCGGCGTATCTCTCACGCAGCCCGGAGGTTGCCCGCGGAGGTGACCATGGACCGCCCCCCATACGAGCCGCTCGCGAAGATCGAGGTCGACGCCGCTCGACCGGAGCCCCAGGGCTTCACCCTCACCGGCCAGGGTCCCGATCACGCGGAGTATCAGCTCGACCTGCATTTCGGAATGCCGCTCGATTCGAGGACCCGCACCGTGCTGGGCGAGCTGCTGTCCCACTCCGACCTCACCATCTCGCGCCGCGCGCCCGGGGGCCTTGTCCAGGCCTTGCGCCAGCGTCGTAACCGCGCTCCGCAGCGATAGTTCCGCCAAAAATCGGTCAAAAATCCTTGACGCTGTGGTAGGGCCGATGTAGCTTGGCGCGACCTTTAGCGCCGGAGCAGCGTGTTCGATGCCCCCCCCAGCTGAGCTCGGCGGGTCGCAGATCTCTTCGCTGCTCGATGCCCTCCCCGGAATCGCGAGTGTGCTGCGCAGCCCTGTGGCCGACGCCTTGGTCAAGGCGATCCGGGCCGCCGCCGGAGTGGGCGAGTTCGCCTTCGACGATGCCGAAGAGCTGGTTCGCTACGCGGTGCGCCGCGGCTTGATCGGTCCGGAAGAGGGCGATCGAGTGCTCGCGGACGTCGAGGGCCCCCTCAAGTCCAAGCCGGTCCGCGCCGTTAAGCCGAAGGCGCTGGTCAAGAAGAAGGCCGCGAAGAAGAAGTCGCGGCGGTGAAGCTGCAGTTCCTGCCTCTTCTGCTGGGCGCAGCCGTTGCCTGCGCTCGAACACCGCAGCCCGCTCGACTCACGCCGTTTCGGCTCGGAGCGGCGCTCGCCGCAGCCGGGCGGTGCGACAGCGCGACCGTGGTGGCGCGCAGGGCGCTCGCGCTCGAGCCGGACAATGTGCTCGGGCCGCTCGTGATCGGCGCGTGTCAGGAGCAGGCGGATCGCTACGACGAGGCGGTCGCCACCTACAGCGACTTTGCGGCGCAGCACCCCAACGCCCGAGGCGTGGCCGCCCTGCGCGCCAAGGCGCAGCTCGCGCTCCGCGCCGCGGCGGAACGCACGGCGCGGCAAGCGCTGGCGCGCGAGGCGGAGCTCGCCCTCCAACCGCCCCAGCCCGCCACGGTGGCGGTGCTGCCGTTGGTGATCGCGGGGGACTCGAGTGTGCAGCCCCTGTCGCGCGGCCTGGCGGAGCTCATCACCACCGACCTGGCCTATATCCGTACACTGCGCCTGCTCGAACGTCTGCAGATCGGCATGCTGCTGGACGAGCTCAAGCTCGGCCAGAGCGAGCGGGTGGAACCGGCGACGGCGGCGCGCGTGGGACGGCTGTTGCGGGCGGAGCGCCTGGTGCAGGGGACGGCCACGATTCCGCCCCGAGGGCCGGTGCAGCTCTCGGCAACGGTGGTCACAGGTACGGGCGTGGTTCGGCCGGTGGGCCAGGTGACCGGGCCGTTCGCCAAGCTGCTCGACCTCGAAAAGCAGGTCGTGTTCAATCTCGCCGCGCAGCTCGGGCTGGAGCTCACGCAAGCGGAGCGCGAGCAGATCCTCCGTCAGGGGCCGAAGAGCCTCGCCGCATTCCTCGCCTACAGCCGGGGGCTCGAGGCCATGGATCGGGGGGACTACGGCGCAGCGGCGCGGCACTTCCGTAGCGCGGCGCAGGCCGACCCGAGCTTCCAGGCCGCCCGCGACGCGCAGCAGGCGGCGACGGCGGCTCCGGCTACCGAGCTGGCCACGGGTGGGGAGATCGTCACCGTCGTGGACGCGGTCGAGCGGGTGACGGGCCCCGCCGAGCCGACGGGCTTCGGCGGTGCGGGCGGTCTGCTCTCCGCCGGAGCGCGCGACGTCGTGCCCGCCATTGGTGACGCGATCGCCGACGTGAGGCTGCCGACGGGCAGCTCCACCATCGACCGTCAATTGACTCCGGAATCGTTGGGCCTGCCGTCCATCGTGTCCGTCGCGAACGGGATCACGATCATTTTCAAGCGGCCGCCTTGAGGCTGGTCCTGTTGTGTTTGTGCGCGGCGGCGCCGCTTGCCGCGCAGGGGCCAACAGACGGGGTCGGCACCACGGCGCGCACCGGGCTCGTGTTCGACGGCTACTACTTCGGGTCGCGCTACGCGTTCGATCACGTCGTCGAGTGGACCGTTCCGGTCAGCCTGTCGCACCGGCTCGGGTCGCGGCTTACCGTGGATCTGTCGAGCGGGTACGCGCACGCGTCCGCGATGACGACGAGCGGCACCCTCGAGCTCTCGGGCCCGACCGACACCGATGTCCGCCTGAGCTGGTCTGCCGTGTCGGGCCAACTGATCGTCTCAGTGGCCGGCACGCTCCCGACCGGGAAGACAGCGGTGGACACCTCGTCCGTGCCGCTGCTCAGCGCCCTCGCGACTGAAGTACTCAATTTCACGACGCCGAGCTTCGGGACGGGGGGCGGTGTGACGGGTGGGTTCGCGACCGCGTTCAAATTGGGGGAGCGCTGGGCGGCCGGCGTGGGTGGCAGCTACCGCCGGTACGGCCGCTACACACCCGTGGTGGGGGGTGGCGATCTCGAGCCGGGCGGCGAGGGTCGCGTGCGGCTCGGCGCGGAAGGACCGGTGGGTGGTCGAGGGTATTTCCGCGGCGCCGCGGTGTACGCGACCAGCGGCCCCGATACCTTGGGCGCGGGCTCGCGCAGCGCCAGCGGCCCCCGCTTCCTGCTCTATTCAGGGTTGAGTCTCCCCGCGGGCCGCGGCAGCCTGTCCCTCTACGCGTATGACAGGTACCGGCTCCGACCCCGCGGCTACGACTCGACCGTCGTGCAGGTGCCGCGCGGCAACGTGTTCGCGCTGGGTGCCCGGCTCGAGCGACCGTTGTCCCCGGCGCTGAGCCTCGCTCCCAACGTCGAGTTTCGACATGAGCTCGCCGGGCCTGCGACGGGCGGCCTCAAGTTGCTCGGTTGGCTGGTACGGCCCGGCGTGGATGTACGCTACCGCGCGAGCGGTGCGCTGACGCTCCTGGTCCAGGGTCAGGCGGCGTTCGGCCGGGTGGCCGACAACGGCAGCTCCGTGCCGCTCGTCGGGCCGCGGGTGGTCATGCTGCTCGAGTGGGCACGATGATCCGCCGAGTCCTCCCCTGGCTCATGCTCGCCGCCACGAGCGGCATGGTGGCGTGCGCCGAGTGGGCGGGGTCCGAGCTCGGCGGCCCGAGGCTGTCCATCGTGCCCCTGATCAGCATCGGCTCCGGAACGGTTCTGCTGGACGATCTCGACCAGCTCCACGTGGTCGTCGTGCCGATCTCGAGCGTCGGCGTACCGATCGGGGCGCCAGGCCGGGGACGCGCCGCGACCCGGCTTCCCGGGGCGGTCGTCGATACCACCGTCCCGGTCGATGCGGCGGGCGACGCGACGCTCACCGTGCCGGTCACGGTCATCGGGAGAGCACAGCCGTTTCAGGTGACGCTCGAGGGAATCCGCTCGAGCGATGGCGTGGTCCTGTACGCAGGTGTCGACACGGTGGTCGTGAGTGGCGCGAGCGCCACCCGGCCCGTGACAGTGCCGGTGAGCTATGTCGGGCCGTGCCGGATCGGCTCGGGCTGCGTCGTGACCGTCGCGCCGCAGGACACGACCCTCGCGCCTGGCGGCTCGGTTGTGATGCGGATCAGCGTGGATTCGGCGTTGATCCCGGTGACGGGCGTGCCCGTGGCGTTGACCAACCTGACACCGGGGGTCATCCTCGTGGGGCCGGATCGGTCGGTCACGGCTCTCCTGGGCGCGACCGGGGGCCAGGCACGGGTCGAGGCGGCGATTCGTGGCGCCGCCGACACGCTGCGGGTCAACGTCGCGTCGCTCGTCGCCCCGGCCGCCGTCCTGGTCAACCCGGGATACGTGACGCTCACGACCCTGAGCCCGGGGAACGCGGCGCAGCTCACCGCCACCGTCACGGATATCGCGGGCAAACAGCTGTCGCCCTCGCTCGCGACCTGGACCAGCGGCGCTCCGGCCGTGGCGACGGTTTCGAGTACCGGACTCGTCACCGCTGGCGCCCCGGGCAGCGCGATCGTGGTCGCGACGGCGGCGCCCGGCGTGGCGGACTCGCTGGTCGTGATGGTCGGCGACGCGGTCACGCCTCCGGGCAACGCGATCGCGCTCCCGCTCATCGGAGGTCGCAGCTTTGGCGTCACAAAGCTCGGCCAGCCTCTCGCGATCGACGTCGTAGTCGACCTCAAGGCCGTGCCGATCGAGCTGCTCGGCAACTTCGACGCGCGGTTCACCTGGAATGCCGGCGTGCTGCGGTTCGACAGTACGCAGGCCGGCACGTTCGCGTCTCCGGTGGTCATCCCCGATACCGCGGCCGGTGGCATCCTGCGCTTCAATGCGGCCGACCCGGTCGGGAAGGGTGGGTCTCTGACGCTGGCCCGCGTCTGGTTCACTGCGATCGGCCCAGGGCCATCCGGTCACGTGCTGTCGCTGACCACTATGACGGCAGCTCTCACGGGCATCGATCTGCTGCCCGGCCTGCTGGTGGCACCGGGGGGCGTCACCGTCGGACCGTAGTCCGGCGGCGCGCTAGACCCGAAATCCTCGCACCAGCGCCCGCAGCCGCTCGGCCGCCTCCAACAGGCTGCTGGCGGAGGCCGCCATCTCCTGG
>DATHKX010000099.1:0-16564 GCA_035488835.1 Gemmatimonadales bacterium
CCCGCTCCGCCCGAAGACGGCGACGCCGGGCTGGCGCAGATCGAGCAGATGGGTCGGAAGCTGATCGAGACGCTGCAGACGTTCCGGGTCGAGGGCTCGATCGCCGGTCGAACCGTCGGGCCGGTGGTGACGCAATACGAAGTGGCGCCCGGCCCCGGCGTGAAAGTGGGCCGCATCGCGGCCCTCGCCGACGATCTGGCGCTCGCGATGCGCGCCCCCTCGCTCCGCATCGTGGCGCCGATCCCGGGGAAAGCCGCCGTGGGCATCGAAGTCCCGAACCCGATGCCGCGCATGGTGCACGTGCGCGAGCTGATCGAGGGCGCCGAATATCATCGCCCGACGCGCGCCCTTCCGATCGCCCTGGGCAAGAACCTCGAGGGCGAGCCCGTGGTCGCGGATCTGGCCAAGATGCCGCACCTCCTGATCGCCGGCGTCACGGGGTCCGGGAAGTCCGTCTGCATCAACACCATCATCACGAGCCTGATCTACACGCACCCGCCCGACAAGCTCACGCTGCTGATGATCGATCCCAAGATGGTCGAGCTCTCGATGTACGCGGCTCTGCCGCACCTCGGGCTGCCGGTGGTGACGAACCACCACAAAGCGGCGAGCGTGCTCAAGTGGGCGGTGTGGGAGATGGACCGGCGCTACCGGCTGCTGCACGCCAACCACGCCCGCAACATCGTGGACTTCAACAGGAAGGTCGAGGAGAGGAAGCCGCTCAAGGGCCCGCGCGAGACGCTGGCCACACAGGCCGGCATCCAGAAGGAGTTGCCGCTCGACGGCGAATACACCGGTGGGATCTTTCCCTACATCGTGCTCATCGTCGACGAGCTCGCGGACCTGATGCTCACGGTGCAGGGCGAGATCGAAACGCCGCTCGCCACACTCGCGCAGAAGGCTCGCGCCATCGGCATTCATCTGGTGCTCGCCACCCAGCGTCCGTCGGTGAACGTCATCACCGGGCTCATCAAGGCGAACTTCCCGTGCCGTATCGCGTTCCGGGTCTCGGCCAAGGTCGACAGCCGTACCATCCTCGACCAGAACGGCGCGGAGACCATGCTCGGGAACGGGGACATGCTGTTTCTCCCGCCCGGGAAGAGCGAGCTGCTCCGCGTGCAGGGGGCCTTCATCTCGACCGACGAGACCGAGCGGCTGATGGACTGGTACAAGGCGCATGCCGCAAAGGCGGTGGCGGCGGGTACGAGCATCGACGAGCAGGTGACGGCGCTGGAAGAAGCGGAAAAAGCGGGGGACGACGGAAGCGGGAAGGGCGAGGAGGGCACTCCCGGCGAGCGCGATACGCTGTTCCGGCAGGCCGCGGAAGTCTGCATCCAGAATCAGCTCGGCTCGACCTCGCTGTTGCAGCGGCGCATGAGCATTGGGTACGGCCGGGCCGCCCGGATCATCGATCAATTGGAGCTGGCCGGGATCCTCGGACCCGCGAACGGGTCGAAGCCGAGGGATGTGTTGGTGGGACTGGACGAGCTGGATGAGATCTGTGGCAACGCCTAGTGCGGAATGCGGAGTGCGGAATGTAAAGGGGAGCGTCGCTCGGCGATCGACCTTCCATTGCCACTCCGCATTCCGCATTCGTAAGGCACCGCCGGCATAATTTCGGTTACGTCGACCGCGGGCGGATCGGTAGTTTGCATCCGTGAGAAGCGGCGTCAGGAGCGATCCGGCGGACTGGAAGGACGAGCGCCACCGGCGGGGGATTGCCGGGGAGGAGCAGGCCATCCGATACCTCCTGTCGCGTGGATGCACAATCGTCGCGCATCGGTTTCGGGTGGGGCACACGGAGATCGACCTGATCGCGCGCCAAGGCGACCTGGTGACGTTCGTGGAAGTGAAGACCCGGCGGGGCAAGGCCTTCGGGAGCCCGCTCGAGGCGGTGACGGGGGCGAAGCGGCGCGAGCTCGTGAAGGCAGCGCGGGTGTGGGTGGACCGTTTCGGGAAGCCGGCCGACATCTACCGCTTCGACTGCATCGCGATCGTGGACAGCAAGCTGGAGCACCTGGCTGACGCGTTCCGCCCCGGGTGGCGATAGCCGGGGCTTCGGTGTATATTCGGGCCTCACCAAACGAGGCTCCCAACCCATGTCGAGGACACTCATGGCGGCGGACAAGGAAGTCCCCCAGCTCTCGGACGAGCGCAAAAAGGCCCTCAACCTGGCCATCACCCAGATCGAGAAGACCTGCGGTAAGGGCGCCATCATGCGGATGGGGGCCGATTCGCCGCGGGTGCGGGTGGAGGTCATCCCGACGGGCGCGATCAACCTCGACGCGGCGATCGGGATCGGCGGCATTCCGCGGGGGCGGGTGACGGAGATCTTCGGCCCCGAGTCGAGCGGCAAGACCACGCTGGCGCTGCACGTGGTGGCGAACGCCCAGCGTCTGGGCGGGGCGGCCGCGTACATCGATGCCGAGCACGCGCTCGACGTCGAGTACGCCAAGAAGCTCGGGGTGGACATCGACAACCTGCTGGTTTCCCAGCCGGACACGGGGGAGCAGGGACTCGAGATCACGGAGATCCTGGTGCGTTCCGGGGCGGTGGACGTGGTGGTGATAGACTCCGTCGCCGCCCTTGTCCCGAAGGCGGAGATCGAAGGCGACATGGGAGACTCGCTCCCGGGTCTGCAGGCGCGACTGATGAGCCAGGCGCTGCGCAAGCTGGCGGGGGCAATCAATCGTTCCCGCACTTCGGTAGTCTTCATCAACCAGCTGCGCGAGAAGATCGGGGTCATGTTCGGCAACCCCGAGACGACCAGCGGCGGGCGGGCGCTCAAGTTCTACGCGTCGGTGCGGCTCGACATGCGGCGCATCGGTCCGGTAAAGGAGCGGGAGGTGGTGATCGGCAACCACGTTCGCGTCAAAGTGGTGAAGAACAAGGTGGCCCCGCCGTTCCGCCAGGCCGAGTTCGACATCATGTTCGACGAGGGGATCAGCCACGAGTCGCTGCTGGTGGACATCGCGGCGGAAGCGGGGATCATCGAGAAATCCGGTGCGTGGTACGCGTACGGCAAGGAGCGAATCGGACAGGGCCGCGAGAACGCGAAGCTGTACCTCAAGGACCACCCGGACCTCGCGCTCGAGGTCGAAGCGAAGGTCAAGGAGCATCTCGGGGTGAAGCCCGTCGCGGTGGCGGCCGATGAGGAGGCCTCTGCCCCCGAGGAGTGAGTGCCGACTCTCACCGCGCTCGCCCCCGATCCGCGCCAGCCGGGCTATCGGCTGGTGGAAGTGGATCGGGGGCGATTTGCTTCCCTCCCACTGGAGGCGCTCGAGCCGCTGAGCCTCCAGCTCGGGGCGGAGCTGGCCCCCGCGGTACTGAGCCGGCTGCGCGAGCTTGCCGATGTGGAGGCTGCCGAGCGAGCGGCGTTGCGGGCGGTCGCGCGCCGGGCGCACGCCCGGCAGGATCTGCAGCGGCGCCTCGTGAAGAAGCAGCACCCGCCGGCCGCCGTGGAGGCGGCGCTCGAGCGGCTCACCATCCGCGGCCTGCTCGATGACCACCGCTTCGCCGAGCAGTACGCCGCGCTGCGCGCGACGCGGGGCAAGGGCCCGGCGCGCCTCCTCCGCGATCTGCAGGCGCAGGGCGTGGAGCGCCGCACGGCGGAAGACGCGGTTCGCCGGGCACTGGAGGAGGAGGGGATCGACCCCGCCCTCGAGGCGCGCGCCGTGGCGGCGAAACGGGCTCGGCAGCTGGCCGGTCTTCCAGCTCCGGTGCGCAAACGCCGCTTGCTGGCGTTCCTGGTGCGCCGGGGCTATGCCGGCATGCAGCTGAAGGAGCTGGTGGAGGAGCTGTGCGGGTAGGCGGGTGGCAGAGTAGCAGCAGAGGAACGGCTTCCGGATCACGTGAGTGGAGATTATCGCGGAGATTGTCCCGGGATTTCGAGCCCCTCGGGCTCGTCGCCTAAGTATCGACTCACCTTTCAGTTGAGTCGTAGGGGCGGCTATATTCCCCCCCATGACCTCCACTGAAATCCGCCGCCAGTTTCTCGAGTTCTTCAAGGCCCGGGGGCACCAGGAAGTCCCCAGCTCTCCCCTGGTCCCGGCGGACGACCCCACCCTCCTCTTCACCAACGCCGGGATGGTGCAGTTCAAGCGGGTATTTCAGGGGCTTGAGCGGCGGCCGTACACCCGGGCCGTGACGTGCCAGAAGTGCGTGCGAGCGGGCGGGAAGCACAACGATCTCGAGCAGGTGGGCCATACCGCAAGGCACCACACCTTCTTCGAGATGCTCGGCAACTTTTCGTTCGGAGACTACTTCAAGAAGGAGGCCATCGAATTCGCCTGGGAGCTGGTGACCGGGAAGAACTGGCTCGGCATTCGACCGGACCGGCTGTACGTCACCGTGCATCACACGGACGACGAAGCCCGCCGGCTGTGGACGAGCATCACCGGCCTTCCGGACGCTCGGGTCTACGGCCTCGGCGACAAGGACAACTTCTGGCAGATGGGTGAGACGGGTCCGTGCGGCCCGTGCTCGGAGATCCTCGTCGATATCCGGGGGAAAGGGGAAACGGGAAAGGGGAAGGGGACCCTCAGTCTCGACGAATTCGTGCGCTTGAGTGAGGCGGGGGAGCTACTCGAGATCTGGAACCTGGTGTTCATGCAGTTCGATCAACAGCCCGACGGGTCCCGCCCCCCGCTCCCCGCTCCGTCGGTCGACACGGGCGCCGGCCTCGAGCGCCTGGCGGCGGTGATGCAGCACGTCCCGTCCAACTACGACACCGATCTGTTCGCCCCGATCATCGAGCGCGCGGTGGAGGTCGTGGGAAAGAAGTACGATCGGGGACCGGGTGGCGCCTCATACCGGGTACTCGCGGACCATGGGCGCGCCGTGGCCTTCCTGCTGGCGGACGGCGTTTACCCCTCGAACGAGGGACGCGGCTACGTGCTGCGCCGCATCCTGCGCCGCGCCGTGCGCCACGCCTGGCTGCTGGGCCGCCGCGAGCCGACCCTGGTGCATCTGGTGCACACGGTGAGCGGTCTGATGGGAAGCGTGTACCCGGAGCTGGTCCAGAAGCGCAGCCACCTGGAATCCGTCACCCGCGCCGAAGAAGAGCGCTTTTTCGACACGATCGATGGCGGGCTCGAGCGGCTCGAGCAGCTGCAGGGTGCCAAGACCATCTCCGGCGCGGAAGCATTCAAGCTGTACGACACGTTCGGCTTCCCGATCGACCTCACGCAGCTGATCGCCGGCGAGCGCGGGCAGACGGTGGACGTCACCGGGTTCGAGCACGAGCTCGGCAAGCAACGCACCCGCTCGCACGAGGCGCTGGAGCGGAGCAAGACGGCGCACGGGGGGAGGGTCGCCGTCCACGTGAAGCGCGGCGGCGAGTGGCGTACCGTCAAGCCCAAGGGCAAGCAGAAGTGGATCGGCTACGATGCCACGCAGGCCGAAACCGACGTACTCAGGTTCCGGCAAGCGAGCGATGTGGTGGAGGTGGTGTTGCAAGAGAATCCGTTCTACGCTGAATCGGGCGGGCAGGTCAGTGATACGGGGCGGGTGAAGGGAGAGGGGTGGACCCTCGACGTGGAGGGCGTGGAAAAGGTGGACGGCGTGAGCGCCGTCGTGGGCCACTTCGCGGACGAGTTCGAGCCCACGCCGGTGGTGGCCCAGGTCGACGAGCCACGCCGCAAGAACATCGAGCGGAACCACACGGCGACGCACCTCGTGCACGCCGCGCTCCGCAAGGTACTCGGCCCCCACGTGCGCCAGCAGGGCTCGGTCGTGGCCCCCGAGCGGCTGCGCTTCGACTTCGCGCACCACGGGCCGGTGGACGACCCGACGCTCGCCCGGATCGAGGAAGAGGTGAACCGGCACATCTGGGAGAATCTTCCGGTTACGACGCGCGAGATGAAGTACAAGGAAGCGATCGCGGCCGGGGCGATGGCGTTCTTCACCGAGAAGTACGGCGACATCGTGCGCGTCGTCGACGTGCCGGGTGTCTCGGTCGAGCTGTGCGGCGGAACGCACGTGCCGACCACCGGTCAGATCGCCTTGTTCCGATTCACGCACGAGACGGGCGCGGCCGCCGGGGTGCGCCGCATCGAGGCGGTGACGGGGCCGGGGGCGTACGCGCTGATTCGCAAGCTCGAAAGTGAGCTCGACCAGGCGGCGGGCGCGCTGCGGACGCAGCCCGAGCATATCGTGCGGCGGATCGAGCAGCTGGTGGAAGAGAACAAGAAGCTCGAGAAGCGCGTCGAGGAACTGCTGAAGACCGGAAGCGGGAAACCGGAAACGGGAAACGTGGAACGCATCGGCGACGTCGAGCTCCACATCGCGGACTCCGACCTCGAGGACCGCGATCAGATCGGGCTCGTTATGGACGCGTTCCGCTCGAGCCACAAGCGCGCGATCTCCGTGCTGTTCGCGAACGGCGAGCGCGCCGGCGTGCACGTCGCCGTCACCGACGATCTGGTACAGCAGGGGGTGAAGGCGGGTGACATCGCCAATGCGATCGCGGCGATCTCGGGCGGGAAGGGAGGGGGCCGGCCGCACTTCGCCTCCGCGGGCGCGGGTGACCCCGCGAAGCTGGGTCAGGCGCGGGCCCAGGTCCGGGCGATCGTCCAGGGGTTGCTCCGGCGATGACCCGACGCGAGGTACTCGCCTGGCTGGAGGCGCGCCGCCCGGTCCCCCCGGACGCGCTACGCGCGGGCCTCGAGGCTGCCGTGGCCGACGCGGAGCTCTCCCCCGGCGCGCCTCTGCCGGACCAGCTCGCCCTCCTGGGACGGCGCGTGCTGGGGCGGGTGGCGGGTCGGCCGGCCGCCGGGCGCGAGTTGGCGCTCGACCTGCTCGCCGCCGACGCCTTCATTACCTACGCGTTCGAGGCGCAGGCCGAAGTGGACGCCGCCGGGCTCGCGGCACTCGCCGAGCGCATCGCGGGGAGCGAGCAGTGAGCGGATTGCTCGAGCGGCGTCCCGGCCTGCTGGTGCTGGTGGACCCGAGCCGCACCACGCCGGCCCAGGCTGCGGAGGTGGCGCGCGCGGCGGGTGAGGCGGGCGCGGCGGGAATCATGATCGGCTCGTCGTTCGACGGGACGCAGAATACCGAGCTCGTCGCGCGGGCGATTCGGCAGGCGGCGTCCGGGCTCCCGCTGGCGTTGTTCCCCGGCTCCGCGCTGCAGCTCACCGCCGAAGTCGACGTGGTCCTTTTCCTCTCGCTCGTCTCCGGACGCAACGCGCAGTATCTGATCGAAGAGCACGTGCGAGCGGTTCCCTTCCTCACCCGTCATCCCGTCGCGACGCTGTCGACGGGCTACATCCTGGTGGACGGAGGCCGGGTGACGAGCGTCGAGGCGGTGAGCCAGACGCGACCGTTGCCGGCGGACAAGCCCGAGCTCGCCGCCGCGCACGCGACGGCGGCGCGGCTGATCGGCATGCGGGCGATCTATCTGGACGCGGGGAGCGGCGCGCCGCGCCCCGTGGCCGCGGACGTGATCCGGGCCTGTCGCGCGGCGGTACCGGAGCTCACGTTGTTCGTGGGCGGCGGGATCAGGAGCCCGGCCCAGGTGCGGGCGGCGCGCGCCGCGGGGGCGGACTTCGTGGTCGTCGGGACCGCGCTCGAGGAGCCGGGTGCCTCGGTCGCGGACCTGCAGGCGCTGGTGCAGGCGGCCGTCGAGTGACGCCCGCCGAGCAGGCCCGCGCGGGGCTCACCGCCCTGGCGGCGCTGGCGACGCGGGTCGGGGAGGAACACGCCGGGACGATCGCGGCGATCGCCGACACCTACATCACCGCGTTGCGCGCCGGCGGGACGCTGTTCTTCGCCGGCAACGGCGGGAGCGCGGCCGACGCGCAGCACATCGCCGCGGAGTACGTGGTCCGCTATGGCCACAACCGTCGACCGCTGCCGGCGGTCGCCCTGACGACCGACACGTCACTCCTCACCGCCTGCGCCAACGACCTGGGGTACGACGAGATCTTCGCGCGGCAGGTCGACGCGCTGGCCCGTTCCGGGGACGTGCTCGTCCTGCACTCGACGAGCGGTGAGAGTCCCAATACCCTCCGCGCCGCCCAGGCGGCTAAGGTGAAGGGTGTGAAAGTGGTTGCGCTGCTGGGCAAGGGTGGTGGGGCCTTGAGCAGTCTGGCAGACTGCGCTCTCATCGTGCCTTCGGATGAGACGTCACACATCCAGGAGCTGCACCTCGCCGTCGAGCATATCGTCTGTGCGATGGTCGAAAACGCGCTGGGGCTGTGATTTCTCTCGACGGCAAGCGCGCCTTCGTCACGGGTGGAGGGCGGGGCATCGGGCGCGCGACGGCGCTGATGCTGGCGCAAGCGGGCGCGGCCGTCGCCGTCGGCTATCGGAGCCGCAGGGCGGAGGCGGACGAGACACTCGCGGGGGTGAGGCGGTTGCGCCGTCCGGCGATCGGCGTCGCGGGCGATTTGGGTGATCCGGCAGCCGCGGGGCGGGCCGTCGACGACGCGGTCCAGGGCCTCGGAGGGCTCGAGCTGCTGATCGTGAACCACGGCATCTGGCCGTCCGACGAGGTGCCCGTGGCCGCCATGACCGACGCGCAGTGGGACGCGACCCGGCGCGCCAACCTGGACAGCGTGCTGTACGTCTGCCGCGCCGCCATTCCGCTCCTCCCCGACGGCGGGAAGATCGTGCTCGTCTCGTCCACGGCCGGACAGCGGGGCGAGGCGTTCCACGCCGACTACGCGGCCACCAAAGGCGCGGTCATCTCGTTCACCAAGTCGCTCGCGGTCGAGCTAGCCCCGCGCCGGATCAACGTGAACTGCGTCGCCCCGGGTTGGGTCGATACGGAGATGTCGGCGACGCCGTATGCGAAGGAGGCGGGCAGCGGGAAGCAGGAGATCGTGCGGACGATCCCGCTGGGCCGCGTGGCGAGCGCCGAGGACTGCGCGGGGCCGATCGTGTTCCTCTGCTCCGACCTGGCCGGGCACATCACGGGCGAGATTCTGAACGTGAACGGGGGGAGCGTGCTCTGCGGATGATCGTAGGCATCGGCCTCGACGTCGTGGAGGTAACGAAGGTCCGCGAGCTGCTCTCCGGCCAACCGGCGTTCGAGGAGCGGGTGTTCACGGCGGCCGAGCGCAGTGACTGCGCCGGGCGCGCCGACAAGGCGGAGGCGCTCGCCGCCCGGTTCGCCGCCAAGGAAGCGTGCTTCAAGGCGCTGGGGACGGGATGGAGCCAGGGGGTGTCGTTTCTGCAGGTCGAAGTGCAGCGCGGCGACGCCGGCGCGCCCCGCCTCGCGTTGATCGGGCAGGCCGCGGAGCGCGCGCGCGCGCGCGGCGTGAAGCACCTGCACGTCAGCCTCACCCACAGCGCCGGCGTGGCCGCCGCCGCCGTGATCCTCGAGGGATAACGAAGGGCATGGGCTTTCCCGCCCGCCTGCCGATCCCCGATGCAGTCTTGAAGATCGCCCAACAACTGGAAGGCGCGGGCTACGAGACGTGGTGCGTCGGGGGGGCGATCCGCGACAACCTGTTGGGGGTCGAGAATCACGACTTCGACTTGACGACCGCGGCGCCACCCACGGAAGTGCGCCGGCTGTTCAAGCGCACGGTGCCGGTGGGAATCGAGCACGGCACCGTCGCGGTGCTCGACCGGCAGAATCGCCAGCATGAGGTCACCACGTTCCGCAAGGACATCAAGACCGACGGCCGGCACGCGGTCGTGGAGTTCGGGGTGTCGTTGATGGATGACCTCGCGCGCCGGGACTTCACGATCAACGCCATCGCGTATCACCCGATCCGGCACGAGTGGCGCGATCCGTTCCACGGCGCAGACGACCTCGAGCACAAGCTGATCCGCTCGGTGGGGGACGCCAACTGGCGGTTCCAGGAGGACTACCTGCGGATCCTGCGGGCGCTGCGCTTCAGCGCGCGGTTCGAATTCCGGATCTACCCGCGGACCCTCGAAGCCGCGAAGGCGAACGTGCAGGGGTTGGCGCAGCTCTCCGCCGAGCGGGTGAGGGACGAGTGGTTCAAGGGGATCGCCACGGCCAAGCGGGTCTCGAAGCTGTTGACGCTGTGGATCGATGTGGGGGCGGCGAGGATATGGCTACCGGAGATCCGAAAGACGGGAAACGGGAAAGGGGAAGCGGGAAACGTGGACAAACTGCCGCGCGATCCCGTTCTCGTCACCGCATACTTGGCATCGGATCCGGCCTCGCTCCTGACGCGGCTCAAGAGCTCCAACAGGGACATCGAACGGGCACGCGCGATCGGGGCGTGGCGGGACAAGTATCCCGATCCGAGACACCTGGTCGAGGTTCGGAAGTGGCTCTCGCAGGTGGGTGAGTACGCGGACGACCTGCTGGTCCTGCTCCCGGGCCTCGACGTTTCCCGTTTCCCCTTTCCCATTTCCCCGCTCCCGAAGGTCGTGGAGTCCATTCGGGCGGCGCAGGACCCCCTGACCGTAAAGGATCTGGCGGTGAAAGGCGACGACCTCCTGACCGCGGGCGTGCGGCCCGGGCCCGAGGTGGGAGAGACGCTCCAGCGGCTGCTGGCGGAAGTACTCGAGGACCCGACCCGTAACACGCGCGACTACCTCCTCTCCCGTGTCTAACGCCCTCGGGTACGCCCTCATAGCCGCGCTCGGCAACGTCGTCGGGGCGCTCGCGGTAACGCGGCGCGCGGCGCGCGAGCTCGCCCTGATCGAGCATTTCGTCGCGTTCGGCGCCGGCTTCATGCTCGCCGTGGCCCTGGTGGAGGTGTTGCCCGAGGCGTTCGCCCGCTCGGGCACCGCGGCGCCGGCGCTGGTCCTGGCAGGCTACCTCGCGGTGCATTTCACCCAGCACACCCTGACGCCGCACTTCCACTTCGGCGAGGAGACCCACGCCGTCAACCGGGTCGCGGGCACTTCGGCGCTCGTGGGGCTGCTGTTGCATACGTTTTTCGACGGCGTCGCCATCGCCAGCGCGTTTCTCGTGCGCCCGGCGCTGGGCCTGATGGTGTTCATCGCCATCTTCCTCCACAAGCTGCCGGAGGGCGTGACGGTGTCGAGTCTGATGATGGCGGGCGGGCGGACGGGCGGGCAGGCGATCGGCGCCGCGGCGATGCTCGGGGTCGCTACGCTGGCGGGCGTGGTGCTCACGGACCAGATCTCATTCCTGGTCCACCATGGGCTGGCACTGTCCGCCGGGGTGACGATCTACGTGGCTGCGTCGAATCTCGTCCCGGAATTTCAGGGTAAACCCGGCTGGAAGCTGCCTGGCGCTTTCTTTGCGGGGGCGGCGACCTTCTACGTGACCAAGGTCGTGCTCGAGAGGGTGTCGTGATCGCCCATGTCTGACCCGACGTTGTTCTCCCGATCCGCGGAGCCGCTGGCGGCTCGGATGCGCCCGACGACGCTCGAGGAATTCCTCGGCCAGGAGCACCTCCTCGGGTCCGGCAAGCCGCTGGGCGAGCTGATCCGCCGCGGCGACGTCGGGTCGTGCATCTTCTGGGGGCCGCCCGGCTCCGGGAAGACCACCCTCGCCCGCCTCGTCGCCCACTACACCGACCGCCACTTCGAGTCGTTTTCCGCGGTGACCGAGGGCGTGGCGCGGGTGCGGGAAATCATCAAGCAAGCGGAAGAGCGACTCAAGTACGAGGGCCGCGGCACGATCCTCTTCTGCGACGAGATCCATCGCTTCAACCGGGCGCAGCAGGACGCGTTCCTGCCCTGGGTGGAGAACGGGATCATCACGCTGATCGGCGCCACGACCGAAAACCCGAGCTTCGAGCTGACGGCACCGCTGCTCTCCCGGTGTCGGGTGTTCGTGTTCGAGCCGCTGAAAGACGAACACATCCGTATGGTGATCGAGCGAGCGCTCGAGAAAGCGGGAGACGGGAAACGGGAAACGGGAAAGGTGCTGGTCGAGGAGGCGACGCAAGCACTCGTCACGTACGCCCAAGGCGACGCACGTCGCGCTCTGAACGGACTGGAAGCGGTCCTCAACCACGTAGCCGACGTTTCCCGCTTCCCCTTTCCCGTTTCCCGAGAGCTCGTTGTGTCCGTGCTCGAGAGGCCGTTGCCGTCCTACGACAAATCCGGCGAGCAGCACTTCAACCTCATCTCCGCCTTGCACAAGGCCGTGCGGGGGTCGGACGTGGAGGGCTCGCTGTATTGGCTGGCGCGCATGCTCGCAGGCGGGGAGGATCCGCTCTACATCGCGCGCCGCCTGGTCCGCATCGCCGCGGAGGACGTGGGGCTCGCCGACCCGCGGGCGCTGGCGCTCGCGCTCGCCGCGAAGGACGCCTACCACTTCCTGGGATCGCCGGAGGGTGAGCTGGCGCTCGCCGAGATCGCCGTATACCTCGCCACGGCGCCAAAATCGAACCGCGTCTACTCGGCGTTCGCGCAGGCCATGGACGCTGCCGCAGAGCATCCTGCCGAAGCCGTGCCGCTCCACATTCGCAATGCCCCGACCAAACTCATGGAGGAGCTTGGGTACGGTGCAGGGTACAAGTACGCGCACGCGTTCGAGCACGCCTTCGTCCCGCAGGAGTATCTCCCGGAGGCGCTACGGGGGCAGCGATGGTACGAGCCGACGGAGTTCGGATTCGAGAAGGACATCAAGAAGCGGATGGAGTGGTGGGCGGAGCTGAAACGAAAAGCGACGGACGATACGTCGACGGATGCAAAGGCGACTAACGGCGAGGAGGCTCGATGAAACACGCATTTCCATCCACCGCATCTCTCTCCGTCGCTCTTGTTTCCGTCGCCTTTCTGGTCTCCGCCTGCGCTACGCTGCGTGGGTTGACGTTCAAGGAGCCGGAGGTCTCGCTCCAAGAGATCGACATCACGGGGATCGGCCTGACGGGCGGCACGTTCGACCTGGTGTTCGACGTGTTCAACCCGAACGATTACCGCATCCGCTCGACCCGGCTCGAGGTCGGAGTCGATCTCGAAGGAACGCATTTCGGCGACGCCCTGCTGGACCGGCCGCTGGACCTGTCGCCTACGAATCACAGCCGGGTCGTCGTGCCCGTGCGGTTCGAGTGGGCCGGCGTCGGGGCAGGGGCGAAAGCCCTGTTTGCCCGGCAGGCGGTAGCTTACGGGATCACGGGGCGGGTCTTTGTCGACACCCCACTCGGGGAGAAGACCGTGGTGCTTCACGGGACGGGCAACGTGCCGTTGAGGAAGCTGATTCCTTAACTTGAAATCCAGACCTGCGGCACCCGGGGAGGTTCAGGCATCCGACAGCTAATCGACATCCAGCCACCTTCCGAGCGCGCCTTCCTCGTCGGCGCGCCGCGCAAGGGCTCGGCGGACGCCGTCCAGGTGGAGGACCACCTGGACGAGCTCTACCGGCTTGCGGACACGGCGGGCGCCGAGGTGGTCGGGCGGACCTACCAGCGGGTCGAGGCGCCCAGCCCCAACTTCTATCTGGGCCAGGGCAAGGTCGTCGAGCTGAAGGGCGTGCTCCAGCAGGCCCGCTCCACGCTCGTGCTGTTCGACGAGCCGTTGTCACCGGTGCAGGGACAGAACCTCGAGGAGGCGCTGTCGCTGCGGGTGATGGATCGCACGGAGCTGATCCTCGACATCTTCGCGACGCGTGCCCGCTCGGCCGAGGCCAGGATGCAGGTCGAGCTGGCGCAGCTCGAGTACCTGTTGCCTCGGCTCACCCGGATGTGGACGCACCTGTCGCGCATCCGCGGCGGCATCGGCCTGCGGGGACCGGGCGAAACGCAGCTCGAGACCGACCGGCGGGCCATTCGCAAGAAGATCGCGACGCTGCGCCGCCGACTCGAGGACGTGGCCGATCATCGCGCCAATCAACGCCAGGGGCGTCGCTCCCTCCCCACGGCTGCGCTGGTCGGGTACACGAACGCAGGCAAGTCGAGCATCCTGCGCGCCCTGTCAGGCGACGATGTGTTCGTCGAAGATCGGTTGTTCGCGACCCTCGACACGCTCACGCGCGAGGTAGAGGTAGGCGGCGGGTATCGCTTCCGCCTCACCGACACCGTCGGGTTCATCCGCAAGCTGCCCCACCACCTCGTCGCCTCGTTCCGCGCGACGCTCGAGGAAGCGCGCGGCGCGGATATCTTGCTGCATGTCATCGACGCGGCGCACCCCGCGTGGGAAGGGCAGGCGCAGGTGGTCGAGGCCGTGCTCGAAGAGATGGGACTGTACGAGGGCGGAACGGGGAGCGGTGACCGGGGAGCGCCGGGTCCGGAGCGCAAACGCGTCGTGTACGTCTTCAACAAGGCGGACTTATTGCCCGAGCCCGCGGAGTTCCTCGCTCAGGTCCGCGAGCGGTACCCGCACGCCGTGCTGGCGTCGTGCGTCGCGCCCTCCGCCAGCCGCAGTCCACAGTCGGTCGGCGTGGACGGATTGCGGAGCGTGCTCCGGACGTCCGCGCAGGCGCTGCGCCCGATCGCCCGGATCCGCGTGCCCCTCGGCAACGGTAAGCTCCTCGCCACCCTGCATCGCGATGCGGAAGTCATGGCCGAGGCCCAGGTGGACGGAGTGATTGAGGTGACGGCCCGAGTCGAGGCGTCGCTCCTCGGGAAGCTGCGGCGCTACGGCGTGGGCGTCGAGATCGGGTCGTAGGGCGCGGGCCGCCGCAAGGTGATCTACCTCACCGATCGGAGGGAGGCTCCGTTCCAGATTGCCACTACGCACGCTGCTCAGAGCATAGCCGCCGAAAGGCGGTGACGCAGAGCCACGGGGCTACAGCGGTTCATCCGCCACGCTCGCCGGGCCGCCAGCGATCCACCACGGGTCGACCTAGGCGGCCCGGTACTTTTCCCCCGGAGAGGCGTGCCATGACGTTCACGTACAAGCTGGCGCGGCGGTTGGCGCGCCTGAAGGGCCGGACCGCTATCGGGGCGATGATCGCCGTCGCCGCCATCTTCAGCTGCGAGCTCCCCGTTCGCACCACCGACACCGGCTCCACCATCGCACAGCTAGTTGTCACTCCCAAGAACGTCACACTGCAGCCAAACCAGGTCCAGGACTTCATGGCCGTCGGCTTTACTGGGGCGGGGGACACGGCGCAGATCGCCGTCACGTGGAGCGCCACGGCAGGCACCGTCGAGACGAGTTCCGCCGGTGGTCGCCACTATGGACACTACCACCACGCGAGCTGCGGCCAGTTCGGCCTTCGTGCCACCAGTCAGCCGGGCGGTTTGTCCGATTCGGCCACGATCACGGTGTCCTGTCCCCCGGCGCCCGTCGCCTCGGTGAGCGTAAGCCCGGCGTCGCCCAATATCCTGATGGGACAGACGATACAGTTGACGGCGACCCTCCGGGACGCCAACGGCAACGTGCTGACGGGCCGGACAGTGACCTGGTCCAGCAATAACGCCGCTGCGTCCGTCAACGGGACGGGGTTGGTCACCGGCCTCGCCGCGGGCTCGGCGGCGATCACCGCCACGAGCGAAGGGCAGAGCGGGACCGCGAGCGTGACGGTCTCGAATGTTCCGGTGGCCTCGGTGACCGTGAGCCCGACCTCGGCGAGCCTCTTGGTGGGTCAGACGGTGCAGCTCACCGCGACCCCGAAGGACGCGAACGGCAATCCGCTGACCGGCCGGGTGGTGAGCTGGTCCAGCAACAATACGTCCGTGGCGACGGTGGACGGCAGCGGGCTCGTGACGGCGGGGGCCGTCGGCTCCGCTACGATCACGGCCATGAGCGAAGGCAGGAGTGGCACGGCGAGCATCACGGTAACGGGCGTGCCGGTCGCCTCGGTGACGGTGAGCCCGGCCGCGGCGAGTGTGCAGGCGGGGCAGACGCAGCAGCTCACGGCGACGCTCAAGGACGCCAGCGGCAACGTGTTGACCGGCCGGACGGTGACGTGGTCTAGCGGCAACACGACCGTCGCCAGCGTGAACGGCACGGGGCTCGTGACCGCGAAGGTGGCGGGCTCGGCGACGATCACGGCCTCGAGCGAAGGGCAGAGTGGCCCGGCGGCCATCACCGTCACGCCCGTGCCGGTGGCGTCGGTGACGGTGGCGCCGGGGACGGGGAGTGTGGCGGTGGGGAGCACGTTGCAGCTCGCTGCGACGCCCAGGGATGCGAACGGCAATCCGTTGACGGGCCGGACGATCACCTGGCGATCGAGCAATGCCACGGTGGCGAGCGTGAACGGGAGCGGGCTGGTGACGGGCGTGGCCGTGGGCGGTCCGGTGACGATCACCGCCACGAGCGAGGGCCAGAGCGGCAAATCGGCCATCACCGTGACGCCGCCGAGCGCGTCGGTGGTGCTGGTGGGCGCCGGGGACATCGCGGACTGCGATGCGCAGCCCACGGCGGCGCTGCTGGACAACATCCCGGGGACCGTCTTCACGGCGGGGGACAACGCCTACCCGGACGGGACGGCGGCGGACTACGCGAGTTGTTACGATCCGTCGTGGGGGCGTCACAAGGCACGCACTCGCCCCGCTCCGGGCAATCACGACTACAACACGTCGGGAGCCACCGGCTATTACGCCTATTTCGGCGCGCTGGCGGGGCCGGCCGGCCGCGGATACTACAGCTACGATCTGGGTGCGTGGCACATCGTCTCGCTCAACTCGAACGTCAGCATGAGCGCGGGGTCGGCGCAGGAGACCTGGCTCCGTGCCGATCTGGCGGCGAGCACCAAGACCTGCACGATCGCGTACTG
>DATHKX010000100.1:0-3091 GCA_035488835.1 Gemmatimonadales bacterium
CCGTGCCTCCCGAGCGGCGGGCGCCCGCTGGGCTGCCGCGAGGGGGGCACGGCCTGTGTCGTTCTAGCTGACAGTGATCTGCTTCGCCATTCCGTGCATGATGTGCGGCTTGCCGTCCTTGGCGTCGGGCCAGAAACACAGCAAGAGGTAGCTCCCGGGCGCGAAGGTCGTGGTGAACTGGGAGTGTCCCCCGACATCGAGGGTCGTGACGCCGCCCAGCCAGTGGCCGGTCGGCAGCGGGCCCTTCTCACCCCCTGCTTCCCACGCGATGAAGTCCTGCAGCGTCTTGCCCGGCGTCAGGGCCGCGATCACGACCTCGTGGGCCTGCGCCCCGGTGTTCTCGACACGCACGACATGCGTGCCGGCGGTCAGCGGCTGAGACAGCTGGAAGTCGTAATCCGTGAGCTTGATGGTCACATCGGTTGCCGGCTCGGCGGCGGCGGGGGAGGACGCCGCGCCAGCGGCGACCACGAGCGAATGCATCATGCCCTTCATCACGTGCGGAACGCCGTCGAGGCTGGGAATCCAGCATACGAACACATACGACCCGGGCTCGAGCATTTGGGTGGCGCTGGCCGTGTCGCCGAGGGTCACGGCATTGGGCCCGCCGGGAAACGTCATCCAGGACGGCGGCGGCGCGTGGCTCTTCATCGCGGCCGCGAGCCCAGCCTGGAAGTCCGCCGCGGTCTTGCCTTCGCCCAGCCGGACCAGAGAGGCGTGGTGCAGCTCCTTTCCCTGGTTGACGAGGCGGAAGGTCGTGAGGCCGGCAGGTATCGTGTCCGGCATCCCGAAGGCGTAGTCGGTAGCGGTGATGGTGACGACGTTGGGACCCGTGGCGCGGGGCGCGGGCCGGCCGCACGCGACGGCCCAGGCCACGCTGGCGAGCGCCAGTCGGCGGATGCTCATGGAGGTCCTTTCGGGTTCAACTTCGTTTGAGCAGGACGATGCCGGACATGCGCCGGAATTCCTCCCGCTTGGCCTTGGGATATAACCGTGCGACCAGGTTCCAAAACCGCCCCAGCGGCATCGTCCGGTTGAGGCGGAGCGATTCTTCCCACATCGAGCGGAATTCGGCTTCCTGCCAGCCCTGCGCCTGGAAGAATTGCGACCCCTCCGCGGGCGCGAACTGGAACGGAGCGTTCCCGGCGGCCACGGCGCGCCCCCAGGTCTTCTCCATCATCTTGAGCAACCGCGGTGACCCGAGATCGATGAGCCACCAGCTGAACGGTACCGGCGCAGCCAGGTCCCCGGCGAGCGCCGCGACCTGCTCGGGCGTCAGGTAAATCAACAACCCCTCGCTCACCACCAGGACCTGGCTTGCCGCGGCGCCGATCCGGGCGAACAGGGCGCGCCGCCGCCCGACATCGGTGAGATCGATCCCCACGTGCTCGAGCACGCACCCCGGCCGCTCACCTTTGAGCTGCTCCTGCTTGTACGCGATCACGTCGGGGAAGTCCGCTTCCACCCAGCGGAGCGAGGGCGGCAGCGGCAGTCGGTACGGGCGGGTGTCGAGCCCCGCGGCAAGGTTGAGCACGGTGTCGACGGCGTCCCGCGCGATCGTCCGGACGATCAACTCGTCCAACACGGCCGTGCGCACGACCATCGGCCAGGCCCACGACCGGCCCCTCCGCATGGACGCGACGATCCGCTCCCCGCGCTCGCCCGCGAGCTTCCGGGCATAGGGATCGCGGAACAGCGCGTCCGGCCGCTCGGACTCCATCGCGCGGTACAGCGCCACCCATCGCGCGGTGTCGGAGACGTGCTGAATCTGGCCCGATGCGTCGCTCAGGCTCCCGCCGGGGAAGAAGGCGCGGGAAAGCTACGCGGGTGAGCGGGCGGCGTCGAGCGCCGCCTTGATCGCCTCGAGCACGTCGGGGAGCGGGCCGTCGGCCCAGAAGTGGATGAAATAGAGATGTGGCGATTCGTCGATGAGATGCGTGTGAACGGCGGTCGCGGCGACGCCGTGCGCCGCCAGGACGGCGAGTATGCCGTTCACCTTATCGCCCGTTACGGCGAAGTCTCCCGTCGCGACCGCCCGCGATCCGGACACCAGCTGCACGTTCACCGGGCTCCCGTAGGCCAAGGCGGGGATCAGGGTGCGGCCGTGCATCGTGACCGCTCCCGGCACGAGCACGAACCCGACCTGCGCCACGCTGCCGCGCGCCGTGCCGGATTTGCCGAGCGTGCGGAACACCAGCGCGGTGTCGATCGTGGGCGGTGTAGCCGGGGCTGGCGCAGCGACGGGCCTGGGCGTCGCCGTCCGGGCGAGCACCTTGTCGAGCCGCGCGGCGACTGCGGTCGCCACGCCCTGGCCGTGGAAATGGACGTAGGTCAGTTGCGGCGTCCCGCCCACCAGGTGGTTATGTACGGCGGTCACCTCGAGCTGCTGAACCGCGAGCTCCGCGAGCACCGGCTTCACTTCGGCTGCCGTCAGTACCAGATCGCCCATCACGGTCGCGTCGAGAGGGTCGCCACTGAACCCCGCCCAGCTCCCGAGCGCGAGGGCCGGGGAGACGGTCACGTCGCCGACCGTGAGCGTGATGTCCCGGCGGGGCAGGTTGTAGCGGAAGTACCCGCCCGTGGATACGCCGGGCGCCCGGAGGATCGTCCCCACGGAATCCCACACGGCGCCGAGTGGCGCCTGGGCACAGACGGGTAGAGGGCCGAGAGCCACAAGGAGGAACGTGAACACCAGGCGAGTCAACACGCGCATAACGATCTCGAACGCTGGAGGTGGGGTGGAATGCTCGTGCCGAAAGCATACTCAACGCGGCGGAAGTTGAAATGCCTCATCCTGGAACGGCCGGACCGCTGCCGCGCGGCGTGACGAGCAGCTCCCATTGCATCACGAACCACGCGACCAGGCAGGGAATCCCTTTGATCCGGTACGGGACGAAGATCTCAGACTTCACCCAGCGTGGCACCACGTCCACGTCGTGCACCACAGGAGCGCGAGGGCGACAGTCGCCTCCCGTTCCGGGAGAAGCCGGTCCAGCGCGTACCACAGCAGGAGCCCGTTGAGCAGGCTCCAGCACAGAAAGGCGAGCGCGAACGGCAGGTAGGCAAGCGGGGCGAACAGCAGCGCGAAGGT
>DATHKX010000101.1:0-40659 GCA_035488835.1 Gemmatimonadales bacterium
TCGATCTGGATGTCGTCCAGCAGCGCCTGGGCGAACAGCTTCACGCCGTGGAGCCGCGACTCGAAGTCCACGCCCAGCAGGCTGTTGAGCTTGACGTTGCGGTCATACTCGACCAGCAGGCCGAGGTTAAGGATGTTCGCGAGCCACGGCTCGAGCGTACGGGCGGGGCCCGCGGCGATCGCGCCTTCCCAGAAGCCGAGGGTCGTGGCGTCGCTCGGTCGCCACAGCAGGCGATGCGCCACGAAATACCGATGGTTCAGCGCGCCCGTGGTGTCAGGCCTGTCGTCGAGCTGGGTCACGATCCCCTGGATCTGGATGCGTCGCGTGCCGAGCGACAGGGCGAGGTGATCGTAGCTGTACGGACTCGGGCTGACGAGGAGCCCCTCGAGTGCCGGCGGTCCCCAATTGCGATCGAGCGACCCGAAGAACAATTCGCCGAACCGCCACCGGGCGTCGACGTATGCCTCGGCGGTCCGGCCCGCGATGGCGCGGTCCTTCTTGCCGTCGTAGTCCGGATCGTACTTGAGTCGTGTGTCGAAATACGGGTGGGTGACGACGGCGACCGGGCCGAGCAGCGCCTGGATCGCGAGCCCGCCGGCGGCCGTCCCGTGTCCCGGTCCGGCCGCCCGCAGCGGGTCGCGCCGCGCGTGACTGGCGCCCGTCGCGGCCACGTCGCCGTCTACCCGTGCCCACGGCTTGCCGTCGGCGGCCGGCCGTCCCAGGGCCGCGAGAATGGCGCGGACCACCCGTCGCTCGGCGCCGCCGAGCCGCGCGGTGTCGGCGGCGGACAGGACACGTACGACGTCCGCCTGTGCGAACGGCCGGCTCAGCGGGCTCGGGTCGGCGATCGCGCCGCGGGCGATCAGATGCTCCAGATAAGGTGTGGCCCAGTGGCTGAGCGGGAGATAGGGAGATGGGTCTTGGGCTGCGAGGTTAGCCCCGCTCGCAAGGGCGGGGCTCAGGAGGACCAATGTCGCGACGCGCAACGCGAGCCGGAGACGCATCAAGCGCGCAATTTGGGGGCAGCGCGGAGCGAGGGCAACCGGTTGCGGAGCAGGGGGAGGGGGGTGAGGTTTCGCGCCCATGTCTCCGCTCTTGGTCCTGATCGTGGCGGTGCTCGCCACCACGTACGCCGGACCCATCGTGCGGTTCGCGGCGGCACCGGCGCTGGCGATCGCGTTTTGGAGACTGGCGCTGGTGCTCCCAGTAACGGGCGTACTCGCGTTGGCGGTCCCCTCCGCTACACCGCCGGGAACCGCTCCCCGCTCCCCGCTCCCGTTGATGATTCTGTCGGGCGCGCTGCTGGCGCTGCATTTCTGGTCCTGGATCGCCTCGCTCCGGTACACCAGCGTCGCCAGCTCGGTTGTCCTCGTGTCGCTCAAACCCGTCTTCGCCTGGGGCCTCGCGGCCGCGTGGCTGCGCGAGCATCCGACGCGCATGGAAGCCTGGGGCATCGCGCTCGCGGTGGTCGGAGCGAGCCTCATCGGCCTGGGTGACGCGCGGCTCTCACTTGGCGCCCTGGGTGGTGATGTCCTCGCGCTACTCGGTGCCGTCACCGGCGCAGGCTATTACGTGATCGGGCGGCGGGTTCGGCAAACGGTCGGAATATGGCGGTACGCGACGGGCGTGTACGTCGTGGCAGCGGCGGCGCTCGCGCTGCTGGCCCTCGCTCGCCGCACGCCGCTGGTAGGATTCGCGGGACGCGACTGGGCGGTGTTCGGCGCGATGGCGGCGGGACCGATGCTGATCGGCCACACCGGGATGAACTACGCGCTGCGGCACTTCCGCGCCACGACTGTGAACGTGGCGGCGCTGGGGGAGCCGGTGGGGGCGAGCGTGATTGCCTGGCTGGTTCCTTCCATCCACGAAGTGCCTCCGCCGGCAGCGGTGCTCGGGGGGATTCTCGTGCTGCTGGGAATCGGGCTGTCCGTGAGAGCGGGAGAGTGAACGCGGAACGCGGAGGTCGGAACGCGGAACAGCAGGGCGAGCCCCATTTGGTAGGCGACCTTCCATTTCAGTTCCGCGTTCCGCGTTTCGCGTTCCGCGTTACGAGGGGTGGGGGATTGGAGGGGATAGATGCGCGTTGAGCAGCTCCGCGGAGGGTGGGTCGAGACGGTTCACGAAGTCCACGTCGCCGTGGTGGACTCGAGCGGCCGCCTCGTCGCGCGGACGGGCGACCCCGAGCTCGTGACGTTCTGGCGCTCGGCGGCGAAGCCGTTCCAGGCGCTGCCGCTCGTCGAGGACGGCGCCGCCGGGCGGTTCGGACTGACGAGCGAAGAGCTGGCGCTCGCGTGCGCGTCGCACTCGAGCGAGCCGGGGCAGGTGGCTCGGGTGCGCGAGCTGCTGGGCAAGATTGGGTGCTCGGAGCGCGATCTGCTGTGCGGCCCGCACCCGCCGTTGTCCGATCGGGTGGCGCACGACTACCAGACGCGGGGCGTGCGGCTCACGGCCGTCTACTCGAACTGCTCGGGGAAGCATGCGGGCATGCTCTCGCTGGCGCGCTACCATGGCTGGCCCACGGAGTTCTACACGCGCCTCGAACACCCGGTGCAGCAACGCTGCCTGGCGGAGGTGAGCCGCTGGACCGACGTACCGGCCGCTGAGATCAAGACAGCGGTGGATGGGTGCGGCGTGGTGTGCTATGGGCTGCCGCTGCGAAACATGGCGTCGGCGTATGCGAGGCTCGATAATGCGGACCGCGTTCGTGATGCCATGCTGCGCCACCCCGAGCTCATCGCCGGTGAGGGTCGGCCCTGTACGGAGATGATGCGTGCGCACCCCGGCCGTGTGATCGCTAAGGTCGGCGCCGAGGGCGTGTACTGCGCTCTGCTCACGCAGGAAAAGCTCGGCGTCGCGCTCAAGGTGACTGACGGGCACGCGATCGCCTCGGCGCTCGCCATGGCGGCCGTGCTCGAGGCGCTGGGCCTCCGGCCCCGTCCGGCCTCGCTCACCGCCCGACCCAACGTGAACACGCGCGGGGAGACGGTGGGGGAGCTGCGTGTAAATGGAGGATTGGAGCAATGAAAAGATGAGGGAGAAGGGAGAGGGGAGAAGTACTATGCCTGGCGGCACCGGCCCGGTGCTCGACGCCCAAACTGCGGCGCTGGTACGCGTGGCGACGGCCGTCGCCCGGGGCAAGGTACCCGAGCTCAAGGCTCGATTCGCTGCGGCGCGCGACGCGCGAGTCCCAGGGCTGTGGATCGAGGAGCTGCTGTTGCAGAGCATGCTCGTCGTGGGCTACCCATTGGCGCTGGTGGCGTTCGGGGTGTGGCGTGGCGTAGGCGGGCCGGCACCGGTCGAGGGCGAGGGCGCGGAGGACCTGGCGCACGCGGACTGGGAATCGTGGGCGGCGCGTGGGGCAGCGGTGTGCCGCGAGGTGTACGGGCGCGCGTATCACAAGCTGCTGGTGAACCTGCGCGCGCTGCACCCGGCGCTCGAAGACCTGGTCCTGGTGGATGCCTACGGCAAGGTGATCGGGCGACCGGGCCTCGATCTCAAGCGGCGCGAGCTCTGCACGGTAGCGACCACGGCGTTGCTCGGTACCGGCGAGCAGCTGCACTCGCATTTGCGGGGAGCGTTGAACACCGGAGCCACGCAGGCCGAAGTAGAAGCGGTGCTGGCGCTCGCGGAGCCAGACGTGGACCCGGTCCGCCGCCCACAGGCGTGGGAGCAATGGGCGGACGTAAAGAAGAGGAAGGTCTAAGTGCGGAATGCGGAGAAGAAGAGGAAGCTTAGAATGCGGAATTCGGAATGCGGAACACGATAAACGCGGAAGTCGGAACGCGGAACGCGGAACAGACGGGCAGGTCCCTGCCGCCCCGCGATCTCAAGGAGCGCACCAAAGCATTTGCCCTCGCGATCGTCCGTTTGGTTGACGCGCTGCCGAGGAGCCGTGTAGCCGACGTGATCGGACGCCAACTGCTGCGGGCTGCCACGTCAGTGGCTGCGAACTATCGGTCGGCTCGCCGGGCGCGATCACGCAAGGAGTTCCTCGCCAAGATGGGGATTGTTGAGGAAGAGAGCGACGAGAGCTCATTTTGGCTTGAACTCCTGCTCGAGGCAGGAATAGCGAAGTCTTCCAAGGTTGCGGCGCTCGGCGACGAAGCGAAACAACTCGTTGCCATCACGATCGCGTCGATTCACACTGCGCGAGAAGGCGGCCGGCCTGCTCCGCGTTCCGCGTTCCGCGTTCCGCGTTCGTCCCCATGTTCATAGACCGCGCCGTCGTCCACGTCGTCGGAGGCGCCGGGGGTGCGGGGGCGTCCTCTTTCCGCCGCGAAAAGTTCGTCCCCAAAGGCGGGCCCGACGGCGGGGAAGGCGGAGCGGGCGGTAGTGTGCTCGTGCGCGCCGACGTGAACCTCGCGACGCTCCTGGATTATCGCTATCGCACCCAGTGGAAAGCCGAGCGGGGGCAGCACGGCAAGGGCAAGAACATGACCGGCAAGTCGGGCGCCGACCTCTACCTGCCGGTCCCACCCGGCACCGAGGTGCGCGACGCCACGACGGGTGAGCTCATCGGCGAGGTGCTCGCGGGCGGGGACACCCTGCTCGTGGCGCAGGGTGGGCGCGGCGGCCGCGGCAACGCGCGCTTCGCCACCCCGACGCATCGCAGCCCGCGCGAATGGGAGCCGGGCGAGTACGGCGAGGAACGACAGCTCGAGCTGGTGCTCAAACTGATCGCCGACGTCGGGCTCTTGGGCGAGCCGAACGCGGGCAAGAGCACGCTGCTCTCCGTCATCTCCGCCGCTCGCCCGAAGATCGCCGATTACCCCTTCACGACGCTCGAGCCGAACCTCGGTGTGGTGGCGCTCTCGGACCACCGGACGTTCGTCGCCGCGGATATTCCCGGTATCATCGAGGGCGCGCACGTGGGGAAGGGGTTGGGCCTCAAGTTCCTCCAGCACGTGGAGCGCACCCGGCTCGTCGCCGTGCTCGTGCCGGTGGACAGCCCGGACCCGCAGGCGACCTACGAGCTGTTGCTGCGAGAGGCAGCGTCATATTCGCCGGAGCTCGGGGCGAAGCCGCACGTCGTCGTTCTCACCAAGCTCGATCTGCTGCCCGCTCCCGGCTCGCCGCTCCCCGCGATCACGACGCAGTCCGGCGCGCCGGTGGTCGCGATCTCGTCCGTGACGGGAGCGGGCGTGCCGGAGCTGCTCGAGACGCTATGGCAGGCGCTGCGGGCCGGAGTCGCGACGAAGTAGCGGCGTACCTGGCGCTCGCGCAGGTTCCGGGGATCGGCGCCGCGCGGCTGCGCACTCTCGTCGCGGCGTTCCAGAGCGCGGCGGCGGCGCTGCGCTCCCCGCACGGCGCGATCGCCGCGCTCCCCGGATTCAGCCGCGCGGCCGCGACGGCAATCCGCGCCGGCTCCCCGCGGGCGGGCCACGAGATCCTCGACGAGTTGGATCGCCTCGGTGCCTGCGTACTGCTTCCTGACGACCCCGCATTTCCACCCCTCTTGAGCGAGGTCCCCGATCCGCCCGCCCTGCTGTTCGCCTGGGGTGACCCGGCGCTGCTCGCGCGCCCCGCGGCGGGGATCGTGGGCAGCCGCGACCACTCGCCCTACGGTGCGGAAGCAGCGCGCCTCCTCGCCGCGGGTGTGGCTGGCGCGGGCGTGGTCGTCGTGAGCGGCATGGCGCGCGGCATCGACGCGATCGCGCATACGGCCGCCCTGGACTCGGGCGGCGCTTCGGTGGGGATCCTCGGGAACGGATTCGGCGTGATCTACCCTGCGGTGAACCGGGTGCTGTACGAGCGCATGGTCGCCCGGGGCTGCCTCGTCAGCGAGCTGCCGCCGGGCGAGCGGCCCCACGCCGGGGCATTCCCCAAGCGCAATCGTCTCATCTCCGGACTCGCCGGGGTGACCGTAGTGATCGAAGCCGCGCCCGGGTCGGGTGCGCTGATCACCGCCGACTGCGCGCTCGATCAGGGGCGCGCCGTCCTCGCCGTGCCGGGGCCGATCACGAGCCGCACGTCGCTCGGTTGCAACAAGCTCATCCAGCAGGGCGCGAAGCCGGCGCTCGCGGCGGGAGACATCCTCGAGGAGCTCGGGCTGCCGGGGGCGGCTCAGGGCACTGCGGAACGAGAGTCCTCGGTCAGTGCACCCGGACGGACTCCACCACCGGACCTGAGCGCCTTGCAGCGCTCGCTGTGGGACACTCTCCGCTCGGAGCCCAGACACGTCGACGTGCTGGTGGCCACCGCCGGAGCCGACACGGGCGCCGTGCTGACCGCCCTCACGGAGCTCGAGATGCGGGGGGTGGTGAAGCAGGAGCCAGGGATGCGGTTTGCGTTGAGGTGAATGCGGAATGTGGAATTCGGAATGCGGAATGTCAGACTTGGCTCGTTGACGCGAACGACCCTCCCTGTCGATTCCGCATTCCACATTCCGCATTCCGCACTAGGTTTTCTTCATGCGCCACGTCTACCTCCACGTCCCCTTCTGCCAGCGCCGCTGCTCCTACTGCGACTTCTCCATCGCGGTGCGCAAGCGCATCCCGGCGCGAGAGTATGTGGACGCTGTACTGCAGGAACTGAAACTCCTTGGGACAACTGACCCCGGGCGCCAGCCCGGGGGTTTCGGTGGCGAGACGTTGGAGACCTTGTACCTGGGCGGCGGCACGCCCTCGCTCCTGCCTCCCGAGGCGATCTCGGCCCTGCTCACGTCGTTGCTCGACGTCTTCCGTGCTATGTCTTCGCGTGACGCCGTTGAAGTGACGCTGGAAGCCAACCCCGAAGACGTGACGCTCGAACACGCGACGGCTTGGCGGCGCGCCGGCGTCAATCGCGTGTCGCTGGGCGCTCAGTCGTTCGATGACGGGGTGTTGCAGTGGATGCATCGCTCCCACGACGCGACGCGCATCGGCGACGCCGTGCGGGCGCTCCGGGCCGCGGGGGTCGACAACATCTCGCTCGATCTCATTTTCGCGCTCCCGGCGGAGCTCCGGCGCGACTGGGCGCGCGACCTCGACCTCGCCTGCTCCCTGCACCCGGCTCACCTCTCTCTCTATGGGCTCACCGTCGAGGAACGGACTCCCCTCGCCCGCTGGATCTCGCGCGGCGCCACCTCCAGGCCCGACGACGAGCGCTATGCGGAGGAGTACCTCTACGCGCACGAGCGGCTCGCCCGCGACGGCTACCGCTTCTACGAAGTCTCGAACGCCGAGCGCGATGGCCACCGCTCACGCCACAACTCGGCTTACTGGTCGGGCCGTGCCTATCTGGGGCTGGGGCCCGCCGCACATTCGTTCGACGGCCGGGTACGTCGCTGGAATCTGGGCGCGTGGGAGAGCTATCGGCGCGCGGTGGCCGCCGCTCTGCCGGCGGTCGAGGCCAGGGAGGTCCTGACCGAAGAGCAACGGGAACTGGAGCGCCTCTATCTCGCGTTGCGCACCGATGCGGGGCTCCCGCTTGCCGCCCTCTGCCGCCCTCTGCCGCCTTCTGCCGCCCTTTGGGTTGAGCGGGGATGGGCGCAGGTAAGCGAGGAGCGGCTGGTGTGCACGCCCGAGGGCTGGCTTCGCCTCGATGCCCTCATCCGCGACTTGACCGGCGCCGGTCGAGCGGTCTAAATTGTTAGTAGGTAATAGCTTGGGTGATATGGTAGCATCTCTGAACGACCGCGAGCGCCAGGTCCTCGAAGCCGTCATCGAGACCTACGTGGAAACCGCCGAGCCGGCGGGCAGCCGGACTATTTCCAAGAAGTTCGGTAACGCGCTCTCCGCCGCCACGATTCGCAACACCATGAGCGACCTCGAGGAAAAGGGGTATCTCTACCACCCCCACACGTCCGCCGGCCGCATCCCCACCGATCTCGCCTACCGCGTGTACGTGAACTCGCTGATGCGCCTGTCGCAGGTGTCGGCATCCGACTCGCACCACATCCGCGAAGAGCTCGCGGAGCGGAACGCCGTGGACCAGATCCTCGAGCGGGCGGCGCAGGTGCTCGGCGTGCTCACGAAAGAGCTCGGAGTGGCGGTGGGACCGACACTCGACGAGGCGGTGCTCGAGCGGCTGGAGCTGTTGCAGGCGGGGTCCGACCGGCTGCTGCTGGTGCTCACGGTCAAGAGCGGGGTGGTGCGCACCATCTTCGTAGAAGTGCCCTCGCTCATCGCACCCGAGATCGTCGTGCAAGTGGCGGTCGTCCTGAACGAGCGCCTCGCGGGGCTGACGCTGCACGAGATCCGCACGACCTTGTCCGAGCGGCTGCGTGATGCCGCGCCCGACGTCGGCTCGAGCGAGCTCCTGAACATCTTCATCCAGGAAGCGGACGACCTGTTCGACGTGCCGGCCACCACGGCTGCCGGAGGGGGCGTGGTGCTGGGGAGCGCACAGCTGCTCGCCGGCCAGCCGGAGTTCGCCACCAAGGAGCGGCTACAGGGACTGCTGGAGGTGACCGAGCGCCGGGATGTGCTGCGCGAGGCGCTGGCCAGGCGGCTCGGCCAGGGGCTCACCATCACGATCGGCAGCGAGCACCAGGATGCGACGCTCGCCCCCTTCACCCTGGTGACCGCTTCGTACCGGCTCGGCCCCCTGGCCGGTGTCATCGGGGTCATGGGCCCGACGCGTATGCCCTACGACAAGATCGTGGCGCTCGTGGATCACACGAGCCGTCTCGTGGGTGAGCTGCTCGAGTGAAGCGCGACTACTATACCATCCTGGGGGTCAAGCGCGACGCGGACGAAGGCGAGATCAAGAAGGCCTATCGCCGCCTCGCGATGAAGCATCATCCCGACCGCGTCGCGTCCGGAGAGAAAGAGGCGGCCGAGGAGAAGTTCAAAGAGATCACCGAAGCCTACGAGGTCCTGCGCGACTCCGACCGCCGCGCCACATACGACCGCTACGGCGAAGCGGGGCTGAAGAGCGGCGCGGGCTCGCGCGCCGGGGGATTCACCCACTTCGACCTGTCGGAAGCGCTCAACATTTTCATGCGGGACTTCGGCGGCTTGGGCGGGTTCGACGCCTTCTTCGGTGGCGCGGAGCGCGCCCGCCGGGAACGCAACCGCGGCGAGGACCTGAAGGTCACCCTGAAGCTCACACTCGCCGAGGTCGCCAGCGGCACCGCCAAAAAGATGAAGGTCCGCACTCTGGAGCGCTGCACCGCGTGCAGCGGCGCCGGGGCGGCGCCCGGGAGCAAGGCCAAAACCTGCGCCACGTGCGCCGGCACGGGCGAAGTGCGGCGCGCCGCGCGCTCGATGTTCGGACAGTTCGTGTCCGTGTCGCCGTGCCCCACCTGCGCAGGGGAGGGCACAGTGATCCAGCAGCCCTGCCCCAAGTGTCAGGGCGACGGACGCGTCCGCGCCGAGAAGGAGCTCGAGATCAACGTCCCCGCGGGCGTCGCCGACCATCACTACCTCACCATGCGGGGACACGGCGTCCCCGGGCCGCGCAACGGTCCGGCCGGCGACCTGGTGGCCGTGCTCGACATCGCCGAGGATCCGCGGTTCGAGCGCCAGGGCGACGACCTGATCTACGACCTGCCGGCCTCGTTCACCCAGGCGGCCCTTGGGGCGGAGGTTGAGATCCCCACGCCGTACGGGGACGCGACCCTCGAGATCCACCCGGGTACGCAGACCGGGGCCGTGTACCGCCTGCGCGGCAAGGGGCTACCGCGGGTGGGCGAAGCGGGTCGCGGCGATCTGCACGTGCGGGTACATGTCTGGACGCCTGTCAAGCTGACCGCGGAGCAACGCGAGCTGCTCGAGCAGCTCGCGAAGGTCGAGAGCAAGCCGCCCGCGGAAGGGCACACGGGGAAGAAGTTCTGGGAGCAGCTGCGCCAGGCGTTCGGACGCTAACTGACCCCGGGCGCGAGCGCGGGGTGAAAGGGGACCATGGCCGGAGGCTGTGTCTTCTGCAAAATCGCCGCCGGCGAGATCCCGGCCACGATCGTGAAGCGCGGCGATGGCATCCTGGCGTTCAAGGATATGAGCCCGCAAGCGCCTACGCACCTCCTCGTGATCCCGACGCATCACGTGGCAACGCTCAGCGAGACCAAGGATGCGGGCCTGCCGGGCAAACTGCTCGCCTTCGCGCGCGACTTGGCGCGAGAGGTCGGGATCGCGGAGCGCGGGTATCGCGTCGTGGTGAATACGAACCCCGACGGCGGACAGACCGTGTTTCACCTGCACCTGCACCTGCTCGGCGGCCGGCCGATGACGTGGCCGCCCGGATGAAAGCGACGGGTTGCCCCCGGCAATCGGCAGGGCTAAGTTTTTGTGTCCGTCACAGTTACCCAGAGGGTGAGAAGGCGGGGATCCTGGCCGACTCGCACAAGCACCGTCATTACGAAGAGCCGAGGGCCTGACGTGGCGAGCTTGCCCGAGCGGCTCCGCGCCGCGATGAACGAAGCCCGCAAACACCGCGATCAAGGGCGCACGCTCCTCCTCTCCACCATCCTCGCAGACCTCAAGAACCGCGAATTCGAGCTCCAGCACCCCGTCTCCGATGAAGAGGCGGCCGAAGTCGTGCGCCGCGGCATCAAGCGCCGCCGCGAGGCGGCCGAGCAGTACCGGGCCGCCGGGCGCGCCGACCGGGCCGAGGTGGAGCTCGGCGAGGGGAAGGCGCTCGAGGAGTTCTTGCCCGCCGCGGTCGAAGCCGACGAGATCCGGCGCGCCGTCCGGGAGGCGATCGCCGCCGGGGGGAAGGATCTCGGAAAGGTCATGGGACAGGTGATGCCCAAGTTCAAGGGCCGGGCGGATGGCAAGCTGGTGAACCAGATCGTCCGCGAGGAGCTGGCGGCGGCCGTATGACAGTCGGAGGAGGGGTCGCGCCCTCCGTGCTGGAGACACTCGAGTTCCCTGCCGCGCTGGAGCGGGTGGCGGCGCACGCCGCCGGGCCGCTCGGCGCCGCCCGCGTGACCCGCCGCTCCCCTGCCACCGGTCCCGATGCCATCCGCGCCGCGCTCGCGCAGGTGGCGGAGCTCGCCGCCCTCCTCCTGACCGACGACGGCATTCGCGCCGAGCCCGTCCCCGATATTGGCGCCCCCCTGGAGCTGCTCGGTGTGCCGGGGAGCGCGCTCGAAGGGGCTGCGCTCGCGCAGCTGGGGCGCGCGCTCGCGGCCGCCCGCGTGGTCGCGGGTGATCTGGCCCGTCTCCGGGCCGACGCGCCGCGCACCGCCGCGCTACGCGTCGATCCTCCCCCGAAAGAGCTCGAGCAGCGCCTCACCGTCTCGCTCGACCCGGACGGCCAGGTGCAGGACGGCGCGTCCCGTACTCTCGCGCGGGCCCGCCGCGCGGTGCGCGAGGCGCGCGCGCGTCTGGTACACAAGCTCGAGGCCATGCTCGCCGCGCTCGACCCCACGGATCGTGCGCCCGACGCGGCCGTCACGCTGCGGGAGGGCCGTTACGTGATCCCCGTCCGCTCGACCGCGCGCGCGCGCATCGGCGGCATTGTGCACGACGAGTCGGCAACCCGCGCCACCGTCTTTCTGGAGCCGCCCGAGGTCATCGAGCTCGGCAACGCGCTGCGCGCCGCCGAGGTCGAGGAGCAGCGCGAAGTCCTGCAGGTGTTGCGGGACTTGACGGAGCTCCTGCGCCCGCAGGGCGACGCGATCGCGGCGGCGTGGGAGATGTGCGTCGCGTTCGACGACCTCTGCGCCCGCGCGCGCTACGCGGTGGAGGTGAACGGCTTCCCCCCGGCGATCGGCGGGGGACCGCTCGAGATTCGGAACGGTCGCCACCCGCTGCTGGTGGGGGGCGAGGTCGTCGTCCCGTTCGATCTGGTCCTCGCCTCCGATGAATGCACGGTGCTGGTCTCGGGTCCCAACACCGGCGGCAAGACGGTGCTCATCAAGGCGGTGGGCTTGCTCGCCCTCATGGCGCAGAGCGGGATCATCCCGCCGATCGGCCCGCAGTCGACCCTCCCCGTGTTCACGGGCGTGTTTGCGGACATCGGCGACCGCCAGTCGATCGCCGCGAGCCTCTCCACGTTCTCCGCCCACGTCGCCGCCTTGCGCGACATTCTGGAGCGTGCCGGAGCGGGATCGCTCGTGCTCCTCGACGAGATCGGCAGCGGCACCGACCCCGCGGAGGGGGGGGCGCTCGCGACGGCGGTGCTACAAACCCTCACCCGACGCCGGGCGGTCACGCTCGCGACGACGCACCTGGGCGCCCTGAAGCAGCTGGCGGCGGAGACGGTGGGCATCGTGAACGCGTCGCTCCAGTTCGACGCCGACACCCTGACGCCGACTTACCGGCTGTTGAAAGGCGTGCCCGGACGGTCGTACGGGCTCGCCATCGCGCGCCGTCTCGGGATCGCGCCCGATGTCCTGGAGATCGCCGAGCGGGCCGTGCCCGGAGCCGAGCGGGCAATGGACGCCCTGCTCGCCACCGTCGAGGCCCGGGCGCGGGAGCTCGAAACCAAGGAACAGGAGCTCGCGGCACGCGACGCGGCGCTGCGCAGCGACGCGGAGCGGCTCGACGCACGCGCGGCGGAGCTCGCCGCGCGCGAGCGGGACGTGAAGGCTCGGGCACAGAGCCTCGAACGCGAGGCGCGCGAGCAGACCCGCGCCTACTTGCTCGAGGCGCGCAAGAAGGTCGAAGAGGCACTCGGTCGGGCCCGCGCCGCAGTGGACGAGGCGACGGCCAAGGAAGCTCGTCGGCTCGTCGAGAGAGCCCTCGAGGACACGGCCGGTGAGACGGCCGGGGACAAGGTCGGGGAGGGGTGGATGTCCCTCGAAGATCTGAAGCGCGCACGTCACGCGCCGTCACCGTCCGACCGTCCGGCGGTCCGCCCGTCCGCCCAGGCACCGGCCGTCAGTGCCGGAACGGAGATTTCCCTCATTGGTCTCCGCGTCTCCGAAGCCGAGCCGCTGCTCGTCAAGGCGCTCGATGGCGCCATCCTCGCCGACCTCTCCACGCTCCGCGTGATCCACGGCAAGGGGACCGGCGCCCTGCGCCAGCTGGTGCACGAGATCCTTTCGGCCGACCCGCGGGTGAAGCGCTTCGGCTTCGCCCCGTCGAACCAGGGCGGCCACGGTGTCACGCTGGTGGAGTTTCGCGCGTGAGCCTCATCCCCGACGACGTGATCGACCAGGTCCGCGAGGCGGCGGACATCGTGGGGATCATCGGCGAGCACGTCGAGCTCAAGCGCACCGGGTCTGATTTCCGCGCCCCGTGTCCCTTTCATGGGGGCACGCACCGCAACTTCGCCGTTATTCCCCGCAAGGGGATGTTCTACTGCTTCGTGTGCCACGCCGGCGGCGACGTTTTCACGTTCTTCATGAAGAAGCTCGGCATGGACTATCCCACGGCCGTGCGCGAGGTGGCGCGCCGGGCGGGGATCACGATTCCGGAGCGGGGCCCCACCGGCCCCGATCCCCGTGAGCCGCTGTACAGCGCCGTGGCGGCGGCCGCCGACTGGTTCGCCCGCCAGCTGCGGGAGAGCCCGGAGGCGCAGGTAGCCCGCGATTATCTCACCACCAGGCATCTGGATCTCGAGACCGTCCAGCCGCTCGGCCTCGGGTACGCGCCCAGGAGCAAGACGTTCCTCGACGCAATGAAAGGCTTGGGCGTGCGTGACGAGGTGTTGCTCGAGGCGGGTCTGTTGGCTAGACGGGAGGATGGCACCCTCGCGCCCCGCTTCCGCGGCCGGCTGTTGTTCCCGATCCACGACGTGCGCGCCCGCGTGGTGGGCTTCGGTGGCCGCATCCTCGGCGAAGGAGAGCCCAAGTATCTCAACTCCCCCGATACCCCGATCTTCCACAAGGGAAAGCTGCTGTACAACCTGCACGTCGCGAAGCACGCGATGCGCAAGGCGGAGCGCGCGATCCTGGTCGAAGGCTACTTCGATGTGCTCCGCCTTTCCCTCGCCGGGATTGAAGAGGTCGTGGCGCCGCTCGGCACGGGGCTCACCCCGGAGCAGGCCCAGCTCGTGAAGCACCACGCGCCCCACGTGATCCTGCTGTACGACTCGGACGAGCCCGGCCTGCGCGCCACGTTCCGCGCCGGCGACGAGCTGCTGCGCGAGGGCCTGCGGGTGAGCGTGGCGACGCTCCCGACGGGCGAGGATCCCGACACCCTCGGGCAGAAGAAGGGTGCCGTGGGACTCGAGGAGATTCTCAAGGACGCGGTCGATGTGCTGGAGCGGAAGATCCAGATTCTCGACCGCAAGGGATTCTTCGGCACTCTGCCGGGCCGGCGTCGCGCGCTCGATCGGCTGCTCCCCACGATTCGCGCGGCGAAAGACCCGATCACGCGGGAGCTCTACATATCCCGGGCCGCGGAGGCAGCCGGAGTGCGGAAGGACGTCTTGGAACGAGAAGCCGGGATGCGGGATGCGGGATGCGGGATGCGGCCCAGCACCACCCATCCCGCATCCCCCATCTCGCATCCCGTCCTCCCCGCCAGCGCCGAGAAAGCCGTCGTGCTGCTGATGCTGGAAGGCGAGCCGTGGAAATCCCGCGTCGCCGAAGCCGTCGACCCCGAAGAGCTCGAGTTCCCACCCTACCGCGCGGTGTTCGAGAGCGTGGCCGACGACGCGGTGCTCGCGCTCGACGACACGTCGGCCCGCGCCTACGAGTTGCTCAAGGCGGAGGGACTCGGAGGGCGGGATCCCAACGAGATGTACGAGCTGGCCGTCAACTGGCTGGAAGCCCGGCGACTCGAGAGAGAGATGGAGCGCTTGGACGATCAGCTCCCGTTCGAGACCCCCGATCGGCAGGCGTCCCTGCTTGCGGAGAAGCGTCGTGTGTTCGACGAGCTCCGCAAGCGTTACCCGCGGTACAAAATCGCTAAGAGGAGGAGAGGTGCACCCGGAACTTGAGCCGTTGTTGACGCTACAAGAGAAAGATCAGGCGGTGACGGCGACCGATGAGGCCCTCGCCGCGCTCGCCCCCGAGCTGGCGACGCTCGATGAGGCGCAGGCCGCGGCGGAGCGCGCCCTCGCCGTGGCGCGGGCGGGAATCCAGGCCGCCATGGACCGGCGCGACGAGTTGGAGGGCAAGATCGCCAACTATCGAACCATGCAGGATCAGCGGCGCCAGCGCCTCGAGTGGGTGCGGGGCGCCAAGGAAGCCTCCACCCTCATGGCCGAACTGGATCTCGCGCGCTCGGTGCTGGCCAAGGAAGAAGCCGAGTTCATGCGCTCCGGCGACGCGGTGACGGAAGCGGAGCGCAAGGCCGCGGAGGCGGAGCGGGCGCTCGAAGAGGTGCGGGCGCGGCTGGCCCCGCTGCGCGAGGCGCTCGCCGGAAAGCGCGAGCAGATCGCCGCCGAGCGCGAACGGGCCTGCGCGGAGCGCGAGCGCGCCACCGCGGCCGTGGGCGCCAGCCTGCTGGCGCTCTACGAGAGGATCCGGCGCGGCAAAGCACCCCTCGCGCTCTACCCCCTGCATGGCGACGCCTGCGGCCACTGTTTCACGGCGGTCCCGACGCAGCGCCGAGTCCTGATCCAGCGCGGCGCCTCGATCGAGGCCTGCGAGGCCTGCGGCGTGCTCCTGTACGCCCCGGAATGATCCCCGCCCGCTGGGCGGTCACAGCGCCGCCCGATCCACGGCTCACCGCGGCCCTCGCGTCCGACCTCCACATCCCCGAGACGCTCGCCGCCATCCTCGTGCAGCGCGGCCTCGCCGCGCCCGACCACGCCAAGGCGTTTCTCCGCCCCGACCTCGAGCGACTCTCGGAGCCGCACGGCTGGGCCGACATGCCGCGGGCGGTCGAGCTGATCGTCGCCGCGGTCCGCTCGGGTACCCCGATCCTGGTCCACGGCGACTACGATGTGGACGGGCAGTGCGCCGCGGCGCTCCTCACCCGCGTGCTCTCGAGCGTCGGCGGCCGGGCCCACGCGTTCGTCCCGCACCGGTTGCGCGACGGATACGATTTCGGACCGGCGGGGCTGGCGGAGGCGCGCCGCCTCGGCGCCGGGCTGATCATCACCTGCGACTGCGGCATCACCGCAGTGGAAGCGGTGCGCGCGGCGCGCGCCGCCGGCATCGAGGTCATCGTGACCGACCACCATCTTCCGGGCGATGAGCTCCCCCCCGCCTCGGCCGTGCTCGACCCGCGGCGCGCCGACTGCCCATCGGAGGAGAAAGACCTGTGCGGCACCGGCGTCGCCTTCAAGCTCGCCCAGGCGCTGGTGCCGGCGCTGGGGTTGTCTCCCCACCTGCCGCTCCACTTCCTCGACTTGGTGGCGCTCGCGACGGTGGCCGACGTGGTGCCGCTCACGGGCGAAAACCGCATCCTGGTGCGCCACGGGCTCAAGCTGCTCGCGGAGTCGCATTGGACCGGCGTGCGCGCGCTCGTCGAAACGGCGGGCCTCGCGGGGAAGCCGATCAAGTCGGGCCACGTCGGGTTCATCCTGGCGCCGCGCTTGAATGCGGCGGGGCGGATCGGGGATGCGAACGACGGGCTGCGGCTGCTCCTGTCCGACGATCCGCAGGAGGCGGCGGCCATCGCCCGTGAGCTCGAGACACTGAATGCCCGGCGCCAGGCGCTGGACCAGCGCATCCTCGACGACGCGGTGGAGCTGGCCGAGCGCGTGTTGCGGCCGGAGGACCGGGCGCTCGTGCTCGCGGCCGACGCCTGGCACCCGGGGGTGATCGGGATCGTGGCTTCCCGGCTGGTGGAGCGCTATGGGCGGCCCACGTTCCTCATCGCCTGGGACGAGGGGAGCGAGTTGGGGCGCGGCTCGGGGCGGAGTGTCGCGGGGTTCGATCTGCACGCCGCGCTGCATCGCGTCGGGCACCATCTCGAGAAGTACGGCGGCCACACCATGGCGGCGGGGCTCACCATCCGCCGGGAGCGCTACGAGGCGTTTCGTGTTGCGTTTCTCGCCGTCGCGGGCGAGCTTCTCAGCCCCGACGACCTGGTGCCCGCCCAGCGGGTCGACCTGGAGCTGCCCTTGGGCCTCGTGAGCGACGAGCTGGAGAGGCTCATCCGCTACCTCGAGCCGTGCGGTGCGGGCAATCCGGCGCCGGTGTTCGGCGTGCGGCAGGCACGCGCCGTCGGCGCGCGGCGCGTCGGGACGAACCACCTGCGCTTTACCTTGGACGACGCGTCGGGCGTGCTCCCCGCGATCGCGTTCCAGTGGGCCGATGCGATTCCCGACCATTGGCTCGCCGAGCGGCTGGACGTCGCGTTCCGGCTGGAGCGCGATGAGTGGCAGGGGCGCACGACACTACAGGCCCGGGTCGCGTCGATGGCCCCGAGCCAATGAACGTGGGAAGGGGGCAGGGTTGGGGTTCATCCGCATCATCGCGGGTGAGTTCGGCGGCAGGCGTCTCAAGACTCCGGCTTCCGACAAGGTGCGGCCGACCGGGGACCGCGTGCGCGAGGCGTGGTTCTCCATCCTTCAGCGCCCGTTGCGCGGCGCACGGGTGCTCGACCTGTTCGCGGGCTCGGGCGCGCTGGGTCTGGAAGCGCTCTCCCGCGGCGCCGTGAGCGCGGACTTCGTGGAGATCCACCGGCTCGCGTTGTCGTCGCTCAAGGCCAACATCACGCTCCTCAAGGTGGATGAGCGGACGGCGGTCCATCGCGTGGACGCCCTCAAGTTTGCGGAGCAGCTGCACCCCGGGCAGTACGATGTCGCGTTCGCGGACCCGCCGTACGCGAGCGGGCAGGCGGCGCGGCTCGTCGCCCTGTTCCGGGTGAATCCGTTCGCGCGCATCATCTCGATCGAGCATCCGGCGGATCAGCCGATTCCCGGCGACGACACCCGGCGCTACGGGGATACCGCCGTGACCTTCATCTACGCCCCATGACGGCTGCCGCTCCCCGCATTGCCGTCTATCCCGGATCGTTCGACCCGATCACGCGCGGGCACCAGGACCTGATCCGTCGCGCCCGCACCTTCGCCGACCGCGTGATCGTCGCCGTGGCGGTGAACGTGGCGAAGCAGCCGCTCTTCACCCTCGAGGAGCGCGTGGCGTTGATCCGGCAGGCGGTCGATGATCCCAGCGTGGAGGTCCGCTCCTTCGAGGGGCTGCTCGCCGAGTTCGCCCGCGCAGCGGGGGCGACGGTGATCGTCCGGGGGTTGCGGGCGGTGAGCGATTTCGAGTACGAGTTCCAAATGGCGCTCATGAACCGCAACCTGGCGCCGGGCATCGAGACGGTGTTCCTCGTGCCGGCGTTCGATCTCACGTATCTGAGCTCGAGCCTCGTGCGCGAAGTGGCGCGCTTCGGCGGCGATGTCTCGCAGCTCGTCCACCCCGCGGTTCAAAAGGCACTCCGGAAAAAGTTCGGCAAGTGACGTTTCGCGACTCGGTGTACGAGCGGGCGCGTCGTGCGGGGCGCCGCATCGTGCTCCCCGAGGGGGCCGACGAGCGCGTGCGCGCCGCCGCGACGCGCATCGCACAATTGGGGCTGGGGACGGTCCAGCTCCTGGAGAGTACCGCGCCCCGCTCCCCGCTCCCCGAGATGGTTCGTCTGCTCCGCGCCCGACGCCCTGACAAGTTCTCGAGCGATGCGTCCGCGGCCGCCGCCCTCGAGCACCCCCTCACGTTCGGCGCCGCGCTGGTCGGGCTGGGCCGCGCCGACGTCATGGTCGGCGGGGCCACCTTCCCGAGCGGTGACACGATCCGCGCCGCGCTGTGGGCGGTGGGCGCCGCGCCCGGGATCACGACGGTGAGCGGTGCGTTCTACATGGTGCGGGACGACGCCGTGCTCACCTTCACCGATTGTGCGGTCGTGCCTGAGCCGAGCCCGGAGCAGCTCGCCGATTCGGCGGTCGCGGCCGCGCGCGATCGCCGCCGGATCGTGGGCGACGAGCCGATCGTCGCGTTCCTCTCCTACAGTACCAAGGGTAGCGCGGCGGGACCGCGCGTGGAGCGCGTGCGGCAGGCGCTCGCAAATCTGGCGCGGCGGCGGCCGGATTTCGCGTTCGACGGAGAGCTGCAGACCGACGCGGCCCTGGTCGCCTCGGTGGCGGCGCGCAAAGCCCCGGGCTCGCGCGCGGCCGGTCGCGCCAACGTGCTCGTGTTCCCCGATCTTGACAGCGGCAACATCGGATACAAACTGGTGCAGCGCCTGGGCGGGTGGGAGGCGATCGGGCCGATCCTCCAGGGACTCGCGCGACCCGTCGCCGACCTGTCGCGGGGCGCGACGGCCGATGATATTGTGGACACGGCGGCGGTCGCCGTCCTTCAAGCGGGAGAGCGGTCATGAGCTTCAGTCTCAAGAAGGACAAGCAGGGCGTGGTGGTGGTCGGTGTGGACGGGCAGCTGATCGTCGGCAACCGCCAAGAGCTGAAGCAGAAGGTGCTCGACACCCTCGAGAGCGGTGGCAGGAAGTTCGTCATCGACTTCACCAAGACCGGCTACATCGACTCCTCCGGCCTCGGCGTCCTGGTGTCGCTCTCGAAAAAGATCCGCGAGCAGGGCGGGGACCTCCGGCTCTGTGGCCTGAATGAAGACCTGCAGACGCTGTTCGAGCTGACCAAGCTCGACACGCTGTTCGCGATCGCGCGAACACCCGAGGAGGCGCTCGCCGCTTTCTAGCCGTGACCACGCCGCAGCCCCTCCGGGTTCGCCGCCGGACGACGGGAGGTGAGACCGAGATCGAGCTGTCGCTCGATGTGCCGAGCGACCTCGAGTACGTCGGTCCGGCGGTGGAGCTGATCGCTGACGAGTTGCCCGGCGGTCCCCTCTCTCCCCGCCGCATCCGGTTCAACTTCCGCACCGCCTTCGCGGAAGCCCTCGCCAATGCCATCGCCTATGGGAACCACCGGGACCCGGGACGTTTGGTGCGCGTACGCGTCGAGGTGGCGCGCGATGCCGTACGACTGCACGTGACCGACGAGGGCAACGGGTTCGACCCCACGGGCGTCCCCGATCCCACACTCCCCGAGCGCCTCGAGCGGGAGGACGGTCGAGGCCTGTTCGTGCTGCGGAGCCTGGTCGACCAGGTCGCCTTCAACGAGGAAGGAAACTCGGTGTGCCTGACGCTCCGGGCGGGCTGACGCGGATCGAGCGGCTGCTCCCGGTGCTCGAGCGGCTCGCCGGGGCGCGCCTGCGCCTGCGGCGGACGGGGGAGGACGGTCCCGCGGACGGATCGGCGCGGCTCGAGCCGATTCCCGAAGCCGAGGGGTTGTGGCTCGAGATCGCGAACGGGGGACCCGGGAAGGCCGCGCCCCCAGGCCTGGCAGAGGAGCTGGCCCAGGTCGTGGGTTCGCTGCTCGCCGCCGAGCGCGACGCCGTCCAGGTGGCAGCGGAGCTGTCGGAGCGGTACGAGGAGATCGACCTCATCTACACGATCAGCGAGATCTTGGGCCACACGATCCGACTCGACGAAGCGGCGGACCGGATCCTGCGCGAGGTATCGACCGTGGTCGGTGCCCGGCGCGCGACGCTCCTGGTGTACGACGCCGAGCAGCAGATGCTGCGTATCGTCGCCGCGCGCGGCATGGACCCGCAGGAGGTGGAGCCGATCGAGGTGGACGACCCCTGCTCGGTCGCCGCGCGCGTGTTCCGCGAGATGCGGATCGTCAGCTACGATCCAACCGACCCCATGGCCCCGAACCCCGGCTGCCCCGAGGGCCGGAACTACCGCGGCGAGGCCTTCCTCTCGGTTCCGGTCCTGTACGCCGCGCCGGGGGCGCGCGGCAAGCCGATCGGCGTGATCAACCTGACGGACCGGGCCGGGGGAGACGCGTTCACCGCCGGGGACCGCAAGCTGGTGGCCGCGATCGCGAACCAGATCGGTGCCGCGATCGAGAACGCACGGCTCGTGGCCCGCGATCTCGGCCAGCAGCGCGTCCTCCGGGAGCTCGAGCTGGCGCGCGATCTCCAGCTCAAGCTGCTGCCGTCGCCCGGCGTGCTCGGATCGCGCGTGGACGTCGCCGCACGCTGTCGTCAGGCGGAGTCGGTAGGCGGCGACTTCTACAACCTGCTCAACCTGCGGGCGGATCGCATCGGCGTGATGATCGGCGACGTGACGAGCCATGGCTTCGGCGCCGCGCTGATCATGGCGCTCGTGATGGCGGCCTCCGGTATCCACGCGGAATCCGCCGAAACGCCGACCGAGGTGCTGCGCCGGCTCGAGGAGTCGCTCGCCGATGAGCTCGCGAGCACCGAGATGTTCCTCACCGTGTTCTACGGCGTGGTCGACCCCAAGGTCGGACGCATCACGTTCGCGAACGCGGGGCACCCGCACGCGTTTCTCGTGTCGACGCGGACGGGTGAGGCGGTCCGGCTCGAAGCCACGCGCCCCCCGCTCGGTCTCGCCACCGCTCCGGGCGAAGATGCCGGGCTCACCTGGACGCGGCGCGAGGCGATCATCTGCCTTTTCACCGACGGCGTCGCCGAGGCGCTGGGGGGGGACGGGCCCGGTGAGCGCTTCGGCGAGGAACGCGTACTCGGCCATGTGGCCCGATTGAAGGACCGCCCCGCCCGCGAGATCCTCGAGTCGGTGCACGCCGACCTCGCCGGCTTCACGGGCGGCGCGCCGCCCGCCGACGACCGCACCGTCGTCATCCTCAAGGTGTGACCCCGGACAAGCGGCTCGGCCAGCACTTCCTCACCGACCGCAACATCCTGCAGCGGATCGTCGACGCGCTCGACCCCGCGCCCGACGACGTCGTGGTCGAGATCGGGGCGGGGAAGGGGAGCCTCACGGAGGTCCTGGCGCCCCGCGTGGGTCACGTCATCGCCATCGAACGGGACCGCCGGCTGATCTCCGAATTGCGAATGCGGAATGCGGAATGCGGAATTGATAGACTCTCAATCGTGCAGGGAGACGCGCTTCGCGTCGACTGGCACGCTCTTGCCATTCCGCATTCCGCATTCCCCATTCCGCATTTCAAAGTCGTCGGCAACATCCCTTACGCCATCACCTCTCCCCTGATCGACAAGGCCCTCACCCCGCCGCTCCCGGCGTGCATCGTGTTTCTCGTCCAGGCCGAGGTCGCCGACCGCATCGCCGCGCCCGCGGGGTCGAAAGCGTACGGCGCCCTCTCCGTGGGAGTGCAGGCCGTGTGTCGGGTGGAGAAGCTCTTCGCCGTTCGCGCGGGGGCGTTCACGCCGCCCCCCAAAGTCCACAGCGCGTTGGTGCGGCTCACGCCGCTCGCCCAGCCGCTCGTCGCGCCTGAAGAGATCGCGGCATTCCGCGCGTTCGTCACTGCCTGTTTCACCCGGCGTCGCAAGCAGCTGCGCAACGTGGTCATGGCGGCCACGGGGCGATCCGCCGCCGTCGCGGCCGCGGGGCTCGCGGCGCTCGGGCTGGATCCGATGGTGCGTCCCGAGATGCTGGCCCCGCAGGTGTTCGTGCGGCTCTTGCGTTGGAGCGCTCGATTGTGAAATAATTCACAATATGAGGAAGATCTCCGAGAGCACGGTGCGGCGGCTCTCCCTGTACCTCCGGTTCCTCGAGCAGTTCGACGCGCAAGGCCAGACCACCATCTCCTCTGCCGAGCTGGCCCGGCGCGGCGGCACCACCTCGGCGCAAGTGCGCAAGGACCTCTCCTTCTTCGGCTCGTTCGGCAAGCGCGGCCTGGGCTATTCCGTCCCCGAGCTCACCGCCCGCATCCGCGACATCCTGGGCTTGCGACGCACCTACCGCGTCGTGCTGGTCGGCGCGGGCCGCATCGGCAGCGCGCTCGTGCAGTATCCCGGCTTCCGCCAGCGCGGCTTCCACGTCGCGGCGATCTACGACAAAGATCCGAAGAAGATCGGCTCCCGCTGGAACGGCCTCGTGGTGCGCGACATCCGCCACCTCGACGCCGATCTCGCCAAGGAGCCCAGCGACATCGCCATCGTCGTGACCCCCGCCGAGTCGGCGCAGGAGGTCGTGGACCGGCTGGTGCGCGCGGGGGTGAAGGCCATCCTCAACTTCGCGCCGGTTCAACTCGCGGTGCCCGCGGACGTGGCGGTGAAGTCGGTCAACATGGCGCTCGAGCTGGAGACGCTAAGCTTCGCTCTGGCAAATCGTTAGATTCCCGCCCATGGCGCGCGTTCACGTCACCACAGAAATCGGCCCCTTGCGGACCGTGCTGGTCCATACCCCCGGCCGAGAGCTGGTGGCGGTCACGCCCGGCAACCGCGAGGACTACCTCTACGATGACATCATCGACCTGGATCTCGCCCAGCGCGAGCACCGGCGGTTCGTGGCGGTGCTGGAGCGGTTCGCCCAGGTGTACGAGGTGCGCACGCTCCTGACCGAGCTGGTGGCGCGTCCCGACGTGCGCGAGTTCCTCGTGACCCGCGCGCTCGAGGTGGTGCCCTCGGACGCCTTGGCCAAGCAGCTCGCCGCGCTCTCGCCGGAAGAGCTCGTCGGACTGATGATCGAAGGCGCCCTCGAGGAGGCCGGGCCGATCGCCCGGGCGCTCAACGAGACGGGCTTCGCGCTGCCGCCCCTCCCTAATCTCTTCTTCACCCGCGACGTCGGGATCGTGATCGGCGAGCACTCGATCATCGGCTCGATGCGCTACGGCGTGCGCTGGACCGAGGAGCTGCTCGTGAAGGCGCTGTTCCGCTACCACCCGTGCCTCGAGAACGCCGGAATCCTGTACGACGGGTCGGAAGAGAAGCGCAACAACTACACGCTGGAGGGCGGGGATGTGCACCCCGTCCGCCCCGACCTGCTGCTGCTCGGGTTCAGCGAGCGCTCGAGCCCCGCGGCGCTCGATCACCTGTGCGACCTCGTGTTCGAGCATTGCGGCGTGAAGGATGTGATCGTCGTGGTCCTCCCGAACGAGCGCACGGCGATCCACTTGGACATGATCTTCACGCAGCTCGACCGCGAGCTATGCTGCGTCTATCCGCCGCATTTCGTGGGGCCGGAGCGGCTCGCCGTGCTGCACCGCCGTAAGAAATCCAAGGGCGTTAAGGAAATGCCCAACTTCTTCGCCGCCATGCAGGCGGTGGACCACCCGCTCGAGCCGGTGTTCTGCGGCGGCTCGGACCGCTCGCTGCAGGAGCGCGAGCAGTGGTCCTCGGCCTGCAATTTCTTCGCCGTGCGGCCCGGCGTGACCGTCACCTACGCCCGCAACGAGGCCACGCTGCGGGAGCTCGAGCATTCCGGGTTCCGGACGGTGTCTGCCGTGAACCTGCTGACGGGAGAGGAGGGGCTGGATGACGGCGATCGCGCCGTGATCACGATGGATGGGAGCGAGCTGGTCCGCGGCGGCGGCGGCCCCCGGTGCATGACCCTGCCGCTCCGCCGGGATGACCTCTAGCCCGCCGTCCCAGTCCCTCGAGCATGCCCGCTTCGCCGTCGTGGACGTGGAGACCACCGGGGTGCGGGCTCTGAACGGCGGGCGGATCCTCGAGGTGGCGGTGGCGATCCTCGAGGGCGGAACCATCCACCTCGCCTTCGAGGCGTTGCTCGATCCCGGGGCCCCAATACCTCCGTGGGTGGTGCGCCTCACCGGCATCACCGACGGCCTGGTCGCCGGCCGCCCCCACTTCGGTGACGTCGCAGCCGGTCTCGGACAGGCGCTCGACGGCGGCGTGTTCGTCGCCCACAACGCCCGCTTCGACTGGCGCTTCCTCGCGGCCGAATGCGCCGCGAGCGGCGTCCCCGCGCCCGGCGGCAAGCCCCTGTGCACCGTCCGCCTCACCCGCCGCCTGGTGCCCGAGCTGCGCCACCGTGGGCTCGACCACGTGTCGGCGTTCTTCTGCGTCGACAACCCGGCACGCCATCGCGCCTTCGGCGATGCGCTCGCCACCGCTCACATCCTGCGGGCGCTGATCGGGCGCGCCCGGGAGCGGGGGGTCGAGACGCTGGAGCAGCTGATCGACCTGCATGACCGGCCTCGCCACCGTGCTCCACACAACGTTTAAAGTCGGCCGCTTGACCTGCCATGCCCTCGAAGGCGGTACCCAACGCCTCGACGGCGGCGCCATGTTCGGCGTCGTGCCGAAACCGCTGTGGCAGCGCCGCATTCCTGCCGATGAGCGCAACCGTATTCCCTTGGCGCTCCGCTGCCTGCTGGTCGAGCACGACGACGGACTGGTCCTCGTGGACACGGGGCTCGGCAACAAGGAAGACGACAAGTTCAAGGACATCTACGGGGTCGCGAACGAGGGGAAGGACGGGCGCACCCAGCTCGAAGATGCGCTCGCAGAACTCGGCCACGCCCCCGGCGACGTCCGCTGGGTGATCGACAGCCACCTCCATTTCGATCACGCGGGCGGCAATACCTACCGCGATCCGTCGGGCCGCGTGACCCCGAGCTTCCCACAGGCCCGGTATGTCGTGCAGCGGAAAGAGCTCGAGTTCGCCCGGCACACCAACGAGCGTACCGCGGCGAGCTACCTCCCGCCCAACTTCGAGCGGGTCCGGTTCACCTTCATCGACGGGGAAGCGGAGCCGCTCCCCGGGATCCGTTGCCTCCCGACGCCGGGGCACGTGCCCTATCACCAGTCGGTATTGGTCGAGAGCGGCGGGGAGCGGGTGTGCTTCCTCGCGGATCTCGTCCCGACGAGCGCCCACCTGCCGCTCCCCTGGATCATGGGGTACGACTTGGAGCCGCTCGTGACCCTCGAGTCGAAGCGACGGCTGTATGCACGGGCGGAAGCGGAAGGCTGGCTGCTGTTCTTCGAGCACGATCCCGCGGTGATCGCCGGTCGGTTGGGGCGTGACGGCAAGGCGTTTGCACTTGTGGACCCGCTCGTGGCGGGCTAAACTTAGCCGCGACAATACGGCAAGCGGGCGCCCGAGTGCGCCTCACCCGCTGCCTCTCCGGAAGTTGGGGAGTGCTCTAGGGTTCCGAGACGACGTGATCCGGAGTCGTGATCCGTCCTCCGTAACTACGGACGACGGCGAACGGACGACGGACGACGCGAAGCGGATTCCCGGGCAGCCGGAGTCCGCTTTTTCTTTCTCGTGGAGGAGAACAGCACCTGGCGATCGAAAGCCCGAACAACAAGGCGCCGCGCATCCGAGTCAACCGGCAGATCCGGATCAGCCCGATCCGCGTGATCGCCCCCGACGGAGCGCAGCTCGGCGTGCTGACCGTGGAGGAAGCGTTGGCCGCGGCGCAGGAGCGAGGCCTCGACCTGGTCGAGGTGGCGCCACTCGCGCGACCCCCCGTCGCGAAGATCATGGACTACGGGAAGTTCAAGTTCGAAGAGGCGAAGGCGGCGCGGGCGGCGAAGAAAAAGCAGCACGTCATCCATCTGAAGGAAGTGAAGTACCGGCCGGGGATCGACGATCACGACTTCGCGTTCAAGACCCGGCACGCGCGCGAATTCCTGCAGGACGGCAACAAGGTGAAAGTGACGATGATGTACCGCGGCCGGCAGATGGCCCACATCGACCTGGGGCGCGCGGTGCTCGACCGGGTCGCCAACGAGCTGAAGGACATCGCCAAGATCGAGCAGGACCCGAAGCTCGAGGGCCGCAACATGTCGATGGTGCTCGCCCCGAAATGACAACTGACCCCGGGCGAGCCCGGGGAGGACGAGATGCCCAAACAGAAATCGAAGCGCGCGCTCCGCAAGCGGGTGAAGCTGACGGGAACCGGTCGGCTGCGCCGTTACCACGCGTACAAGAGTCACATCCTGACCAAGAAACACCCGAAGCGGAAGCGCCACCTGCGCAAGCCCGCGATGGTGTCCAAGGCCGACGAAGCCCGCCTCAAGCGGCTGCTGATGGTGTAAGGAGCGATCCATGCCCCGCGTCAAGAGCAACGTCGCGCGCCTGAAGCGCAAGAACAAAATCATGAAGCTCGCCAAGGGCTACTTCGGCGGGCGGTCTAAACTGTGGAAGGCGGCCAAGGAGTCCGTCGAGCGGGCCCAGAAATACGCGTACCGGGACCGCCGCCGCAAAAAGGGCGACTTTCGCCGGCTCTGGATCACGCGCATCAACGCGGCCGCACGACTGCACCAGCTGTCCTACAGCCGCCTCATGAACGGGCTCCGCAAGGCCGGCGTCGAGATCAACCGCAAGGTCCTGGCCGATCTCGCCGTGCGCGATCCCGTCGCGTTTGAGCAGATCGCGGAGGTCGCCAAGCAGGCGCTCTGATCATGCGCGACCTCCTGGCAGCCCTCGCCGAGCTGCGGGAGCGTCTGAAGGAAATTCCGCAGGCGGACGAGCGCCGGCTGTCCGATCTCAAGACCGAGCTCCTGGGCCGTAAAGCCGGCGCGCTCACCCAGATCCTCGGGCGCTTGCCCAAGCTCGACCCGCCCTCCAAGCAGGCGGTCGGTGCGGCCGCGAACGCGCTGAAGCGCGACTTCGAGGCCGCCTTCGAGGCGCGCGAGCGAGAGCTCAAGCGCGCCGCCGGCACGGTTACGGGCGTGGACCTCACCATGCCCGGCCGCCCCGGCTGGCAGGGCGGGCTCCACCTCGTCACCCAGGTCGTGGACGAGATCTGTGAGATCTTCCGCGAGCTCGGATTCACGCGCGCCGTGGGTCCCGAGGCCGAGACCGAGCGGTACAACTTCTTCGCCCTCAACTTCCCCAAGGATCACCCGGCCCTCGACGCCCAGGACTCGTTCTATCTGAGCGGGGACGTGCTGCTGCGCACCCATACGTCGCCGGTGCAGATCCGCACGCTCGAGCGCTACCCGCCGCCCATCCGCGTCGTGATCCCGGGGCAGGTGTACCGTCGCGACCCATTCGATGCCTCGCACTCCCCGGTGTTCCAGCAGATCGAAGGCCTCGCCGTGGACGAGGGCATCACGTTCGTGGATTTCAAGGCGACGCTGGCCACGTTCGCGCGCAGGTTCTTCGCCCCGGACACGCGGGTGCGGTTCCGCCCGTCGTTCTTCCCGTTCACCGAGCCGTCGGCCGAGATGGACGTGCAGTGCCAGATCTGCAAGGGCGTGGGATGCCCCACGTGCAAGCAGACCGGCTGGATGGAGATCCTGGGCTCGGGGATGGTGCACCCCGCGGTGCTCGAGAACTGCGGCGTGGACAGTGAGCGCTACACCGGCTTCGCGTGGGGCATGGGCCCCGAGCGCATCGCGATGAGCCGCCATGGCATCCCGGACATCCGCGTGTTGTTCGAGAGCGACGTGCGGTTCCTCACGCAGTTCGCGGGAGGGGCGCGATGATCGTCTCGCGGCGCTGGCTCGAGGCGCTGCTGGACCGACCGCTCGACGCGCGCGACATCGCGGACCGCCTGACGCTTCACGCCGCCGCCGTCGACGCGGTCGTCCCGCTGCATCAGGACCTGAACGACATCCTGATCGCCCGCGTGCTGGAGGTGAAGAAGCACCCCGATGCCGACCGCTTGTCGCTCTGCCTCGTGGACTCGGGGGGCGGTGGCGCTCCCGTCGAAGTCGTTTGCGGTGCCCCCAACGTGCAGGCCGGCAAGACTTACCCCTACGCTCCGGTGGGCGCCGTCCTGCCCGGAGGGTTGAAGCTCGAGCGCAAGAAGATCCGCGGCGTCGAATCGAACGGCATGCTCTGCTCCGCGAAAGAGCTCGGTCTCGGCGCCGACCACGCGGGGATCCTGGAGCTCGACACCACGGCCGCGCCGGGAACGCGCTTCATCGACGCAATAGGAATCGCCGATCACCAGATTGTGATCGACGTGCCGGCGAACCGGCCCGATCTGCTGTGTCACAGGGGCGTCGCTCGCGAGCTGGGGGCGTCGCTCGACGCGCCGGTGAAGCTTCCGCCGATTCCGGGCGCGAAGCCGCTGTCCGTCAATCCGCCCGTGCGTCAGTCCGCCCAGGGCGTGGTGGACGGGGTGGAAGTGCGTCTCGAGGACCCCGAAGGAGCTCCCCGCTACATGATCGCGGTGATCCGCGGTGTACGGGTGGGACCGAGCCCCGCCTGGCTCGCCGGCCGGCTCGGCGCTGTGGGCCAGCGTCCCATCAATAACGTCGTCGACGCGACCAACTACATCCTGTTCGAGCTCAATCAGCCGCTCCACGCCTTCGATCTGGCGAAGCTGCGTGGGCCCGCGGTCGTCGTGCGGCGCGCGCTGCCGGGAGAAAAGATCGTCACGCTCGACGGCGTGACGCGCACGCTGACCGCGGACATGACCGCGATCTGCGACGCCGAGCACCCCACGATTGTCGCCGGCGTGATGGGGAGCGCCGAGTCGGAGGTGAGCGCCGGCACGCGGGATCTCGTGCTCGAGTGCGCCTACTTTCAGCCGACCCGCATCCGCCGCACGCGCCGGGCGCTCGAGCTGTCGAGCGAGTCGAGTTACCGCTTCGAGCGCGGGATCGACATGCTCGGAATGCCGGATGCGTTGCGGCGCGCGATCGAGCTGATCATCGCGGTGGCGGGTGGCGAAGTCCGCGTGCCGGCGCTCGACCTGTGGCCCGAGCCCCAGCAGGAGCGGACCATCTTCCTCCGCCCCGAGCGTGTCAGCCGGCTCCTCGGCGTGGCGATCGAGCGCCCCGAGGTGGAGCGTCTGCTCACCGCCGTGGGATTCTTCGTGGCGCCGAAGGACGGGCGGCTCGCGGTGCAGGTCCCGGGCTGGCGCCCGGACGTGACGCGCGAGGTGGACCTGATCGAGGAAGTCGCCCGCTTGAAGGGGTACGACGCTTTCCCCGACGAGCTGCGCGCCTACCGTCCGGGCACCGTGCCGGACGCCCCGGACGAGCGCGCCCGGGCCCGGATACGAGAGCGGTTGGTGCGCGCCGGCTTGCTCGAGGCACGCACCCTGCCGCTCGGGCCTCCGGACGGGCCCGACGCCGTGCCGATCCTCAATCCCATGTCGGCCGAGGAGGCGTATCTGCGACGTCGGCTGGTGCCTGGTCTGGTGCGACGGATCGAGTACAACTGGGCGAATCGCAATCGTGATATCCGGCTCTTCGAAGTGGGAACCGTCTTCCGGAAGGGGACGGGGGTGGGGGCAGGGGCGGGGGCGCCCGAGGAATGGACTTCCGTCGCCGCGGTCCTCACCGGGGCCCGCCGGCCGCCCCATTGGTCGGAGGGTGCGAAAGTACCTGATATGGACATATGGGACCTGAAGTACCACTTTGAGTTAGCCGTGAGCGTCGCCGCCCCTGGCTGCAACGTGGAGCCTGCAACCGGCGGGGCGGTGGGTTGGGTGGCGGTGCAACCGGGAGGAGAGGTGGTGGGGCAGGCGGGTCCCCTCGAGGCGGATGCGCCGGTGTGGGCCGCTCCGCTGTTCGGCTTGGAGGTGCGCCTGACCGCCGCCGAACGCGACCCGGTCCTGTACCGGCCCCTGCCGCTGCAGCCGCCGGTGGACCGGGACGTGGCGCTGGTGCTGCCGCCGGGCGTCACCGCCGCGCAGGTGTCGGACGTGCTGCGGCGGACCGTGGGGCCGCTGCTCGAGCGGCTCGAGGTGTTCGACGAGTATCGCGGGCCCGGCATCCCGGCGGGGCACCGCAGCGTGGCTTGGCACTGCACATTCCGCGATCCCGAGCGGACGCTGCGCGAGCGGGACGTGGATGCGCTCCTGGCGCGGGGGCTCGAGGTCCTGGAGGGTGAGCTTGGCGTACGACGGCGAGAGAGCTGATGCGCAGGTGCTCGACCAGCTCGAGACCATCCTCCGCCACGTGGCGGACGAGCTGGCCGGGTGGCGCGGGCGCGCCGTCAAAGCTGAAGGGGAGCTGAAGGAGAGCGCAGGGCGGGGCGGCGGGTCCGCCGCGAAGCCGGACCCTGAGATGCGGAACCGGGTCGCGGATCTGGAGCAGGAGAACAAGACGCTGCGCCAGCGGGTCGAGGCGGCGCGGCTGCGCGTGCACGATCTCCTCTCCCGCTTGACGTTTCTCGAGGAGCAGGCGCGCGAGGCCGGCGGCAACGGAGGAGTGCGCGCGGCGGGCGGCGGCGCTCCGGCGGGTGGGAGCGCTCCGGGCGCCGGCGGAGGTGCCCCGTGAGCACCAAGAAGCACGCGGTCAAGGTGATGATCGGCGGCGAAGAATACACGGTGCGGTCCGACCTGCCGCCCGAGTACACGCGGGAGGTCGCCGCGTACGTGGACCAGGCGCTGAAGAAGGTCTTGTCGCAGGGACCGATCGTCGAAACGCACAAGGCGGCGATCCTGGCGGCGCTGGACATCACGAATGAGCTATTCCAGGCGAAGAAGGGCGAGCGCGAGGTCGCCGCGCGCCTCGCGGCGCTGGCGGACGACCTGACCAAGTTGCTCCCGCCCGGGAAGCGCAAAGCGGTCAGCAGTCACCCGTCCTCTGTCGTCGGTTAGGAAGTGGTGTTTCTCGGATAGAAGACACTCGCTCCGCCTCCGGCGGGGTGATGCTGGAGATAGATCCTATGGCGGACTGGCTGGCGGTTGTCTCAGCCCTGCTCGGCGGCGGTGTCGCTGCGGGCGTACTGGCGTACGTGTTCGGACGCCGGGTGGAGCGCCGAACGGCGGAGCTGGCGGCGCGTACGGCCGCGGTGGAGACGGAGCGCCTGCTGGGGGAAGCACGACAGCGCGTCGTCCTCGCGGGGAAGGAAGAGCTGATGCGGGCGCGCGAGGCCTTCGAGGAGGAGGCCGCGCGCCGGCGCCGCGAGATCGAGCGACACGAGCAGCTCGTCGAGCAGCGAGTTGGCGGGCTGGAAGAGCGTGCCCGCGGTCTCGAGTTGCGCGGCCGGGCGCTGGAGGATCGGGATCAGGCGCTCGCTGCCAAGGAGATGGAGGCACGCGCCCGGCTTGAGCAGATCGCCGGCCTCACCGCCCAGGAGGCGAAACAGGAGCTGCTGCGCCGGCTCGAGGATGAGGCCCGCAACGAAGCCGCCGCCCTCGCCCGGGATTTGAAGGAGCAGGCGCGCCGGAGCGCGGACAAGGAAGCGAAGAAAATCCTCGCCCTCGCGATCCAACGGCTCGCGGCCGAGTCCACCGCCGAGACCACGGTGTCCGCCGTCGCCCTCCCCTCCGATGAAATGAAGGGTCGGATCATCGGGCGCGAAGGTCGGAATATCCGTGCGTTCGAAGCGGCGACCGGTGTGGACGTCATTATCGACGACACCCCGGACACCGTCGTGGTGTCGTGCTTCGATCCCGTGCGGCGCGAGGTGGGTCGGCTGGCCCTCGAGCGGCTGATCACAGACGGGCGTATCCACCCGGGTCGAATCGAGGAAGTGGTGGACAAGGCGCGCATCGAGGTCGATGCCTCGGTCCTCGAAGCGGGTGAGCAGGCGGTGTACGAGACCGGCATCAAGGGCATGCACCCGGAGCTGGTGAAGCTCGTGGGTCGGATGCGGTACCGCACTTCGTACGGGCAGAACATTCTCGAGCACTCGAAGGAGGTCACCTGGCTGGCGGGGATCATCGCGGCCGAGCTGAAGCTCGACGTCCAGCTCGCGAAGCGCGGCGCTTTGCTGCACGACATCGGCAAGGTGCTCACCCACGAGCACGACGGCACGCACGTCCAGCTGGGTGTGGAAGTCGCCACCAAGCACGGCGAGCACCCGACGGTCATCAACTGCATTGCGGCGCATCACGACGACGTAGCCCACGAGTCGCCGATCAGCGTGATCGTGCAGGCGGCCGACGCGGTGTCCGGCTCGCGGCCGGGGGCGCGCCGCGAGGCGTTCGAGACATACGTCAAGCGGCTCACCCAGCTGGAGCAGATCGCGAGCGAGTTCGCGGGCGTGGAAAAAGTGTTCGCGATCCAGGCGGGCCGGGAGGTGCGGGTCGTCGTGACGCCGAACGCGATCGATGACGGCAAAGCGAGCGAGCTCTCCGAGCAGATCGCCCGGAAGATCGAGCGCGAGCTCCAGTACCCCGGCCAGATCAAGGTGGTGGTGATCCGCGAGACTCGCGCGGTGGATTTTGCCCGCTAGGCTCATCGACGGCACGGCCGTGGGCGATGCCATGCGCGCCGAGCTCCAGGGCGAGATCCGCCGGCTCGGCTCGCGTGGGATCACCCCGGGGCTCGCGGCGGTCCTGGTAGGGGACAACCCGGCGTCGGCTACATACGTCAGCATGAAGGGCAAGGCGTGTGACGAGGCCGGACTGTACCACGAAACAATCCGGCTCAAGCGGGAGACCAGCGAGGCCGAGCTGCTCGAGCTGATCGAGCGTCTGAACGCGGACCCCAAGATTCACGGTATCCTGGTCCAATTGCCGCTGCCGAAGCAGATCGACGCGCAGCAGGTGCTGCGCGGGGTGTCCCCGGGGAAGGATGTGGATGGCTTTCACCCGGAGAACGTGGGGAAGGTCTCGCTGGGCGACCCGACCGGCTTTCGACCCGCCACGCCGTACGGCGTCCAGCAGCTTCTCGTCAAGAGCGAGATCGAGACCAGGGGTCAGCACGCCGTGATCGTGGGTCGTTCCAACATCGTCGGCCGGCCCATGGCGGCACTCCTGCTTCAGGACGGCCCGGGCGGCAACGCGACCGTCACGGTGTGTCACTCCCGCACGCGGGACATACGGTCGGTCACGCGGCTCGCCGACATCCTGATCGTGGCGATCGGCAAACCCGAGTTCGTGACCGGGGACATGATCAAGCCCGGCGCGGTCGTGATCGACGTTGGCGTGAACCGTATCGAGGATCCCTCCACGAAAAAGGGCTACCGCCTCGTGGGCGACGTGAACTTCGCGGAAGCCACGCATGTGGCGGGGGCGATCACCCCGGTGCCGGGAGGAGTCGGGCCCATGACCATCACCATGTTGCTGTACAACACCGTGCAGGCGGCGAGGCAGTGGGCCAAAGCCTAGACCTGTTCGCAGCCGTTGCGCCGGAGGGCGCGTGGACGGTCACTCAGGTCACCCGACGCGCCCGCGCGGTAGTGGAGGCTGGTCTCCTGCCGCTGTGGGTGCGCGGGGAGATCTCCGGGTTCAAAGCGTGGCAGAGCGGCCACTGGTACTTCGCGCTGCGCGACCGCAGCGCCCAGATCCGCTGCGTCATGTTTCAGAAGGACAACCGCCGCCTGCCCGCGCCGCCGCAAGATGGGATGCAGGTGTTCCTCTTCGCGCGGCCCACCCTTTGGGAGGAGAAGGGGGAGTTCCGGCTCACCGTGGTCGATTTGCTCTCCACGGAGGCGGGGGGGCTGTGGCAGCTCGCCTTCGAGAAGGCGAAGGCCGCCCTCGCCAAGGACGGGCTGCTCGACCCGGCGCGCAAACGGCCGCTGCCCCCGTACCCGCTCCGCATCGCCGTCGTCACGAGCCCCGACGGCGCGGCCCTGCAGGACATCATCGCGGTGACGGCGCGCCGCTGGCCGGTGGCCGAGCTGCTCGTGCTGCCGACCCGCGTGCAGGGGGAGGGCGCGGAACAGGAGATCTGCGCCGCTCTCGCGCTGCTGTGCCGGGTCGAGGGACTGGACCTCGCGATCATCGGGCGGGGCGGCGGCTCGCGGGAAGATCTCTGGACCTTCAACCACGAGCGCGTCGCGCGGGCGGTGGCCGCGCTTCCGGTGCCGGTGATTTCCGCGGTCGGCCACGAGACCGACGTGACGCTGTGCGACTTGGTCGCCGACGTGCGCGCCGCGACGCCCTCCGCCGCGGCTGAGGCAGCGACGCCCGACCGGGCCGATGTCCTGGCCGCGCTCGCCCATCTGGGCGCGCGGTTGGCTCGCGGTCTCGCCGGGCGCTCAGCGCGTGCGGCCGAGCGCCTCGACCGCACGTTCGACCGCCTGACCGGCACGCTGGAGCGGCGACTCGAGCGCCACCGTCACGAGCTCTCGGGGCTGGCGGGCCGCCTCGATGCCTTGTCCCCCTTGAAGATCCTCGAGCGCGGCTACGCGCTCGCGCGCGACGAACAGGGCCGGGTGCTGAAGCGCGTCGTGCAGTTTCCCGCGGGACTGCGGTTCCGGCTGCGCGTCACCGACGGTGACGTCGCGGCGCGCGCCGGAGAGTCGTGATGGCACGCACCCGCCCCGAGCCTCTGAGCTTCGCGCAGCAGCTCGACCGCCTCGAGGAGATCGTGCGCCGGCTCGAAGCGCAGGAGCTCGACCTCGACGAGGCGCTGAAGCTGTTCGAAGAGGGCATCGAGCGGCTCCGGGAGGCGCGCGAGCGGCTCACCGCGGCCGAAGCGCAGGTGAAGCAGGTGCTCTCGGACAAGGCCGGCAATCTCAAGGTCGAGGATTTCGACGGCTAACCGCGCCCTCGAGGCGTACCTCCAGGACGCCCGCGCCCGTGTGGATGCGACCCTCGAAGCGTGGGGCGCCCGCGCCGACGCCTGGTGGCGCGAGCCCCTCCCGGCGGCGATCCGCTACAGCTTGCTCTCGACCGGCAAGCGGCTGCGCCCCACGCTGGTGTTCGCCTCGGCGGAAGCCGGTGGTGGCGGGGGCGAGGCCGGAGTTGCGGAGCTCGCGGCCGCCGTCGAGGTGGTGCACGCCTACTCCCTGGTCCACGACGACCTCCCCTGCATGGACAACGATGATTTGCGCCGCGGCCGGCCGACCACCCACCGCGCGTTCGACGTCGGGACCGCCACCGTGGCCGGCTATCACATGGTGGCCCTCGGCGCCCGCGTACTCGATGCCGGGATGGCCGCACTCGCCCTCGAGCCGGCACGCCGCCGGGCGATCGCCCTCGAGCTGTTCCGCGCCGCCGGAGCGGGAGGCATGATCGGGGGGCAGGCGCTGGATCTCGCAGCGGAGGGGCGACGGCTCCCGGCGGCGAGCCTCGAGGACGTGCATCGGCGCAAGACGGGCGCCTTGATCGCAGCCGCGTGCGTGATCGGGGGACTGGCCGCCGGGGCGCCGCCGGGGGCAAGCGAAGCGCTCCGCGACTACGGCGCCGACGTGGGACTCGCGTTCCAGATCTACGATGACGTGCTGGACGCCACGGCCACCTCCGATCAGCTCGGCAAGACCGCCGGCAAGGACGCGGCGTTCGCCAAGTCCACCTTCGTCACCCTGCTCGGTGTGGGCGCCGCCCGGGCGGAGGCGGAGCGGCTGGCGGCGCGGGCGGTGGACCGCCTGCGGCAAGCGGGGTTAGTTTCTCCTACGCTGGCGGAGTTGGCGCACTACATTGTCACCAGGCCGAACTGAATGCGAGAACATGTCTCTCCTTGAGTCGATCACCGGTCCCGCGGACATCAAGCGGCTTTCCCGAGACCAGCTCCAGCCCCTCGCCGACGAGGTGCGGCGCCGGCTGATCGACGTCGTGTCCCAGACCGGCGGGCACATCGGCGCCGGCCTGGGCGTGGTCGAGCTGACCGTCGCGCTCGGCTACTGCTTCGACTCGCCCCGCGACAAGATCGTGTGGGACGTGGGCCATCAGGGCTACCCCTGGAAGATCCTCACCGGCCGCAACGATCGCCTGCCGACGCTGCGCCAGTCGGGCGGCCTGTCCGGGTTCCTGCGGCGCAGCGAGAGTCCCCACGACCAGTTCGGGGCCGGGCACGCGGGGACCGGCCTCTCGGCCGCCTACGGTATCGCCGCGGCACGCGATCTGGTGGGCGAGCAGTTCAAGGTGGTTGCCGTGGTGGGAGACGGCGCCCTCACCTGCGGGCTCCCCTACGAGGCGATGAACAACGCGGGCCATTCCGGCCGCGACATCATCATGGTGTTGAACGACAACGGCATGTCGATCGCGCCCAACGTCGGCGCCATCAACAAGTACCTGGGCTCCATCATCGCCAGCCCGATCACCGTGCGAATCCGCGAGCGCGTCAAGGCGTTGATCGAGTCGGTCTCCCACATTGTCGGCGGTCAGAAGCTCGTTGACTTCGCGAAGACGCTGGAGGAGAGCATCAAGAACTTCTGGTCCCCCGGTATGCTGTTCGAGGAGCTCGGGTTCCGCTACTTCGGGCCGATCGATGGTCACAACATCGCGCAGATGGTGCAGACGCTCGAGATCGTCAAGACGCTCAAGGGACCGCGCGTGGTGCACGTGATCACGGAGAAGGGAAAGGGCTTCCCGCTGCCGGCGCCGGACACGGAGAAATACCACGCGCGCGCGCCCTACGACCCGGTCACGGGCGAGCTGCGAGCGGTCAAGACGGGTCCGCCGCAGTGGACCGCGGTGTTCGGCGAAGCGCTCACCCAGCTCGCGGGTGAATACCCCAAGCTCGTGGCGATCACGGCGGCCATGCCCTCGGGAACCGGTACCGGCATCTTTCAGAAGAAGTGGCCCGACCGCTTCTTCGACGTGGGCATCGCCGAAGCGCACGCGACCACGTTCGCCGCAGGGCTCGCCACGCAGGGCATCCGGCCCGTGGTCGCGATCTACTCGACGTTCCTGCAACGCGCCTATGACAGCATCATCCACGACGTCGCGATCCAGCAGCTGCCCGTGATCTTCTGCCTCGACCGCGCCGGCATGGTGGGCGAGGACGGGCAAACGCACATGGGTCTGTACGACATCGCCTACCTGCTCGCCGTGCCACATATGACGGTCACCGCGCCGAAGGACGGTGCCGAGCTCATCGGATTGCTGCGCTGCGCGCTCGAGCACACCGATGGGCCATTCTCGCTCCGCTATCCGCGCGACAAGGCGCCGGGCGAGACGCCGCCCGCCGCCGAAGTGGCGCCCATCCGGTACGGCACCTGGGATGTGCTGCGTAAGGGGCGTGAGTGCGCCCTGCTCGCGGTGGGCGCCATGTGCCAGCCGGCGCTCGCGGCCGCGGAGGAGCTCGCGGGCGAGGGGTTTGACGTGACGGTCGTGAACTGCCGGTTCTTGAAGCCGGTGGACCGCGAGCTGCTCGACGCGCTGCTGCGCGACCATCGGTTGCTCGTCACCGTGGAGGACGGCACGGTGACCAACGGGTTCGGCGCCTTCATCGCCGGTCTGGTGCAGACCGGCGCCCCGGAGACCCGCGTCGTCCCGCTCGGCGCTCCCGACCGCACCTACGAACATGCGCCCCGCGCGCAGCAGCTCGCCGAGGTGGGTCTCACCGGCGCCGGGATCGCGGCGCGCGTGCGCGCGCTGGCCGCGGAGCAATCGCTCACCCACTCATGAACGTCGGGGTCGTCGGCAACCCCAGCTACCGCGACCTCAAGAGCATCCTCGCGCATCTCGCGCAGGTCGCGCCTCGGGTCGGGATCGCGCTGTACACCGAGGAGGAGATCGCGCCGCTCTGGCCTGAGCCCGCGCCCCCACCGCTCCAGCGCGCACCCCAGCTCGACTGCCTGATCACGCTCGGCGGCGACGGCACCCTGTTGCGCGGGGCCCGGACGCTCAACGGCGCCCATACGCCCATCCTGGGCGTCAACCTCGGTCGGGTCGGCTTCCTGACCACCGCTACCTCGCAGACCCTCGACTGGGCGCTCGACGCCCTGGTGCGCCGGGCCTATGCCACCGAGTCGCGTCTCGCCCTCGCTCCCTTCATCGAGGACAAGCAGGGCAGGAGCCGCGCCGAGCCGATCGTGCTGAACGACGCCGTCGTGCACAAGGGTGGCGTGGCACGGGTCATCCGGCTCCGCGTGTCGGTGGACGGCGACGAAGTCGGGCAGTACTCCGCGGACGGCATCGTGGTGGCCACGCCCACCGGGTCCACGGCCTACGCGCTGTCGGCGGGCGGACCGATCGTCGTTCCGAGCGTGGACGCCATTGTTGTGGCGGCCATCTGCCCGCATACCCTGGCCGTCCGGCCGCTGGTCGTGCCCTCGACCGCGGCCGTCACGGTCGAGCCGATTCCTCCCTGGACCGAGGATGTGCTCGTCTCGTTCGACGGGCAGGTCGGCACCACCATGGGCACCGGCGAGCGGCTGGTCGTGAAACGCGCCGCGCATCCGGTGCTCCTGGTCAGGCTGGGGCCCGAAGGCTTCTTCGCGCGCATGCGCAAGAAGCTGCAATGGGGGGACCTCTCCGACCGTGAGCGGAAGTAGTGCTCACGGAGCTGCGCGTCCGCGACCTCGCCGTCATCGCCGACGTCACACTCCCCCTGGCCCCCGGCCTCAACGTCCTGACGGGGGAGACCGGCGCCGGCAAGTCCATGCTGGTCGACGCGCTCGCCCTGCTGCTCGGCGAGCGCGCGTCGGCCGACGTGGTGCGGCCCGGAGCGCAGAAGACCGTCATCGAGGGCGCCTTTGAATTCGCCCCTGCCGCCCTTTCCCGCCTTGTGCCGCCCTTTGCCGCCCTGGGAGTGGAGCCCGAGGACGGCCGACTCGTCCTGAAGCGGGAGATCAGCGGGGAAGGGAGATCCCGCGCCTGGGTCAACGGCAGCCCGACGACCGTGAGTGTCCTGGCTCAGCTCGGCGCCCTGCTCGTGGACCTGCACGGCCAGCACGAGACCCAGTCCCTGCTGCGCCCAGACGCCCAGCGCGACATGCTCGATGCCTACGCCGATGCAGCGGTGGAGCGGACGGCGGTACGCGATGCCCACGAACGTCTGCGCGAGCTCGAGCGGCGCGAGGCGGACCTCACGGCGCGACGCGAGGACGTGGGCCGCAAAGCGGACTACCTCCGGCATGTGCTCGAAGAAATCGAGCGCGCGGCGCCCCAGAACGGCGAGGTGGAGACCCTGGACGTCGAGGCGAAGCGACTCGCCCACGCCGACGAGCTGGGTCGCTTGTCGCGCGAGCTCGAGCAGGCGCTCGACACCGCCGGCCTTTCCCGCGCGGCCAAGCTGTTCGGCGGCCTGACGCGGCTCGATCCCTCTCTCGCCAAGTGGCAGGAGCTCCTGGACGGCGCCTTCGCGCACGTCGCAGAGCTTGCCCAGGCGGCGCGAGACTACGCCGCCGCCATCGAGAGCGACCCACACCGCCTCGGGGCCGTCGAGCAGCGGCGCGACGTGCTGTTCCGCCTCACCCAGAAGTACGGCCCGACACTCCCCGACGTGCTGGCCACTCGCGATCGAGCCGCGCGCGAGCTCGAGCTGCTCGACACCGCGGACCTGGACCTGCGCACTATCGCCGAGCAGCGCGAGACGGCCGCCGCGGATTTCGCACGCGCTTGCTCGGCGCTCACGGCCAAGCGAACGAAGGGCGCCGCGCGCCTCGCGAAGTCCGTGAACGGATTGCTCCCGGCGCTCGGAATGCTGGGAGGCCGATTCGCGGCTCGACTGGTACTGCTCGCTGGGACCGACAGGGACTCCCTTAGGGCTCCCCGCTCCCATGGCGCCGAGGATGTTGTCTTCGAAGTCCAGCTGAACGTCGGCCTCGAGGCGCGACCGCTCGCGAAGGTGGCCTCAGGAGGCGAGCTCTCACGCCTGATGCTGGCGTTGAAGGTCGTTCTGGCGCAGCACGACGCAGTCCCGACGCTCGTATTCGACGAGGTGGACCAGGGCATCGGGGGTGAGGTAGGTGGACGCGTGGGGGAGGCGCTCGCGACGGTGGCGCAGGCAACGGCGGGGGGCCGGCAGGCCCTCGTGATCACGCATCTCCCCCAGATCGGGGCGTACGCTAATCATCACCTGGTGGTGGCAAAGGGGGCCCGCGGCGGGATCGCGACGAGCGACGTACAGGTCGTCACGGGCGAGGCCCGGACGCGGGAGCTTGCCCGCATGCTGGGCGACCCCGACATGCGAACCGCGCTCAGTCACGCTGCCGAGCTGCTCAGAAGAGCTTCCGTGTCGCCCGGAGCACGAGCCGATACACCGTCGCCCCGGCGACGAGCCCAGCGCCGCTGACGGTCTGCTCGATGGAGAACCCTCCCTCGACGCTCGGGGCGTGGTACGTCACCGCAAACCCGAGGCGGAGCCAGCGTTGCGCCGTGCCCTGGTCCAGCACGCTGGCCGGCGTGGCGAATCCCATTCGGGTTGCGAGCGCGACTGAGTCCTGCGTCGATTGAAACGCGTAGTGATCGCGCGCCTTGGTGAAGTAGCCCGCCGTGAACCCGGCCGCGAACTCCGACGCGAGGCGCACCAGCGGCGCGACGTCCACGCCGACGTAATCCCCGGGGTCCCAGCGCAGGTCCGCCGTGGCCGCGGCCGGGACCAGAAACGCGTCCCACGGCGCGACGCGGCGCACCTGCGTCCCCGGCCGCTGCATCCCGGCGCGGACGGCCACATTGAGCCACAGCGGCCCAACTGACAGC